>JBJXGJ010000267.1:0-15163 GCA_046153805.1 Ferruginibacter sp. | reverse complement strand
ATGCCATTGTGAGGGTGAAGGATATGGGTTTTGCTGAAGATATTGTTCAAGACACATTTTTAAGTGCCTGGCGGGCCAAGGAAACCTACAATGGTATTGCATCTGAAAAAAACTGGCTCTATGCTATTTGTAAAAATAAAATTATAGACCATTTTAGAAAAAAGAACAGCTTATCTGCCATAGTATTAGGACAAGAGGAAGATTTGTATTTTGATAATGAAGAACATTGGAAAAGCAGGGATACATCACCTAAAGAGTGGGGCGGTAATTATGACAAAAAAGTAGAGGCGAAAGAGTTTTACTCTGTGTTGGAAAAATGCAAGAAAAAGCTAAAAGATATACAGCAGCAGGTTTTTGTGTTGAAGTATATAGAAGGTATGGATACCACAGAAATTTGTGATGTTTTAAAAATTACAAAAGATAATTATTGGGTACTCATACACAGGTGTAAGTTGCACCTCCGCAGTTGTATTCAAAAAAACTGGTTAAATATTTAATTACTATGCTAAAAGAAATTATTAATATTAGTTGCAAGGAGGCTACGATGCTTGCTCTTAAAAAGGAGGAAAATGAAATTTCTGGATTGGAAAATTTTAAACTTCAGTTACATTTTTTTATTTGTAATGGCTGCAAAAGATTTGCTTCCCAGTCAAAATTAATTGGTGATAATGCTAAGAATTCTACTGTTTATATGACTACAGCGATGGATGCACAAAGAAAAAACGACATTAAAAAAATGCTTGTTTAGCAGCCTCCTGATACCGCTCTTAATAGAATAATAACTGCCCAAAGAATCCACCAATAGTTGTTGGTGTTAGTGCTCGAAGGTACTTGGTTTGTATACACTTTATGGTTGTTCATAATCAGATCTTCATACTCTTGCGGTATATCTGTTATAAAGGTTAGTTCCTTACTCACGGCTTTACAATCTCTCCTGTTTGTGCGTTGTATTCTTACCGTTAAGTTTATTAAGTGCAAAACTATCTCAGCTTTTGCGCCGTAAAATTCATAAGGAAGGTTGTTTAATAAACTGCTGCCGCCAGGTTTTAACCAGTGCTCTAATTGAAGCCTCGTATTCTTATAATTGTCTCCGTTTATATTTCTTAATAATCGAATGTTGTTTTCCAGAAAAACCCTCAATTGCCTAAAGCCTTCTTCTCTGTCTTCAGGTTGTAAAAAATCTTCGAACAACAACCATTCCCCCTGTTTTATTAATTCTCCTTTATTTAAAAAATTTCGGGAAACATAATTAAACGGTAAAGCGAAATAAGGAGAAAAAAACTGATCAAAATCTGTGTCGCCGCTAAAAATTTTTATTTCATTTCTTAGCTCATCAAGCCGCAATTCGTTGTTTTCTAAAATGGCAAGAACTGCTTTGTATTCCCATATTTTTTTATGGTAAGTAAACCTTTGTAAAAAATCTTCTCTGCCAATTTCTTCCAGCACATCATTCTTGCTGTAGCTGTAATTATCTATGTTTATAAAACCACCGGCAGCAAAATCAAATTCTGCCAATAACTGCTTTCTTATACGTGGCACATTCACGTCGTCATTTAGCTCAATGTCGCAGTGTGTTAGTAGCCGAATAATAGATGTGTATTGTTTGTTAGCCAATGCCAGTGCCTTTAAAGTCAGTATTAATATTTTGTTTAACCGATTTTAACAACGATGATATACTGAAAACATGCTGCCTAAATTCAGGGTACTTTTCATGTTCCAATGCGGTATCTGCCATTTTAAAAATAGACTTTGCCGCATTGTAATTTTTAAAATCATCTGCATCGTACGACTTAAACTCTATAAACTTTGCAATTAAAAAACTTGATGTATTACTCAGGCCTTTCCAGTGCAGATCGTACAACTGCTCTATTTTATTTTCTATTACAGAAATGTTTTTAGAACGCATAAACGATGCTTCTGATGCTTCTATTTTTTGGTATTGCTTTTTTAATTCGTCTTTTTCAAAATCGGCTATGTTTATAATTTCCAGTACAGTTTCTTTGTGTTGCAAATAATCATCCAGCATAGCTGCAATTCTTTCATTACCGCCAAGCTTATCTGCATCCTGCGATATGCGGCTTAGCTTTTCTGCAATTACGTATTTTTCGTCTGATTTGTCATTGTCCTTAATCTTAATCAACCTTGGTTTTAAAGCTTGTAACTCTTCCAGAAAAACGTTGGCTTTAATTTCCCAGATTGTATCGTCGTTGTATTGAAATTCTTTTACCGTATTCATGAGAGAATTTTCCAATGCAAAAAACTGTTCTTTCAGTCTTTCTATATTCACCTGCTTTTCAGCTATGGAAAATACATTCTTAAATTCCTGCTGTGTCATTACAAGGTAAACGGTTGTGTTTAAAACCCTCGAGTCTGTAAGATGTACATGTATTTCAATATCTGAACCTTTTATTAAATCGCTTTGTAAATCTTTTCCTGCAATTACGATGCAGCCAATTGTTAAGTTGGAAGATGCTCTTGCATTTTTATCACCTTCTAAAATATTGATGATGATCGTATCCTCACTTCCCTTTTTAATGGTTTTAGATATTTCTCTGTAGAGTGTACGCTTTTGTGGCAATAAGCTGTTTCTTTCAAAAATGGCTTCCAGCTTTGTTGTTTTATTTTCAACATCATCAATCTCAACAGAAATATCGTTTGGTAGCGGTTGCCCGTCAATGTTATAAAAACCTTGTACAATATTTATCTGTTGCGACAATTTAAATAGCTCACTTTTTTGCTCATCATAAATGTGCAATACAAAGCCATTATTGTTTTCTGGTATCAACGGTAAAAATTCTGTCTTCTTTGCTTTTAGGTTTATCAGCCCCGTATCGTACCCGCCATCAGTTCGGGTAATTCTATAAAATTTGCCTGTGTAGTCTCCCGTAACTGCCATCAACAGTACTTCTTCTTTGTCTTTGCTAGATCGGTTGTATTGCAGATTTACTGTTAAGTTCGTATCATCAAAATCTATTGAGGCAATTAACTCGTCTGCAATTGTTGCCTCTGTTTTTATTTCCGTTTCTACAAAGGGCTCATAATATTTGTTGGCGGCATAATACGCTGCGCCTACAGCAATTGCGGTAGTAGGATCTATGGAATAATTAATTTTGATACCTGTTTGCAAAGCTATTTCGTTTCTTACCTGCGGTAAAAATGTAGAGCCGCCTACTAAAATAATCTCTTTTATATCTGTAGCAGAAAGTTTATTGTTTTCTAAAATTTTATTGAGCAGTAAAATAGTTTCGTTAATAATTGGTTTAAACATTTCGTCAACTACATTTTTAACAACAGGGATGTACAAATCGAATTTCTTACCGTCGAGTTCTGCCGTAAACTCTATATCTGCATAGCCGTTACTGCCTAGTTCTTTTTTTGCTTCTTCTGCATAATATAAAATCTGATAATAAAGCATTTCATATTTGCCATACTTTAAGCGCACTTCGTCTTCAAAATTTTCTATCCCTGTTTCTGCAATTATTGCAGGAATTATTATTTTATCGATTATGGCAAAATCAAAATCCATTCCCCCTAAAAAATTATTGCCTTCGTGGTCTATTACTTTCAGTTCATCATCTGTAGCGCTCACTAGTGCCACATCAAAAGTGCCACCACCTAAATCATAAATTAGACGATACCCGTTTTTATTGCTTCTTTCTGCGTCGGCAACATTAAAAAAAGCCAGACTTGCAGCAATTGGTTCCTGTAATAAAAAAACCTCTTTAAACCCTGCGTCTTTGCCTGCCTTTAAGGTTGCGTTACTTTGCATGCTGTCAAACGAAGCAGGTATGGTAATTACACATGCTTCCAGAGGCTCATCGCTTTGTACGAAGTTTTTTAATTCTTTTAATATCAGGGAAGAGAGTTCTACAGGAGTCACATTTTCATCTAGGTTTACCACGTAATACTTTTCATCAGTCCCCATTTTGCGTTTAAACCCACCAAAAACATTTACAGCATCTCTGGTTAAATATTCACGGGCTTTATCGCCCACTAAAATTCGGTCTTTGCGGTACGCAACAAACGATGCAAGTGTTTCTTTTTGCCCAACTGGGTTTTTAAAAACCTTTACCTTGTTGTTTTCAAATTTTGCAATAAGGGAGTTTGTTGTGCCAAGGTCAATACCAATGTTAACGGATCTCATTGCTCAAGTTTAAAGTTTCTCTACAATTACAATAGCTTTTTGTTGCAACTGTACATTGCCCTGTAGCTTTTGGTAAATGATAGGCTTAAGTGTTTTTGTAATTTTCATTTTGCCAGCGGCCGATCCTACAATGCTCGCCTCGCAATCCGTTCTCGTGGCTTCGTAGGCCTCGTTTGTAGGGTCGTGTATAATGTAACCTTCCTCTTCAAATATAGCATAGAGCCTGTTTAAATTTCTTTCGAAAAGAGCAGGTTCTGCCAGGTTGTTTATTTTATTTTTTATTTCGAAAACCTGGTTGATGATTGCTAGCATAAGGGGCACAAATTATTTTTATAAAAATAATGGTTTTGTGTCGCTTTTTATTTTCAAATTTTCGCTTGTTAATTTTTTTGGAGGTGGATCTGTCAGCGGATACTTATTTTGCAGGTATTATATCCATACTGTCACGCTGTGCTTGCTTTTGTAAAATATCTGGTAAGAATTGTTGTACCGTTGTTTGCAAGTTCTCTTCGGTAATTTCCATGGTTCTCTCATTTTGTACCAGTGCAAGCCATGGTTTTGAACTTCCAAATGGATAGGCGCCAAAAACCACCACCGGCGTACCTTTTGCCAGAACATTGTCTGTCCCTTGAAGGTTCCATTGGTCTGCCCATGCGTATAGGTATTTCGCGTCTTTTTCTGATAGCCTAAGGCAAGAGTGCGATGTGGGATACCCAGGCATTTCATATTCATGAAAACCTACACCGAGTTTGTTCTCAATATTAAAATTCCATTTTAAATTCCATTCGTCGTTAAATGTGCTGGTGGTTTCTTCTGCTTTCCAGTTTGTATAAAACAAGCCCGTCGGTGTTTGGTCCGCTTTGCGACCCATATTCGTTGGACCTGTGTAAACGAGCTCTCCGTTTTCATAGGCTGCAAATGATTGTGATGGGTAAGAAAAGAAGATGATTTTTTTTACATTTTTTAAAAATGCGGCGTGGAAGGGAAAAGGGAAATATTGTTGCAATACTTCCTTTGTGTTTAGAGGAACAAGCAGGGAATCAAACTTTTTAAGAAATTTTACATCTGCTCTATTTACGGCTCCAATCACTTGTAAAGTGGCAGAATCCTGTAGTTTTAAAAAAGCATTAATACTGTCTTTTGAAACAAGCAAGGAATAATTAATTGAAACTCTTTTAGGGGTTTCTATTTTTTTATTTTGAATAGTAGTTACAGGATTTTTTTTGTTTTTGCAGGCAGTAAATAAAACACAAGTCACAATTATAAAAAGGAAATTTCTACGCATATATTTTGTCAACCAATGAGGAAACATTATGCCAAAATATTTAATTTAACCAATCTCTTTTTTTTAAGGTTCTTTGTGATTTGTTTAAAAAAGAGTTTTGTTGCATTATAGTTCGAATTGCTTTCCTAATTGACGTCATTTTAAAAAAAAATGACATCTAGTAGATTTAAAGGGTCGGAAAGAAAATTAAAATATTTGACAAACAACTACAATTTAATAATTTATGAAATAAAATTTCACTTATACCAAATATTTTTTTATAAATATTGTCATTCAAAAAAACTTGTTGCATCTTTACAAAGAATTTTTGATTGAAAAGAAATATAGAAGTATTTTGATTTTTCTCATGCTTGAACAATATCCCGTCCTGATTCTTCAGGAGGGGATTTTTTCCTTTATGAAAAAAGCGAGGAAAAATGTCTACAATTTTATTCCCCAGCACTAATGCTGGCTATTTTTTTGTTCATTATCTTAAACCACAAAGGAGGTAGCAAAGCCAGCAACATGGAGCCGGGATAACCGGTTGGTAATTGTGGTGTATTTTCGTGGTGTTTTAATACCTGGTATTTTTTGCTGGCAAGATAATGATGGTCGCTGTGTCTGCTCAACTCAAATAATAATATTCTTCCAAAAGCATGGTTACTGTTCCAGCTGTGTTGTGGCATTGTTCTCTCAAAACTATTTTCATCGGTAAGTTTTCTTTGCAAACCATAGTGCTCTATGTAATTTACGGTTTCCAATAAAAGTATTCCCATAAAAGCTGCTCCTAAAAAATAGATTGTTATCCATCCGCCAAATAAGAGATATACACCTGCCACAAAAGCTGCTTGAATTATCTGCGTTTGCAGCATTTCATTTTTTACATCGAAAGCAGGTAATCCTTTTTTTCTTAGATCGGCGGCAGCAATATGCCAGGCAGATGCATATGACAATCCTATCGTTCTAAAATAAAAACTATACAACCATTCATTGTAACGTGCGCTGCTAGGGTCGTTGTGGGTGGCTACATTTTTATGATGCCCTTTATTGTGCTCTATAAAAAAGTGCATATATAAACTGCTAAGCAGTGAAATTTTTGCCAGTGCCTGTTCAAATTTATTTTTTCTATGGCCAAGCTCGTGTGCTACATTTATACCAAAAGTGCCACAAAGCATACCCATAGCTGTTATGCGACCTATAATATCTATCGTTTGTAACGAAACATTTACAAATGACTGTAAGAAGAAAAATAGGGTTGGGATTTGTATAAATACAATGAGGTAAAGCAAGTAATCGTATACACGGTCATTTTTTGCTAGTTCTTCTTCTGCAGCCGTCATATTTTTTGAGCTGGGCTCAATGAATAATTCCGCAACCGGTATAAACACCCACGAATATATTAATACAAGCCAGCATAAAATACCTGTGTTTGTAAATGCGATGATAGCCAGTGCATAAACAATAAGAGGGTTCAGGTATTTTATGTATTTAAACATGTGCATTTATCTAACCGTAATTTAAACAAATTGAAAAAGATAAAAGTAATATTTGACAAAAATACACTCACAATAGGGGAAAGTTGCAGCTTCTTAATTATGGCCTGCGTTGCCCTTTGCCTTCCAGGTAATCGACCTGTTGCACCGAGCCAACCCTGAATTTGAATGGGATTTTAGTAATTTTTTCGAATTTAATTTCCTGCTTGCAGAAAAATGCAAGATTAGTACAGTAAAAAGAAGGAGAAACAAGCATTTGAGGTGACAAAATTATTGTTGATTTAGTTATGGTATCTGTCAGACTAAAATTCATCATTTTTTCCGCGTTTTTTAACGGCTTATAAGCTTGGCAGAAACCCGAGCTAGCAATGAGGAGGGTACAAAACGATAATGTTATAAATTTGTTTTTCATTTATAATGCTGAATGATTGTAAATTTACGAAGTTATTAATTATTTCGCTTTAAATTATTGGCAAAAAGTATTGTTTTAGTAAAAAATTATTTTAGATATTTTCTCATGGCTTTACATCAGAGTTTACAACAAAAGTTATTACAAAAACTTTCGCCACAGCAAATTCAGCTAATGAAACTGCTACAGGTTCCCACTGCTATTTTAGACGAGCGTATTAAAGAAGAAATGGAAGAAAATCCAGCATTGGAGCAGGCAGATGAAGATAGCCATGACGATGAATTTGAAAAAGATGAGTTTACTGAGCCAAGTGAAGACGAATATAAAACAGAAGGTACCGAAGACGAGTATGAAAATATTGATATAAGCGATTATGTGCATGAGGGCGATGATGATGTGGGCGACTACAAAATGAGAGATGAAAATTATCCTGAAAAAGATGACAACCGCGTAATACCACATAAAGTGGAAACCAGCTTTATGGAGATTATGTTGCAGCAACTAGGGCTTTTAAAGCTGAGCGAAAAGCAAATGAAAATTGCTGAACAGCTTGTTGGTAGCCTGGATGATGATGGTTATTTACGCAGAGAGATAAGTGCTATTATAGATGATCTTGCTTTTAGACAGAATGTAGATACAGACGAAGTAGAAATAGAGCAGCTTTTAATGCAGTTACAGCAGTTTGATCCGCCGGGTGTTGGTGCGAGAAGCCTACAGGAATGCCTTTTATTGCAACTTCAACGAAAAGTCGATCAAGGAAAAATAATTGAAATTTCCATTAAAGTACTTGAAAAGTATTTTGACGAGTTTACCAAAAAACATTACGAAAAAATACAACGTGCCCTTACACTTACCGATGAGCAGTTGCGGGAAATAATAAGCCAGATTGTAAAGCTTAATCCCAAGCCGGGCGGTACGGCAGGTGATACAGGCAAGAATACAAATTATGTAATTCCAGATTTTTTTATTACAAACAATGTTGGTAAACTTGAGTTGAGTCTAAACAGTAAAAATGCACCTGATCTTAGAATTAGCGAAGGCTATAGAGATATGTTGAAGGATTATGATAAGGGTACAAAAAAAGACAAACGACAAAAAGAAGCAGTACTGTTTATAAAACAAAAAATTGACAGTGCAAGGTGGTTTATAGATGCTATTAAACAAAGGCAAAATACGTTGCTTAATACCATGGAAGCCATAATGAATTACCAGCATGAGTTTTTTGTAACGGGAGATGAAACAGAGCTTAGGCCAATGATATTAAAGGATATTGCTGAGCGCACTAACCTTGATATATCCACCGTGAGCAGGGTGGCCAATAGTAAATTCGTGCAAACCGAGTTTGGTACTTATCGCCTCAAATTCTTTTTTAGCGAAAGTTTGCAAACAGACAGTGGTGAGGAAGTAAGTACAAGAGAGGTGAAAAAAATACTGATGGATCTTATTGAGGAAGAAAGTAAAAAACATCCTTACAGCGATGAAAAGCTGACAGATATGTTGCAGGAAAAAGGCTACAACATTGCAAGAAGAACCGTTGCCAAATACAGAGAACAATTAAACCTACCGGTAGCGAGGCTAAGAAAAATATTATAAGATGGAAGCGATTTTACCAAAAGAAATTTTACCCGAAAAAAAATATGTTCATCCTTTATTAAAGTTGCCGGCCAATTTCTTTTCCTATATTTTTCATCCTATTTTTGTGCCGTTGTATTCAATCGTATTTCTTGTATATGTGCACCCATCATACTTTTCAGGTTTTTCTGCAAAAGAAAAATTATACACTGTATTAATAAGCGGCTATAATTTAATTTTTTATCCTTTGCTTAGTATTGTTTTGTTGAAGGCCGTTGGTTTTATTGATTCTGTTTTTCTTCGTACAAAAAGGGACCGTATTATTCCCTACATGGCATGCGGTATTTTTTTCTTTTGGGCATATACTGTTTTTAAAAAACAGGATATGTATCCCCCAATTATGCCTGCCTTTATACTCGGAGTTTTTCTTGCTGCAAGCGCAGGCCTTATTGCAAATATTTATTATAAAGTGAGCATGCATGCTATTGGTATGGGTGGATGGCTCGGGCTTTTTTTAGTTGTAGCAAAAAGCAATACCATGCTTATGACCTGGCCTTTTGCACTTGTTTTATTGTGCACAGGTATTACTTGCACGGCAAGGCTTATCGTATCTGACCATACAGAAAAAGACATTTATACCGGTCTTGCAATAGGTTTATTATCGCAGTTTATTGCAGCAGCTGTGTAGATTTTCGTGAAATAATAACCTTTAACAGATTGGTCTTTTTAACTGGCAGCAAACTTGCTTTGTATTTAAAAAATTTAAACTCATTTCTTATGAAGCCACTCTTTACACTTTTAATAATTTCTATTATTCTTGGTTCATGCGAAACATTACAACAGGTTGCAACTGCCGCCGCTGGTGTAGGTATTTCAAATACAGAAGCGGCTGCGGGTATAAAGGAAGCACTCGGGCAGGGGATAGCAAAATCTGTGTTACAATTAAATACGACAGATGGTTTTTTCAAAGATGCTCTTTATAAAGTTTTGCTTCCACCCGAGGCCAAAAAAATTGAGAATACGCTAAGGGATCTTGGTTTTAACAGCCTTGTAGACAAAGCCATTTTGCAAATAAACCGTGGTGCGGAAGATGCTGCAGGTTATGCAAAGCCAATATTTGTTGATGCTATAAAAAGTATGACGCTAAGTGATGCTATTGGCTTAATTAGAAATGGTGACACAAGTGCGACACATTTTTTCAGAGAGAAAACAACAGATAAATTATTAGCCGCTTTTAGGCCGGTTATTGCTTCGTCTTTAAACAAAGTAGATGCAACAAAATATTACGGCGACATGGTTACGAGGTACAATAATTTTCCAACAACATTTAAAAAACTTAATCCAGATCTTACTAGCTATGTAACGCAGCGAGCCACAGATGCTTTATTTAACTTAATTGCAAAAGAAGAAATAAATATAAGAACAAATTTTGCGGCAAGAACGACCGCTATTTTAAGAAAGGTTTTTGGTGGTGCTTATAAGTAAAATGGAAAGAAGTTATATTATTTGCCACGCGTGATGCCCTCATCATCGTGGCATTTTATTTTGAAACCCCATCTACATATCTAATTACCTGTTTATCATAAACTTAAATAATATCATTTGCCAGTAAAACCTGCCATGCAGCATTATTATCGCCCTCATTTAAAAGCGATGCGGCAAGTTTATGAGTTTCCGTTTCCATCTCATGTGGATCAAGGTTAAAATACTGCACTATTTGTTTCAACCTTTCATTTTCAAATGCAGTATCAATAACCGGTAATTCATCCACATTTGCTAATTGCCCTAAATGGTTGCCGGTAAGTATTTTGCTCAAGCGGATTGCTTCCGGCAATGCATCTACTCCAACACCAATTTTAATATTAGGCTTTGCAACTTTAAATAAGTTTTCTGTATCTATTTTACAATACCAGTCTCCTCCAAGCCTGGCTACCAGGTTAAATTTTGTCTGATCAATTTTATCCTCGTTGTCAAGTATGCTCTCATCAATGTGCATGGTAAGCACTTCGCATATTACAAGATTTCCTGCGCCTCCTTGTGTACCAAGTGGTTTTACTTCTAAAACTTTACACTCCATTTTTATCTTGCTTTCTTTCACCATTGGTGGCTTTACCAAGGTTGCGGGCTCTTCGGTAAAGCCGGCTTTTATAAATTCATTTTCTTCTTTTGCAAAGTCGCAACTTGCCAGCGACATTTGTTGCACCATCTGGTAATCAACCATGTTAATTACCACCTCAGGTACTTCCACTACATTTTGTAGTGTATGCTTGGTGCTGTTATCTCTTACACGCCTTGCAGGCGAAAAAATTACCACAGGCGGGTTAGAAGAAAACAGATTAAAAAAACTGAAGGGTGATAAATTTACATTCCCATTTTTATCTATTGTAGAAGCAAAACAAATGGGACGTGGCGCAATCGCATGCTGAAGGTAACTTTGCACGTCAGCAGGGGAGAGGTGTTTAAAATTTAGTTGCATATTTTATTTTTTCGATATTTCACCGCTGAGAAAGAGAGTGAAAAGAGTTTTGGCAGAGAGATTAAAAATTGCTTACTATTCTTTTAAACCCATCTTTGAGTAGTGGTACATTAAAGTTTATTAAATAACCCAATTTCCTATTATAAAGTTTTAAGTAGGTAATTATTTGAGAAGTAAAAATCGGAGTTAGTGCTTCGCATGATTTGATTTCGATAATAATTTCATTCACAATTAATAGGTCTATTTCGTATGCTTTTCCTAAAGGTGTTTCCTTATAAATTAATTCAACAGGTACTCTTGATTTCACAAATAGATGTCTCAATTCGAATTCTCTTTTTAAAGAAATTTAATAGGCGGATTCTAATAAACCTGCGCCTAGTTCTTTATGCACTGTTATTGCTGCATCGAGAATAATTCCTCCGATTTCATTTAATCTCTTATGATCCATCTCATTAATTTAAAAAATAAAATACTCAGCGAATCCTCTTTTTTCTCTCGTTCTCTGCGGTGAATCACTTCTTTAGATCTAGAATAGAAAAATCACTCTCCTCCGCTACTATCATATTGCTTAAAATGCCCAATCCATCAATTTCCATTTCAACAACATCGCCATGTTGCAACCATTGCTCTTTATAATTTGGGTCGTTGAATTTTCCTGTGCCGTTCAATTCTAAAAAGCAACCTGTTCCTACAGTTCCGCTCCCAATTACATCGCCGGCATACATATTTACGCCATAAGCACAACGCTCCAATATTTCGGCAAATGTCCAGTCCATATCTGCAAGGTTACCCTCACTTACCTGTATGCCATTTACTTTACATGTCATTTTTAAATTCCAGCTTTTGCCTGTATGGCCTTCTTTGCAAGGCACTTCAAATTGCTCCAGCTCATCTAGTGTTACCAGCATTGGACCAATAGCAGTAGAAAAATCTTTTCCTTTGGCCGGACCAAGGTTTAGCAGCATTTCTTCCATTTGCAAACGCCTGGCACTCATATCATTCATAATCATAAGTCCGGCAATGTATCCATCTGCTTCATTTGCTTTAATATTTTTGCAATGCTTACTTACTACAATGGCTGCTTCCAATTCGAAATCTAATTTTTCAAAATGGTCCGGCATACAAACGATGTCTCCCGGTCCCTGAATGCTATTATGATTGGTAAAATAAAATATCGGGTACTGGTCAAACTCAGGAATCATGTCCACTTTTCTGTTTCGCCTCGCTGCTGCAACATGTTGTCTGAAGGCATAACCATCACGGCAACTGGTAGGGCTGGGTACGGGTGCAATAATCGTTTCATCTTCATAATTTCTTGTAGCCTTGTTGTCAAAACCACCATCTTTTACTTTACGTTCGGCCGCTTGAGCAATAGGGAACACATCGTCCCAGTAATTTAAAAACATAGCCATACTGATTGGTAAATCTGGGTGTAACTTGTCGGTGTCGTATAATTTACCGTTCATCAAAAGCGACAGTTGCTCGTGCTCATCTTTTAAATAACTAACTAACTTCATATAAATATTTTTAATTTTTTGGTAAATATGGAACTAAAATTGCAACAAGTTGCCATTATGTTAAGAATAACAAATTTAGACTTACAAATTCTTTAAAAAAAAGGATTTTGTATATTTGCACATATTAAGTTGTTATATGGAGTTTCAAAAAATACATAATAAAGGGCAGGCACAAATTTTTAGGAATGGTTATTTGGAATACTTAACAAAAACACACCCCCTCGTTATATGGGTCATGTATCTACCTGTTTTATTATTGCTTCCTTACTATGCAGTTAATAAAATTATGTTCACCGGGCTAACAGTATTTCTATTATTTGTTGCCGGTATTTTTGTTTGGACTTTAACCGAATATATTTTACATCGATTTGCTTTTCATCATCATCCTGAAACAGAGAAGGGGAAAAGATTAAATTATGTAATGCATGGTAACCACCACGAATATCCGAGAGACAAAGAACGTCTATTTATGCCTGCGGCACCAAGCCTTATTATTGCTTCCATGTTTTTCCTTTTATTTTATTTGGTTATGGGCAGGAATGTTTTTGCTTTTTTTCCCGGCTTTATGCTAGGCTATCTTGTTTATGGAACGATGCACTTTGCCATACACGCATGGAACCCGCCTTTTAAATGGATGAAAGGTTTATGGAGAAACCATCATCTGCACCATTACAAACACAGCGATATGGGTTTTGGTGTAAGCAGTACTTTATGGGATCACGTTTTTGGAACGATGTTCGATCTTAAAAAAGAAAAAGAAGATAAACAGAAAGTAAAAGAATTAATGTTTACGAAGAAGAGTGCTTAATAATTGATCTATTGTTCGTTTGCATCAAATACTACATTTCTGTATAAGTCTTTTATCAAAACTTCAAGGTTAATAGAATTTATTTTTAATAATTCACTTTCGGATTTATATTCCTGAAATAACCATTTCCCATCTGCTTGTCTCTCATATTTTTCCACCTGAGTTTGAAAACTTGAAATGAGTATATATTCTTTTAAAGACGGAATATCTCTATATAGTTTAAACTTGCCGCCTCGGTCGTAATCCTGCGTAGATTTTGATAACACCTCTATTAAAACAGATGGATTGGTTACTACGCTTTTATTTTTTCCTAAGGTTTTAATTTCGCCACATATTATGGAAAGATCTGGATAGGTATAAAGTGAATTGCCGAGACTATGAATTTTTAAGTCGCTTGGAAAAATTTGACATTTCCCTGTTTTTTTTAGGAAATCGTCTATGGCTGTAAGCGTATTACGGGTTATTTGGTTGTGAGGAATTGATGCTCCTGCCATGGCAAAAATCTCACCTTTATGAAACTCATGTTTCTCTAAAGACTTTTCTTCCATCTCCAAATATTCTTCCTCAGTATATTTTAAAACAGGTAAAGTATTCATAATATTTGTTTGTGTAAATGTACTAAAAGTATCTGCAAGATCGTGAACCTGTACTCTATCCATGGTAAAAATTGCTCCCTTATAAAACTCATATTTTTCCAAAGATTTCTCTTCAAAATCTAAATATTCTTCTTCGGTATATTTTATGTTTTTCATAAAACTTATTTGAATAAATATAAGAAAATGGTTGCTTAAATTTTTGCAACGTTAAATAATAATGTACATTTATACTTATAAAATATACGTATAATATGCAGATGGCAATAACAACTACTCTGTCTGAATCACTTTTAAAAGAAATTGATTTATACATTAAACAAACTGGTAAAAAAAGAATCAGATAATTGAAGAATCTCTAAGCCAATTTTTATTAAACGAAAAACGAAACCGATTAGCGCTATCTTTTAAAAAGGCAGCTATTGATATTGAAACAGTAAATATGGCTGAAGAAGGATTATCTGATTATAAAAGACAGCTTAAAAAATTAAAAATTTGAAGCAGGCAGAAATTTGGTGGGCAGATTTGGAGCCCGTAAAAGGAAGTGAGCAAGGAAAAACAAGGCCTCTTGTTATAGTCATTGGGAACACTATGAACTTACATTTTCCTGTAGTTATTGCTTGTCCTTTAAGTTCTGCTGTAAAGGATTTTGAAGGTTGTGTAACTGTTGTTAAAACTAAATTAAACGGACTTGCAAAAGATTCAGAAATTATAACTTTTCAAATAAGAACAATCAGTAAAGAAAGGTTGGTTAAGAAATTAGGGACTATAACAGTCACTCAATTAAATAAAGTTATAGGATTAATGGTTTAGTTCGCAAACCTAATAGATTTATATGGGACAGGTTCCATTTGTATAGCCCTTGCCATTAATTTATCAAGAATTGT
>JBJXGJ010000005.1:0-4741 GCA_046153805.1 Ferruginibacter sp. | reverse complement strand
TATAAAACCCTTGCGAACCTAAAAATTGTGGAATGAAAAGAAACTCTATAGGGTTTTTAAATTCTTTATAAAAAGCTGAAACGGAGAACAATTGAGCTTTACCAGGAAAAAACTCATACCTAAAATCATAATTTTTTATTCTTGCTCTCTTTATTTTCGGATCACCGCTTAAAGAGTATTGTTGTGAATAATCATAAAAAACCACAGGTGCTAGTTCCCTAAATTCTGGTCTGTTTACTGTTTCAGTGTAACTTAGCCTTATATTCATTTTTTTAGTGAGGGCATAAACAAAATTTATGGAAGGTAAAAAATCAGTAGTGGTAGAGTCTATTGTAGTTGGTGGTACTGAAGTACTAAATGTTGCATAAGGGGAATTAAGTTTTTGGGTAAACTGTTCCATTCTAACCCCATATATCAACCTTAGATTTCTAAAAAAACGTTGATCGTTCATTATGAAAGCATGTGCAGTAGCAGATGTTGCATCATAATCATTATTTGTGGGATTAGCTTCATTTAACCTAAACCCTCCTCTGCCATTTTTCTTTAAACCTATATGTTGGGGTAAAAAAATTTGCTCTTCCGGAAGTTCTGACAAAGACCCATCATATTGCACTCCAACATCATTATAACCAGTAAAGCCAAGTAATCTGCTGCTAAAAGCTCTCTCCCGAAAAAGATACCCTGCACCTATTTTTACGCTTTGTGGGTTTTTAAATAGCATATAAGGTTGTGTAAGGTCAAGCTTTATACTTTTTATGGACTCGCTAGATTTTAATAAAAACATAGTCCCTGTACCGGAAATTTGGGTAAGTGGAAAAAAAAGAGCGGTTCCAGAACCAACTTGGGGAATTGTAGGATCATATCTATAAGAAGTTCTCCTAATGCTTGGATCTCTACTTACTTCTGTAAACCCTGCCAACCAATTTATTTTTGTTTTTTTATTGCCGATGAGGTGCTCACCAATGAGCTGAGATGAAAAAATTTGATTTGAAGTGTAAGACCTAACTACATCTCTTAGTCCCGAAGTAGGATCCCCTAAAAGATCAGGCGTATTTCGTCTTTTTATTAGCCTATCATCTGTATTTACACTATAATTATTTTTCCAACTTATCGTATTGCTATTGTTTATTTTTACAGAAAAATTTGCCAATGCAGATACAATCGTTTCTTTATTATATACCGAATCATTTAACTGAATAAATTGTACACCATCGGTTGGTCTAAATTGATCCCTGTTACCTGTACTAGCGGTGTAACTCTTACTGTAATTTATAGAAAAAATAGCTCCTAGAAACTCTTTGTCTTTTCGTTGTATATTAATGCCTTTAGAAAATTGAAAATTAAAATTTGGTCGTGTAATAGCCTTATTTACTCCCCATTTATAATTGTTAAACAACTTTGCATATTCTGCTAGTTGCGCAATAGTAGGACCACCACTACCAGAAATAGTTGCTGGCAATCCTTTAGGCACACCTCTTAAACCGCCATCTAGCCCTAAAAAATCTGTTTTACTTTTAGTCTCGGAAAAATAACCGGTTTTGCCAGTGGCTAGCGTATTGTAAGATGTACTAAAACTTATTGTATTAAAGTTTTGTGCTGTTGCAGCCTTGGTAGAAATCTCTATAACACCTCCTACAAAATCACCAGTTTTATCTGGTGTAGCAGTTTTATAAATAATTAAATTGTCTAAAATGGCGGATGGAAATATATCAAACGAAAATGCCTTCCTATCACTCTCAGTACTAGGTAGTGGTGCTCCATTAATAAACGCAGCATTGTATCTATCATTTAAGCCACGAATAACCGCAAATTTATCATCTTGAATACTTGCACCACTTACTAATTTAATTGCATCACTTGCTGTTCTTGCTGGTGTTCTCTTTAATGACTGTTCTGATATGCCATCACTTACACTAGAACTGTTTTTTTGTGCTATTAATAAGGATTCTACCGTAGCTCCTGCGGCTTTTAATCTTTTGGGTCCTGTTATTACTACCGCATCAGATGCCTTTATATCCAACGAAATGCTAATATCGGTATTGTCATTATCCTTTACTATTATTTCTTCAATAATTTTTTCATCATAGCCTGCGTAGCTGCACTTTATAGCGTATTTTCCTGCTTCTAATTTAGCAAAACTAAAAACGCCATTTTGGTCAGCCGCTTTTGTTTTAGTTTTTTCTATTAGTGTAAGACTAGCACCTCCCAATGGTTGCCCCGAACTGGCACTTATTACTTTTCCTGTAATTTTCCCAAACTGAGCTAAGACCGCATTTGTTATAAATGTAAACAATATAATAAATAATAACTTGTGCATTGTATTTTTTTGCAAAGGAAAAAGAATACTTTTAACGAGGCACTATTATGCAATTACCAAATTGTTAAATATGAAAGAAGATAAAAAATAATGAAGTAGGTTAGAAATGAAATGAAGCATTCTACCCCACTACTCCTAGATATTAAAGTAGATAAAATTTTGATTTGAAAAAACTGGGAAGATATTATTGTTCAAGCCTTTTTACAATTACTTAATAATTATATAACGGTGTAAATGAAATTTCTGCAGAAGTTGGTTTTACTTTTGCATTTTAAATATTTATTCTATCCCGCAGGGTATAACCTAGCTATACAGCCGAAGTGAGTATTTATCTTAAATTTTTTAACCACCTATTAATCTCAAAATGAAACATTTTAGGTTTTTTTATTTTGTAATAATTTTTTTGATTTCCAGTAATGTAACATTTTCTCAAAATGTTATGATGAATATTTTAACCCAAAATGCCGGAATTGTTAGAAAAGGGAAAAAATTGTTTTTAGAAGTTTCTGTAACAAATACCAATCAAAAAGACTTTATAGGAATTTATAAATTAAAAATACAAATTAATGTTCCGACTAAAATTGTAAGTATTGATTCCCTGGGTTGCATATTACCTACGGGTTGGAAAATATTAAGTTATGACGGAGATAGTGTGATACTTTCTAACGGCTTGGATATGATTTCCGCAACCGATCGTCGTAATTTATTAATTGCTGTTAAGGGCAAAAATATTGGCGGTCCATCCACTATTTCCGGGCAACTTTCTTTCTCAAATGGGATTGCTCCAGGCACAGAAGTAGGTAGTTTAAAAAATGATTTAGATGGAGATAATTACTCCACTACTACATGTACTGTTCTAAAATAATATTTGATTATATTAATTAGTCTTTTTAACTTTTAACTAAATAAAATGAAATCAACAAAACTATTTATTCTTTATTTTGCCGCAAGTATATCCTTCTTGAGCCTTAATGCACAAACACAAAACCCAACGAATGCTAATATAAATATATTAACTGCAAATGCAGGTGTTGTTAACGCAGGCGGTGTTATTAACTTAAGTGTAAGTGTTAGAAATACAGGACTTAATCCAATACAACCGCAAAGAATTAGAGTGACAATCAGTGTGCCAGATGCTATTGCTCTTCCGTCAGCATCCGCACTTCAAACTTCATTAGCTACAAACTGGTCTATCCTTGCTAATGGTGATGAACCCGGTGTAATTGTTATTTGTAATAACACAGATGTTATACCAGCAAATACAACAAGAACTTCCATTATTAAAATTTCAGCAAATGCCATTGGTGGTCCGACAACGATAAGTGGTGATTTAGCATTTGGAGATGGCACAGATTGTTCAACAGATCTTGGATTTTTAAATGGAGATAATCCTGCAGATAATGGTTCTACAACTTCCATCACCGTTATCGCCGCTCCTCTCCCCCTTACCCTTCTAAATTTCAATGCAACCTTAGTAAAGTGCGAGCCGTCGTTAACTTGGGTTACAGAAAATGAATTGAATACGGACCGCTTTGAAATAGAAAGAGCCAATGCAAATGGTAGTAATTTTATAAAAGTTGGTACTGTTGCTGCAAATGGAAACAGCAATTCGCAAATTCGTTACAATTTTATAGATAGTAAAACAGATGCACTTTCGGAAAAAGTATTCTACAGGTTAAAAATGATTGATAAAGATGATAAGTTTAAATATTCAGTTATTTTGCCTGTTTTGGTTAACTGTAATTCCACTAAAGCTTTTGTGTATCCTAACCCGGTGCAAGATGATAAATTATTTGTGAGCCTTGCAGGTAGTGTAGGAACTACTGATGCAACCTTAATATCTACCTCGGGGCAAATTATTTTGAGAAGTAAAATAAATAACGGAACCAACAGCATAACGGTTTCTAACATTGCTGATGGAATATACATATTGAATATAAAAGACGCTAATGGTTTTGATAAAAATATAAAAGTATCAATTAAGCACTAGGTCTGAAATGCGACAATAGTTTCTAAAAGGCTGCCTCCAAAATGGGGCAGCCTTTTTCTTGTGTTGAAAATTTATGGAGAATACTTTTGCTACAAAATTCTGTAGTCATGGAATGGTTTTAAACCGGCTTCGGTTTCATAATTGAACAAAACAATTGAGTTCATTTTCCTAATTTAATATTGGTCTTATTGCTTTAAAAATAATATTATTTATTGGGATACCATTGGCTGCTGAGCTGGTCCGCACAACCACAACAGGCGATGCTTCAATAATACAAACGAATACATTAAAGTATTAATTAAATTTAGTGACTATCCGCAATTGAGAGCAACCTAATATATTTAGCATATATTTGCTAAATATATTAGGTGTTATGAAAGTAGATAATTTTTTTAGAGACTACTCAACTGAGAAAGAGTGCAAGGATTATTTTA
>JBJXGJ010000265.1:0-5599 GCA_046153805.1 Ferruginibacter sp. | reverse complement strand
TAAAGAAAAAAAACACTCTTTTGCCAAACATTGTAACAATTTTGGCACATAATAGATCCGAAAAAATCAATTTTAAGCACTTTTTTGTAAAATGAAATTTGTCTATTGCAAAATCTGGGATAAATTGATTAGTTGGATCTAAGAGTAAATTAAAGTGCTTATTTCTTTATTTGGTTTGCAATTAAAAGAGGCTGTCTCATAAATACGGGGCAGCCTCTTTATATTCGGCTTCCTATCGGAGAAGGAAAGTCGTTTAAGCAAATCTCAGCACCATTTTCACCAAGAGATGACATCTTTTAAAAGGATGTCACCTCTAACGCAAGCTCCTCCACCAAACAAAAAATCCCGACTGCAAATACAACCGAGATCTTACTATATTTTAAAACAGCTTACGCCATTTCTGAACTCATGCTTTTGCTTACACGCTTGCGTGCATCTTCGTCTAAAATGTTCTTACGAAGGCGGATGCTTTTCGGCGTAACCTCAATACACTCATCGGCCTGTATGTACTCCATACATTCTTCTAAGCTCATTTGAATTTTTGGTGCTGCCTTGCTTGCATCATCACTTCCACTTGCACGGTGGTTGGTTAATTTTTTAGGCTCTGTTGCATTTACAACAAGATCGCCTGGCTTAATATGCTCAGCAATGATCTGGCCTACATAAACATCTTCACCTGGATCTACAAAGAAACGTCCACGATCCTGTAATTTATCTACTGAATAACCTGTTGTACGCTCTGTTGTTTTGCTAAGTAACACTCCGTTGTTACGACCAGGTATTGGTCCTTTCCAAGGCTTGTATTCTGTAAAGCGATGTGCCATTACAGCTTCACCTGCAGTACCTGTAAGCATTGTGCTACGCAATCCTATCAAACCACGAGATGGAATTTCAAACTCCAAATGCTGCATTTCGCCTTTGGTTTCCATTATCTGCATTTCGCCTTTACGCTGTGTTACAAGGTCAATTACTTTACCACTGTATTCAGATGGTACATCAACCACCAAATTTTCATAAGGCTCGTGCTTGCTGCCATTTATTTGTTTTACCAATACCTGTGGCTGACCAACAGTCAACTCAAAACCTTCTCTGCGCATGGTTTCTATTAAGATACCCAAGTGCAAAATACCACGACCAAATACCAAAAAGCTATCTGCACCGTCTGTATCTTCTACACGCAATGCCAAGTTCTTTTCTGTTTCTTTCATCAACCTGTCTCTAAGGTGACGGCTTGTTACAAACTTACCTTCTTTACCAAAGAACGGCGAGTTGTTAATGCTGAACAACATACTCATGGTAGGCTCATCAACACTAATTAGTGGCAATGCTTCCGGGTTTTCGATGTCAGCAATGGTATCACCAATATTAAATTCTTCTAACCCTACTACTGCACAAATATCTCCTGCAATAACTTCTGCTACTTTCTTTTTGCCCATGCCTTCAAAAACATAGAGCTCTTTTATTTTCATTTTTTTAAGGCTTCCATCAGCCTGCATTAAAGCTATTTGCTGACTCTCTTTTATAACACCACGAGCAACTTTACCTACGGCGATACGACCAAGGAAAGAAGAATAATCCAAAGAAGTGATCTGCATTTGCAAAGGTCCTTCGTTTACTTTTGGCTCAGGTACATATTTAATTACACCATCCAACAACGGGAAAATGTTATCTATCTCGGTTAATGAATCGTTGAACCAACCATTTTTTCCTGAACCATAAAAAGTAGGGAAATCAAGTTGTTCTTCGGTTGCATCAAGGTTAAAGAATAATTCAAAAACTGCATCGTGTACTTCATCAGGACGGCAGTTTGGTTTATCAACCTTATTAATTACAACCATTGGTTTTAAACCCAATGCCAAAGCTTTTTGTAATACGAAACGAGTTTGTGGCATTGGTCCTTCAAAAGCATCTACCAACAACACCACGCCATCAGCCATTTTAAGTACACGCTCAACCTCTCCACCAAAGTCACTGTGACCGGGGGTATCAATAACATTTATTTTATAATCTTTGTAAACTACAGCGGCATTTTTACTAAAAATAGTAATGCCACGCTCTCTTTCAAGATCGTTGCTGTCCATTATTAAATCGCCAGTATCCTGATTGTCTCTGAATACTTTAGTAGAGTGAAGAATCTTATCTACCAACGTTGTTTTACCGTGATCTACGTGTGCAATAATTGCAATGTTGCGAATATTCATTGATTTATTTTATTCCCCGTAATTATTACGGGGTTGTTTTTAAGTGCGCAAAAGTACGGTATTTATGCCGGACGGCAAGGCGAAACATGAAAGTGAGGTATTGTTATATTGTTAAATATGTACGCTTTATTAAAACGAAATCTATACTTTTATTTTTTAGAATATTATTTTAATGAAAACCTTATTAATTTTTGCTGACTTGCAGAATTTGCAAGCAAATCTTAATACTTAATACTTCATACTCTTTCCACATGAAAATAATACCGCTAGGCGAAGGCGCTTTCACCATAGATAAAACAAAGGTCTTTGTACCGTTTAACAAAGAAAACGATGATTTGCAGCAACGGGCATTAGGTAGTTTGCTCGTAGAAGTACAACCATTTTGCATCATTACTAAACGAGATATTTTATTAATAGATACCGGTCTTGGCTTTTGCAATGAGAATGGTATTTTACAAATCCATCAAAACTTAATTGATTATGGTATTGACCCGATGGATGTAACCAAAATTTTATTGTCGCACTTGCACAAAGACCATTCCGGAGGTGTAAGCAAAGAAGATAAAATATTAGGGCAACATTTTCTTAGCTTTCCGCATGCAACCTATTATGTAAATAAAGATGAATTTAATTTTGCTGTTGAAAAAGGAAGCCCATCGTACACCCCAATAGAATTCGAACTTTTAGGCAAAGTTGGCAACGTCGTATTCACAACAGGAAACGGAAAAATAGATGATTACATAACCTATGAAGTGACAGGTGCACATTGCCCTTTTCACCAAACATTTATGATTGAAGAGGATGGTGAGAAAATATTTTTTGGCGGAGATGTTGCACCACAACTGCAACAAATGAAGAGCAGGTTTATTGCCAAATACGATTTTGATGGTAGAAAATGTATGGAATTAAGGCAGCAATGGTGGCAACAGGGAGCAACAGACCACTGGACATTTTTATTCTACCACGATATTAAAACCCCCATAGTTAATTTATAAAGACATTTATAAACTATGGTCTTAATCTTCCCCCTCTTTGAAACCGGCCACCATTTGCATTATTTTTAATACCATTATTATTATCTGATCGCTGCTGTCGGATTTGCTTTAACCGCTCTACCAATTTTTTTCTAAACTCTGCATCTTGCCTTATAAAATTATTACTTCTGTCGTTGCCCAAAATTCTGTTGAAATTAGGCAGGTATTTTTTCTTTACATTTAAAACAGCTTGCTGCCTGTCAAGTTCATTTAACGATCCTTGGTTTATAGCCTGCAACTCGGCGTCGTATTGCGCATGTGCTGGCCAAAATTTTTCAGCTTCCGCAGGTGTTAGAGAAAGTTGCTGAGAAATATAAGCAACATACAAAGCCTGTATTTTTTCTTCTTTTTTTTGGTTTAGTTGTGTGCCATCGTTGTTTACCGCCTGCGCATTTACAGACAATACTGTAAAAAATAGTAATAGATTTAGTATAAAAGTTTTCATTTTTTAATTTTTTAGATTGTTCTCCTTTAAATAATTTTCAAGAACATTTTCATCAAGCAAATAGTCTGCCGCCTCTGGCAACTTGTCTGCATCGTCCGTAGATGAAGCTACCAACGCAGCATTAACATCCTGCCCATTTTGCTGCAAATATTTTTTAATCTCTTCATCAGATACTGCTTGCAACGTCTCATCAAAACTGCCTGCTTTAATAATAGCATTTGCATCTTTTAATACGGAAGCTGTCTGACCGGCAATAATTTCTTGTGGACTATTTGTATTATTATCGGTGATATTAATAATACTAATACCAAGTAAGCCGATGATGACAGCCGCCGCAGCAAACTTAAATACAGATCGCACAAGGCTCATGCGCACAATTTTTGCAGGCTGCACTTTAGGTTCACTTATAAATGTAAGTCCATCAAAATAACCTATCGGAGCAGTATAGGTTTCTTTATTAAATATACCTGCAATGAGGGGTGAAATATTCGCCAACTCAAGTGCAGCTTCATTTTCGCCAGCTCTTATTCTTTTTAAAATATTTTCAGATAAATTTTCAAAATATCCATCCGGCACCGTAAAATTTTGCTGAAAAGTATCTATCTTTTCTGCATTTATTCTAGCCATTACAACTGGCTGCAGCGCACTGAAATAATCCCCATCTACCGTAAACACATTAATAAAAGGAACAGTAGCCACCAAGGAACTTATTTCTTTTAATTCGTTCAATATGTTTTCTCTTGTGTTCATTATTTGTTTGACTGTTTTATTAGCAAGTCGTTTAATTGTTTAAAATGTATTCTTCAATTTTTTTTACTGCATGGTGGTAACTCGCTTTTAATGCCCCTTCACTTGTTTCCAAAACTGTACTCATTTCGGCGTAAGGCATTTCTTCATAATACCTTAAATTAAAAACCGCTTTTTGCTTTTCAGGTAATTTTTGAACTGCAAGTTGTAATTTCCATTCAAGTTTGTTGCCGTCAAAATTAGTATCGGCTTTTACTTTATTGCTTAGTCCGCTTTCTTCATTGCTTATAGATACGGTGCTTCTCTTTTTTTGCTGTTCCAAAAAAGTAAGACTTTCATTTGTGGCAATTCTGTATAACCAGGTATATAACTGGCTGTCTTCTCTAAAATTAGCAAGCCCTTTCCAAGCCTTTACAAACATATTCTGCAACACATCATTTGCATCTTCATGCTCCACCACCATTCTCCTGATATGCCAATACAACTTTTCCTGGTATTTTTTTAAAATAGCAGTAAAAGCCCTTTCTTTTGTTGCATCGTTTTTAAACTGCATCAGCAATTCAATGTCATCTTGTGGTAAAGCCATATATGTTTAAAAGTATTGCAAATTTTTAAATTCTACTAAATTGACTGTTTATATGCACGATGGTTTAATTAATAAAATTAATTTAAGAAAATGGTGTGGAAAAAGAATGTAAGTGCATCCTATAAAAAATTAAAACAATGAAAAAAATAATAATGGTAATTGTGCTAGCAGGCACATTGGGAAGTTATGCTTATGCACAATCGGGCGAAGTCAGTTCTGTAAAGTCAAATACTCCTATCGTCAAAAAAAATAAAAGTAAGAAACTACCACCCCCGCCACCACCAGCCCCTCCTGCTCCTCCAATAATGGAAGTACAGGAAGTAATACCAGCTCCACCTGCTCCCGCTATTGTAGAGCAAAGTACAATAATGATGGCACCTCCACCTCCCCCACCTACTGCACCACCACCGCATCCTTCAAAAAGTAAAAGAATAACCAAGCTTAGCATTCAAAAAGATCCGGAATAAGTATAAAAAGTAATTTCTTATTTTAAGGTGCGTATCGGAAACGTGTTCATGGTGATACCCATAAAATCGAGTAGGAAGTAGGGGATTATTTCCCCCACTGTCCTCTCACACCACCGTAC
>JBJXGJ010000264.1:0-10278 GCA_046153805.1 Ferruginibacter sp. | reverse complement strand
AGAAGTTGCAACAAAGGTTTTACAAGAGCTGGAAGCTTGGGCTACAGAACTTCAATGCTGCAATGGAGTTTTAGAAACGGAAAAAAACAGCCCGAAGCCATTGTATTTGCAGAATGGTTACACCATTATACCAAATTATGGGCAATATGAAAATATAGAAAACAGTATTTGTAAGATGAAAAAGATTAAATAATTAACTTGCCGCTACCATGGTTTTTTTCCCAAATGCAAAAATAAATATTGGCTTAAATATTATCGGTAAAAGAGCTGATGGGTTTCATAATTTAGAAACAATCTTTTATCCTGTAGCTGTAAAAGATGCACTAGAAATGATAGAAAACACAACTTCTTCAAAAGATGTAATTTTTTCTTCTTCCGGTAATATTATAAAAGGAAACACCGATGACAATCTTTGCATAAAAGCAATTCGCTTAGTTAAAAAAGATTTTCAGCTTCCTCCTTTAAAAGTACACCTCCATAAAAACATTCCGATGGGTGCAGGTATGGGCGGGGGGTCTTCAGATGCATCAGCCATTTTATTACTGCTCAATAAGAAATTTCAATTAGATATTTCACCGGAAAAACTAATGGAATACGCTCTGTTGTTGGGCAGCGATTGTCCTTTTTTTATGATAAACAAACCATGTTTTGCTAGCGGTCGCGGCGAAATTTTGCATGAAATAAATTTAGATTTATATGCTTACAAAATACTAATCGTGCACCCGGGCATACATGTAAATACCGGTGATGCGTTTGCCCAATTAAATGCAGCCACCTTTTCCCCTGCGGGTGAATTAATAGAAAAAATAAAAATGGATATAACGCAATGGATGCATTATATAAAAAATGATTTTGAAGAATCGGTTTTTGAAAAGCATCTTGCAATAAAAGAAATAAAAGACAAGCTGTACAACGAAGGAGCCATTTACAGCGCCATGAGCGGCAGCGGCAGTGCAGTTTTTGGAATATTCCCAAAAAAAACTGATGCATCGAATATTAAATTCCCTTCACATTACTTTTGTCAGATTGTTTAAACCCATATCTTTGACCCATCAAGGCAAGTTTAATCATACCCGCTTTTCTTAGCAGCAATTTAGATCTGCTAAATCATCGAAGATAACTTCTTTCTGCCTTCCGTTACATCGGAAGGTTATTTTACCGACCCTTATTAATTAAAACTTTTCAAAAAATATACCATGAAGCAAACTGTTCATGCAGCTACTGCAAGCAAACATTTTATAGAGCTGGAAGAAAAATATGGCGCTCATAATTATCACCCACTACCTGTTGTTTTAAACAAAGGCAAAGGCGTACATGTTTGGGATGTGGACGATAAAATGTATTACGATTTTCTCAGCGGATATTCGGCCGTAAACCAGGGGCATTGCCATCCAAAAATCCTTGCTGCACTAACTCAACAGGCGCAGACACTCACGCTAACCTCCCGAGCATTTCACAATGATAAGCTGGGCGATTACGAAAAATTTATAGCAGAATACTTTGGGTACGATAAAGTACTCCCTATGAACACCGGTGTAGAAGGTGGCGAAACGGCCATCAAACTGGCAAGACGTTGGGGTTATACTGTAAAAGGAATTGAAACAAACAAAGCGAAAATTATTTTTGCAGATGGAAATTTCTGGGGAAGAACATTGGCTGCTATTTCGTCGTCCACCGACCCCAGCAGTTACACAAACTTCGGTCCTTTTGTGCCCGGTTTTGACATGGTTCCTTATAACGATCTTATTGCGCTGGAAACAGCATTTCAAGATGCAAATGTGGCGGCATTTATGTTTGAACCCATACAGGGCGAAGCAGGCGTTGTTGTGCCGGATGAAGGTTACATAACGGGCATAAGAAAATTGTGCAATGAGTATAATGTTTTAATGATAGCCGACGAAATACAGACCGGGCTTTGCCGCACGGGTAAAATGCTTGCATGCGATCATGAAAATATTCGTCCAGATATTTTAATACTTGGCAAAGCCTTAAGCGGAGGATTTTTACCAATAAGTGCAGTACTATGCGACGATGAAATCATGATGACGATAAAGCCAGGAGAACATGGAAGTACTTATGGTGGTAATCCGCTAGCCTGCGCAGTTGCAGTAGCATCGTTGCAGGTCTTAAAAGATGAAAAGATGGAGGAAAATGCAGCAAAAATGGGAGAACTTTTTAGAAGGGAAATAGAAAAACTTCAATCGCCATTAATAGCATTAGTGCGAGGTAGAGGGTTGTTAAATGCTATCGTAATAAACCATCCCAATAAAGATGCGGCATGGGATCTTTGCATTGCCATGAAAAATTATGCTGACACCCCAAATGGCATTGGTTTGCTGGCAAAACCTACCCACGGCGACAAAATAAGGTTTGCACCGCCCTTACTTATTACCGAAACACAAATACACGAAGCCGTAACAATCATTAATCAAAGCCTTCGTACTTTAGCTTAAACTAAAAACTCATAATGGATACCCATTTGCACCACACCGATCACAAAGAGCAACACATGCGCAGTTCAGATTTCTTACGTGATATCGTTATAGGTATGAGCGATGGCCTTACGGTTCCCTTTGCGCTGGCTGCGGGTTTAAGTGGTGCGGTGAGCAACAGCAGCATCATTGTTATAGCGGGTATTGCCGAAATTGCAGCGGGAAGTATTGCGATGGGTTTAGGTGGATATTTATCAGGCAAAACCGAACAGGATCATTATGTTAATGAAGAAAAGAGGGAGCATCTTGAAGTAGAAACACTGAGGCACAAGGAAATAGAAGAAACAAAAGAATTTTTTGCAAATATTGGTCTCAGCAAAGAAATTCAGGAACATGCAACAGAAGAAATTTCTAAAGACAAAGATCGTTGGGTAGAGTTTATGATGAAGTACGAACTTGGTTTGGATAAACCAGACCCCAAACGAGCAACCAAGTCTGCATTGAATATTGGAATCTCTTATATAGCGGGCGGCATTATTCCCTTGAGCCCCTACTTTTTTATAACTGACTCAAAAGAAGCACTGCAATACTCAGTCGTAGCAACGCTGATTTGCTTGTTTATTTTTGGTTTCTTCAAAAGTAAAATGACGGGCGTAAATCCAATCTGGGGAGCAATAAGAGTTACACTAATTGGTGCAATAGCCGCTGCTGCTGCTTTTGGTATTGCAAGTCTATTTGAGCATTAATATTTCACCGCTTTGCAAACGACTCTCTTACTTCATAGAAAAGCAACAAAGCAAGCCCAAGGCTTAGCGTAATGTGAAACATAATAAAGCCAAAATTGGCAGCCAAAAAACCATAAAATACGGCAATAGTAAATACAATAAAAAGTAAAGTATATACAAGAAATGAGGATGATAATTTGGATGAACCAAATCTGTTCAATGCAACAACGCCATTGCTTTCTGCATTAAACTTGGGTGTTCTAATAAACGCTGAGCGTTTTCCAAAATAACCTTGCAATACTGCAATACTGTTGTGAAAACTCATGGCTACAGCAAATGATAAGTATAACTGAAACATTTTTGGAAATTGAAAAACATTTTTGTTTCTAAAATATTCTCGTGTAGCTACAAAATAGGCAATACCAAGTATCA
The DNA here is from genome assembly GCA_046153805.1 of Ferruginibacter sp. GTDB lineage: Bacteria > Bacteroidota > Bacteroidia > Chitinophagales > Chitinophagaceae > Ferruginibacter. The sequence goes on along the minus strand of JBJXGJ010000264.1, from coordinate 6,689 downwards.
CAAAATTTGAAAAAAAGACGGTTCCAACCGTCATCAAAGGTTTTAGCGAAGGCAGATAACTTTTAAGAAACAATAAAGGAATACTTAAGAAAGCACTTATGGCTATAGCTAAATAAACGCCAGAATTTAATAAGTGTCCTACTGCATGAAGTTTTGTTTTAAATGGTTGTTTAGACCGTAATAATGAAGGAATCAATTTTCTAGAAACCTCTGCCCCTCCCTTTGTCCATCTAAATTGTTGCCCTTTTAGTGCTGCGAGTGTTGGTGGTAGCTCTGCTGGAGAAACAACTTCTTCGAGGTATAAAAATTTCCATCCTTTTAGTTGAGCTCTATAGCTTAGGTCAAGATCTTCTGTAAGCGTGTCTGCTTGCCAGTTTCCAGCTTCTAAAATAGCTTGCTTTTTCCAAACGCCTGCAGTACCATTAAAATTAAAAAACAAGTTTAAATTACTGCGGCTCGTTTGCTCTATTCTAAAATGATTTTCCAGCCAAAATGCCTGAGCTTTGGTAAGCAAAGAATATTCACGGTTAGTATGCCCCCATCTAGTTTGCACCATTCCTATTCCTTTTTGGTTTAACACAGGAACAGTCTTTCGTAAAAAATCGGGTGATGGTAAAAAATCTGCATCAAATACTGCAATAAAATCTCCTTTTGCAATTTCGAGCCCATGCTTTAGTGCACCAGCCTTAAATCCACTCCTATCGGCTCTTCTCACAACTTTAATATCAATGCCTAGCACCTGCCATTTAGCAGAAATACTATTTGCAATCTCAATGGTTTCGTCGCTGCTATCATCCAGTACCTGAATCTCTAAAAGATTTTTTGGGTAATCAAAAGCACACACTGCATTAATAAGTCTTTCAGTAACGTATGGTTCATTGTAAAGCGGTAATTGTACTGTTACAAAAACCTCCTCATCACTCAATGGAGCATTTTCGACTATTGACTTTTTCTTCTTTTTAGATTTTAAGTAAGCAATTGTTAGGTGAAATTGCAACAGTGTGTAACAAAAAATAAACAAAGTGGTGATACAATAAAATACGAGTGCTGTAATTAAAAAAATCTTCATTAATACAAAGTTATTCCTTTTATTTAGTTACCTCAAAAACGCCGTTTACATATTGAATCGGGCCATCAAGTTTTTTTGTTTTTATCGGGCCGTTTTCAAGTTTTAAAACACCTCGTGGACAAACTGCACTGCATACGCCACAACCTACACAACTACTGCGTACAATATCCTGACCTTTTTGAGCATATGCTCTTACATCAATACCCATTTCGCAATAAGTACTGCAGTTACCACAACTAATACATTGACTGCCGTTTGTAGTAATGCGAAAACGGCTAAAAAACTTTTGTTGCAGCCCCAAAATTGCCGCCATTGGGCATCCAAACCTACACCATACCCTTGTGCCCATAATTGGATAAAACCCAACACCAATAACACCACTAAAAATAGATGCTATAAAAAAGCCATACCACTGCCTTAAAATACCAGCTTCTACAAACAATACGTTTCTACCATTGCTCATCAAAATATTTACTAAGCAAAAAACGGTGACCGCCATTACCGATAATGCGATGATGTAAGCTTTCCTATCAAAATCCTTAAAAATTGTCTTTCTCTTTAATAGAAGAACAGACGATAAAACCCCAAACAAAACAATTACAAGTATTGAAAACGATTTTTTATTTAGCCAATAGGTGGTTGGATTATCGTAAAACATGGTAAATAAAACTGCAACGGTTACAACGGTAACCAACGCAAGTATGGAGTGTATTAGCCATCTTTCAATCTTCCAGGCTTTTAAACTTTTGTCGCTTAACTGTCTAAAAGGATCACCTGCTGTTTCTGCCAAGCCGCCACAGCCACAAACCCAGCTGCAGTACCATCTTTTTCCATAAAAATAAGTAAGGATGGGCGATATAATAAAAATCATGGCAATACCTAACACCAACATGAATGCTCCCAAATTTCCACCCTTCAACATGCCATCAATATTCCATTGGTCAGTAAAATAAATATTTAGAGGCCACATATTTTTCATATCCTTAGAGAAATATGCTTTATCAGGATTTAACCTTTCTAAAAATTCAGGGATCAAAAACGCAAAAGCAGTTTGAAAAAACATGATGGAAATGGTTCTAAACACCTGGTATTTACTGTGCCTGTTTTTTCTGATAAATTTTACACCCATCAATAAAATGGCAAGGGTATAAAAAGTACCGTACACAAACCATTGAGAAGCCTGCTTTCCATTCAATAAATAACTAAGTGGGTCAAAAAACCGAACCAACCCTGTATTACCTTCTTTTTTTAAGCCCAAATACTGAGGATACCAATATAGGACAACGTAAAAGGTAGTTAAAACAATACCAAGTACCCAAGCCCACAAACCACGGTTTGTAAGGCTTTTAAACATTACAGCATTATTCTTTATGCCATTTATTGTGTTTGCATATAACCCGTTTGTATATAAAAGGCTGCCGGTGCTTATCATTAGCATAAACACCCCTAATAAAATTGGATTGTAAAATTGATTAAACAATCCCATCAACAAAACCATAAAAGAAATGGCTACAAGTGCAGCACCTATTTTCATTTTATTATTCAGCGGTTTGCTTTCTGCATGGTTTGCAAGCGACAAAGACATATCCATCTCCATAAATTAAAAATTTAATTTTTTTGTAAAATATTTTGATGGTTGAAAGCAGCTCCAAATTCATTTTCAAAACCTTTAAAAAACTCAGGATCGAAATTGGCTTTTCTCAATTGTTGAACCACCGTTTTTACCGAAGTTTTTTCATTTAACCAATCGTTGCAAACCTCATGTCGTATTCTTATTCCGAAAGAGTTGAGGCCCTTAAATGCCAAAGTAGCTTTGTCCCACAAAATTCTCAGACCTTTCTCTCCCTTGTTATCTTCCCACCAAAACCAATCTTCCCCTTCTTGTTTTTGGGCCAATACCAAACCGTAAGTCTGGTATTCTAAATCGAAAAACTTTGCACTGTTAAACCAGTGGCCAGGTCGGTATTCGTCGTCTATGCCAACAATATTTTTTGCCGCAGTTTCGCCGTGCATTTTACCTGTGTACCAAACCTGCTCCAAAGCCTTTCGACCATGTAAAGGTGTTTTAAACTGTGCACAGTCGCCAATCGAAAAAATATTTTTAATGCTCGTTCTAAAATTATTATCAATAAGTACGCCCCGGTCAGTCTCTATTTCGCTGTCTTTTACAAAAGAAATATTCGGACTCACGCCAACAGTTAACGCAACAAAACCGCAACCAATCTCTTCTCCCTTGCTTGTTAAAACGGAGGTTACTTTGCTGCCGTCATTGCTTTTTATTTCTTTTAACTCAGTGCCAAGTTGTAAATCAACTTTATGATGTTTGATTAATTTATTGATCATTTCACTCTCTTCAGCGGGCAAAATAGCATCCCAAAAACTTCTCTCCCTTATTAAAAAACTTACTGCAATGTTTCTGCTTAGCAGCATCTCTACAGTTTCAATACCTATCAGCCCACCACCTACAACCACTGCACGCTTTATTTTTTTTGTATGTTGCTCCATGGTCTGTAAATCCTGCAAATTATACAAACCTTGCACGCCGGCTAAGTCCTGCCCAGGCCAACCAAATTTATTACTCTTGCTTCCAGAAGCAATTACCAGATAATCGTATTGCATTTTAACGCCGCTATCTAATTCAATAAAATTTTGAGAAGATTCTATCTTTTGAACCTGTGCCTGCAATAAATTTATGCGGTTTTTCTCCCAAAAAAAATCTTCGTAAGGTTGGGTATGTTCCTGCTTCATATGCCCCATATAAATATACATGAGGGCAGTTCTGCTATAAAAATATTTTGATTCAGAAGAGATAACGGTAATTTCAAAATCACTTAGTTTTCTTATATACCTTGCACATGTGATGCCTGCTATTCCATTACCGATAATAATTACTTTCTTAGGCATAAATATTAGTTTTAGTACAAGTAAAGTACTTCTAAATTTAACTGTTAAATACGTGCAAATATTAATTTACTTACAATGATAAAAAAAATAAAAAATTATTTCGCCACAAAATTTCATTCATTTGTCTTTTTACTTAACACAATTATTTCTGTTCGTTTAAAGTCCAGCTATAGTCAATATAATGCAAGGCTGTCCCTTCTTTAATTTTTACAGTTGTAAACTGGTTAATGAAAGCAATCTTCGTCATTCCGTTTTTTGTAAAGTCTTGGTTAAACCATTTAAATATAAATGACAGCTTTGGATTTGTCGCACTTACTTTATTTTTTGTAGTATCTTCTAAAAATGCCTTTGCCTGGTTATCAAGTTGCATGTTGAGTGCTTTTGCTTCATATGCTTCATCAAGTAATTTAGGGCAACTATAAGAGGCGCAGTTTATGGCAAAATGCATGCGTGCATCGTTAAATTGCTTGCGCAAAATTTTATGCTCAATCGTATTCAATGTCATCTTTTTGCCACCAATAGAAAAGAATTTTTTATCCCAAATAGTATTTATAAATATTACTGCATTTGCAGACGCAAGGTCTTTTATACTTTTTAGAGGATAGTTATCTGCAATTAGTTTTACCGTGAAAGCATTGTAAGCATTTATCCAATATGCAAATTTTTCATCTTTGCTCCAGCTGCTTCCAGGTGCGTTATCGCTCAGTTTTGCCAAATAAGCATCGAGCATTGTTGAGTCTTTTATAAAACCTTTGTAATCTACAAACCCTTGTTTGTTTACGTATCTTTTTAATAATGCTGTCCAGCCCTCGTGGGCTATTGCTTTTCCGGTTCCCTTTGGTACCCCTGTAAGGCAAGATGCAAGCAGAACGAGTGATACTGTAACTAATAAAATACTTTTCATTTTTAATTTTGTTAATGTTCGTGTTATGATTTCATCTGGCTTTTTTGACCTTTTATTACAAATCACATCCACAGAAAATTAGTACCTTTACCGCCGGAATATTTTATTAAATATTTATACAGAAATTTCATAAAATGAGAAAATATCTTTCTCCTACAAATTTAATTGGTTTGATATTTTCGTTTTTATGTACGACTTCCTACAGCAACATATCAACAAATACACTATCCTTATTTGAACGCAATTTACCCAGAAAATTTCTGATAAGCGGTATAAGTTTGGAGGCTTCGCCAAACGCAATAGACAGTAGTTGCTTTGCGAACATGAAACGCATAAATGCAAAATGGGTAGCAATTATACCTTTCGCTTTTAGTAGGCCAGGGCAAACAGGTATTCAATACAATTCGCAGCACCAATGGTGGGGCGAACGAGAAGAAGGTATTGTGACTTGCATACAGCTGGCACACAAACAAAATATGAAAGTGATGTTAAAGCCACAGTTGTGGATTGGCGGCGGTTTGTATACTGGTCATTTTAAATGCGAAACCGACAGTGCATGGAACGAGTGGGAAAACAATTATTTAAAATATATTTTACACAATGCTACACTTGCTCAAAAAACAGGCGCAGAGCTGTTTTGCATAGGTACTGAAATGGATAACGCTGTAAAATTGCGACCTGCATTTTGGAGTAATTTAATAGACAGCGTAAAAAAAATATATAAAGGAGACCTAACCTATGCGGCCAATTGGGGCTGTTTTAAAGAGTTCTCAAGTTGGGAAAAATTAAATTATATTGGTATAGACGCATACTTTCCTATAAGCAATGCCAGCTCACCTACCGTTGATGAACTTGTTGAAGGGTGGCAACCTCATTTTAAAGAGATAGAAGAGTTTACCGCCCAAAAAAACAAACAGGTTGTATTTACAGAATATGGCTACAGAAGTATTGATAAATGTGCGCACGAACCGTGGCTTTCAAACAACGTTGCTCCCTTAAACATGCAGGCACAAAATAATGCATACGAAGCATTGTACAGACAATTTGTGCCACGTAGCTGGTTTGCCGGAGGATTCTTGTGGAAATGGCATGTGAACGATCGCAATGCGGGCGGTCTTTTAAACAGCAACTATACACCGCAAAATAAACCTGTAGAATCAACTATAAAAAAATGGTATAATTAATTTGACACATCAATTTAAAATAGTCTTATTTTTCATAATTTTCTGTGGCGGTATTTTCACAGAAGTTTCCGCTCAACGCAAAGTGAAAAGTGGCGCGTATAATTTGTTACTTAAAAAATTACTAACGCACAATGTACCCGAAATTACAGTAAACAGTTTAAGTAAAATAAAAGACAGTGTTTTATTGCTGGATGCAAGAGAGCCTGAAGAATTTGCCGTGAGCCATTTAAACAACGCAAAGTTTGTAGGCTATAAAAATTTCTCTTTAGACTCCATAACTAACATTGACAAACACAGCGAAATAGTTGTGTATTGCGCTGTTGGATACAGAAGTGAAAAAATTACACAAAAACTCATTGCTGCCGGATTTACCCATGTAAAAAATTTATATGGAGGCATTTTTGAATGGAAAAATAAAAAGCTGGATGTTTTTGACGCAAATGGTGTTACCAATAATGTGCACCCATACAGCAAAACCTGGGGACTATGGCTAAAAAACGCTGATAAAGTTTATAAAAAGCCTTGAATAGTCTATTAATTTACCTTTACTTTCTGTTTTTTAAGTGAATAAGCCATCGCTGCCATTACAACCAAATATTCTATTGTAACAAGGTAAAAGTTTTCTTTA
>JBJXGJ010000260.1:0-5696 GCA_046153805.1 Ferruginibacter sp. | reverse complement strand
TTATCCTTTTTCTAATGGCGAGGTTTAGGTTGGCATATTTATATCTTGTTCTGTAAAAGCTGATAGATAAATTTTTATTGTACTCTGTTTGGTTGCCATAGCCAAAGAAATTTGTAAGCGTTGATGCCACTACCTCTGCATTTATTATAAAATCATTCTTCAATAGTACCTGATTAAATATGCCTTCGTACTTTACCTTAAAAGCGCCTTGTTTTATAGCAGCTAACGTGGTTAATTTTTGCATACTGGCATACGGTACTTTTCTAAATCCATTTTTTTTGGATGTAAATCCCAACCCGATTAACAATTTATCCTCGGCATTATACCCCACATTTATTTGCGGAAATACAAATCTATCATATTGAAACCCGGTATTTTTATAATCTAATACTTGAGGGTTTGTTGAAAAAATCTTTTCTGTACGTCTTGAATTTTCCAAAACGTTTTTTTCTGTTGAAAGTTCATAAACGGTCTTTTTTATATTACCTGCCAAGTTGAAACTGTCGCTGCCTTTGCCTCCTACTATTCTTAATTTTATTCTAGATGATACACTATCATCAACAATAAACTTATCATTGCCATTTAAGCCATACAAAACAAGCTCTTTTGTTTCTTTATGTACAAAGGTGCGCCTGTAAAAAAGTACAGATGTATCTCCATCTTTTCCTTTATTATACACACTTAATTTTACCGCCCCATTATCATTTTGCAAATGGAAGAGTTCGGGTTCATTACTGCCTGCAACAGTTACACCTCGGGCAAGAAAGTTATAATATTTCAATGCTTTTTTTGGCAGTATGTCTCTCCTGCTCGTGAGTTTTTCAACGGTAAAGGCAGAATCAAATATTTTAATTTCAGGTGGGTATTTTGATGCAGCATCTCTTATAACGTTGTCATTTATCTTATAAGAAAAACTATCTGCAATAGCCTTCCATTGTGGCTTGCTTAGCTCATTCATAAATGTTCTGTCAAAATCTTTTGCCACGGTGTTGAACCCATTAATATCCTTTATTTTTTTTGTAAACCCCTGTAAAAAAGGCATTGAGTTATCGGATAAATATTTAAGCAGGAGTCCGTTTGAGTTAAAGTAGGCCTGGTCTCTGTCCTTAGGTACAGGATAATATACTTTTCCTTTGCCAGTATCTTTTGTGCCCCAACGCCATTGGTCGGCATGCCTGTCAAAATCACCAATGAGCATATCTAATAATCTAGCATTTAAAACTGCTTTTTGGTCTATTTGGTGGTCATTGTCTTCAAACAATTTGTTAATGATGGCATCGGTACTTTTGGTATCAGTTTCATCCGGTGTTGGCTGCCTTTCTTCCAGCATGCAAACTGTATTAGCAAATAAAGGTCGGTAATAACCAAAGGCGGGATCATCAGGCACAAAGAAAAATCTTGGCGTTGCATGCGGTATACCTGCAGCCTTCGCCAGCACCGGTATCGTAATGGGCGCATACGGACTACTGGCACTTATTACATCTACCACAATTGCCTGTCCAATTGTGCCACGTAAGTTTTCAGGAACAGCTTTTTCAGGATCTTTGTCAATTGTTCTCAGCGTCCATTCCTTGCCATTTTTATCTTCCAGCTTTAACGATTTGGTTTGCTTTCCACCACCTATACCTGTAATTTTAAAACCTTCATTTTCTTTTTTAATATTGAACACTTTAAAATGAACAGGTGTATTCCACTCTCTTCTATAATTTTTACCAAGCACCGCCGCTTTCACATCGCTTCCTTTTTTGTACTTATCACTGGCAGATATAACGGCGCTGTCTTTAAAGACAAATTCCGGCGTGCGGCTGCTATCGCCCATTGCCTTCAACTTTTTTACTTTTGAAAAGTCAAGGATATTTTCTGTGTAGGCTTCCTTTACATTTTCGCCATCAACGGTGTAAAAAGTAGATATTACAGATTTATTCTTTAACACGTCCAAAGTAACAAAGCCATAATCTGGCGATGCAAAAACCGTATTTCTGCTTTTTGATACCCTCGATGTTTTGCTGCCGCTGCCACTAACAATATTTATGTAGTTGGTGTCTTTTATTAACTGCAAAGTATGTTCATGACCGCTTACAAATATTACATTCTTATGTCCTTTCACTACGTTTTCAAAAGCGCTTACCATTTCCTGGTAAAAAGGGTGCTTTAAATCTTGCGCCGTGCCAAATACCGCTCTGGTAAGTGGGTATGCTGAACCAATTAGGGGTAATGGTATGTACAGTTTTTTATTAACATCGGTAAATGGAAAAATGTGTTGCTTTAATGTAAAGTAACCACCATGTTGGCCATAACTTCTAATCGGATGGTGCATAGCAAAAATCACAAATTTCTTGTCGTTTTTATCAAAAATATCCTGTAATTGGGTTAATACCTCGGCCTTGGTTTTACAGGCACAGTCAGACTCTACACCCGGTTTCTCATACTCCTGCAACCACCATTGTGAGTCCATTATTACAAGTGTTACATCATCATTTATTTTTTGCTCAACCGGGCCTGGGCAGCCATTTCGGGGCAATTGCTTTACATATTTATTACCAAGTACATCGATATAATTTTGTACCCGAAGTATAGACTGGTAGCCTATTCTACTACCATTGGCCCAATCATGATTCCCGGGTATAAAATAAACATTTACAGGTTCCCCCCCGGCAATTACTATTTGAGAATCCAAAGGTGCTTTAGCAATTTCATAGGTCGGTAATGCATCATCTGGCAAGCCAACTTTATACAAATTATCTCCAAGATAAACAACAGTTGTTTTACTGTTCATTTGGATAGTTTTTTTCACCCCATTTACAACATAACTTCTTCCATTAATGAGTTGTCCGGCATCTCCTATTAAAACAATTGTAGCCTGCACACTATCGTTTTCAGCTTTTGTTTGAGCCATTGCTTCGCTTGAAGTAAGTATTACAATCGCCATTAAACAAACTTTCCTCATTTTCCTTTCTTTTTATTTTTTAAAAGTAACAGTGTGGCGTATCCTTCAAGGTACACTTCGTTGGATATCATTAAATCTCCCTCAGGCGTAAAAGCAATGCCTTCCGGTTGTTTGTATATTTTGGGATTCAATTTAATTACATCTTTTAACTTGCCTTGCGCATCTTCAATAAAGATTATTTTGTTTACGGAACAAAGCACATACAAATCTTTTGTAATTGGATTTACTGCTGCAGCGGACGGTTTTATTTTTTCTTTTTTTGTTCCCATTTTTTGGAACAAAGGTTCAGTTTCTATTTTGTCGAAATTTAAAAACTGATTTGCCGAATCGCTAAAGTAAAAAGAAGATAATACAGATTTTTTATCGTCTTCGCATTGTTTACACAACATGATCATTTTACTACTGTCAGGCGAAAAATATATAGACTCAAATTCATTCACCTTTTTTGATGCGTTCGCAAAATCTATTTTATCCACAGCTATTTTATCCCCAGTAAAAGTTAGTTTATCAATATCTCCATTGCTTACCATTACATAAAAAATACTGTCTTTGTAAACAAGATCTTCGAAGTCTCTTTGTTTATCAAATCTCCATTCCATCACATCATCGGGCTGGTTAAGAGAAATTTTAAAGAGTAATCCATCCTCATCAATAACTGCAAAAACGCTTGTATCTTTTGGATAATAGGCAATGCCTGAAATTTCGTCAAGTACTTGCGGAAGATTAATTATTTTGGGTTTGGCAAAATCGTATGTTTCCGTATTTGAAAATGTTTCTTTTTTTTGCTGGGCCTTACAGCTCAATAGACAAACAGATATTAAAACTAATATTGAAAGGAATTTTATATCTAAATTATTTTTCATAAGCCAGAAATTTACAGGCTTATTAAAAACCAACAAACATGCCAAGCCAAATAGCAGCATTGGGGAATGACAGGGATATTTACTTCGCTTTAATAAAAGAAAATTGGGTAAATTATTGCCCCTCTTTTTGTATAAATCCCCATGTTTCTCTTAGGCTTTGCAAAGCATCACCCTTTAATGTTGGATTATCATAATGGCCAGCAATGGTTTTTTGGCGATAAGCTTCATATAACGTTACAGCACACGCTACAGAAATATTGAGGGATTTTATAATACCGACCTGTGGTATGATAAAATTGCCATCGGCCATTGCTATAATATCATCGCTCACTCCACTGTGTTCATTGCCAAACACAAGTGCTACTGATGTTGAAAGATCAAGGTCATAAAGACCAACTGCATCTGTACTTAAATGGGTTGTATATATTTTAGAATAACTTTTTCTCAGTGCAATAAAACATTCTTTTGCATCTGTAAATTGGTGCACCGTGAGCCACTTGGCAGCACTTGAAGAACTCTTAGCACTCCACATTTCGTGGAGGCCTATTTTTGTATTCAGTATATAAACATCCTGAACACCCACCGCATCGCAGGTACGCATCACTGCCGAAATATTATGTGGATCACTCACATTTTCAAGTACCACCGTAAGACCGGGTTGTCGTTTTGCAAGTACATTGTTTAATCTTTCTGTTCTTTCTGGCGTCATGGTCCAAAAATACGATTTTATAATATTCGCTAAAAGCAACATTATAAAATCGCACTAAACAAAATATAAAATTTACTACACTTTATCGTTAAAATGATGATCTATAAAATTGCTTAATAAAAACGGAATAAAAAGCCTTGTCATGCAAATTTCATTCTGAAAGTTTTTTAGCATTATCCCGTACCAATGGTTGTTAATTTGAGCATTATCCCGTACCAATGGTTGTTAATTTGAGCAGCATTGACAATAATAAAAAATTCGACACTCCATTTATCAAAATCAAGCAGTCGCATTTCTATTTTATCATTACATTTATCCCTACAAAAAAACTAACATGAAAAAACTTTTTTTACAAGTAGTTACTTGCAGTGCCCTGTTTGCTTGCAATAGCAAACCTAACAACACAGCCAAGCCAGATATACTTGCTGCAAACATAGACAGCACCGTAAAACCTGGTGATGATTTTTTCCTTTATGCCAATGGCGGATGGATAAAACGTACGCCAATACCAGATGCGGAGAGTGGTTGGGGAATTGGCAATATGGTGCAGGATGATATATACAATAAACTAAAAAAAATTAATGAAGATGCTGCCCTGGCAAAGGCTACAAAAGGCACCATTGCACAAAAAATAGGCGACTTCTGGCAAAGCGGTATGGACTCTGCCGCAATTGACAAAGCAGGACTTTCTCCGCTTGCAGACGATATGAAAAAGATAGATGCTATTGCTACTGCAGATGATGTAATGGTCGTTGGTGCAGGATTTCAAAACAAGGGTATTGGTTGTTTGTTTTCCACTTATATAAGCCAAGATGATAAAAACAGCGAAGTAATGGCTGTTATTATGGCGCAGGGTGGACTAGGTTTACCAAACCGTGATTATTATTTTAATACAGATGAAAGAACGCTTCAAATAAAAGCTGCATATAAAAACTACATGTTTAAGACTTTTAACCAGATAGATGCTGTTTCTGCACAAAAAAATGTGGAAGATGTGTTCGCACTCGAAACCAAACTTGCAAAAGCCAGCAGAAAACTAACTGATTTGCGTGATCCTTATAAAAATTATAATAAAATGGATCGTAGCGGTCTTGGTAAAATTGCACCTGCCTCCAATTGGAATGCGTATGCAAAACTAACGGGTGCCGATAAAGTTGATTCTGTTATTATAGGGCAG
>JBJXGJ010000274.1:0-2945 GCA_046153805.1 Ferruginibacter sp. | reverse complement strand
GTTTGCTTGCTTAAATCTCCTGTAAGCGTAACTTTTAAATCTTTGGGCAAGATGTCATTATCCTGCATTTCAGTAACTGCTCCTTTGATTTTATCGGCAGCATTAATCAGGTTTTCTCCACTTCGTTTTACAATGTTGAGAGTAATTACATTTTTACCATCGAGCCGTGCAAAACTTTCTTTTTGTTTTACTGTGTCTTTAATAGTAGCAATATCTCTTAAGTAAACGGGAGCACCACTTACACCTTTTACAACAATATTATTAAGATCAAAAGAACTATTAAACTGTCCACGAACACGAACAGTTCTTTGCATGGTTCCAATTTCTATTTGCCCACCACTAACATCGTTGTTTTCTCTTGCAATTGCATTTTCAATATCAGTAAATGAAAGTCTTGCTGCTGCCATTCGGTACGGATCTACATTTACCTGTATTTCACGTTCTGGTGCACCGATGATATCAGCTCTTGTAACTTCTTTTAATTCTTCAATGCGATCCTGCATTTTATCGGCATACTGTTTCAGCTTTACAGGATCAAAATCACCACTGATGTTTACAAACATGATGGGGAATTCGCTAAAGGCAAACTCCTGCACATCGGGTTCTGCTGTTAAATCCTGTGGTAAATCAGTTCGGGCTTTATCTACTGCATCTTTTACTTTCTGTTTGGCCAGATCAACTTTAATATCTGTATCAAACTCAACAACTATTAAAGAAAAATCCTGCTGTGATGTAGATTGTACCTTAATAACTCTAGCGCCACTGATGCTTTTGATTTGCTTTTCGATGGGTCTTGTTACAAGATTTTCTATATCTGCCGGTGAATTACCAACATAAACTGTAGATACAGAAATGGTGGGTACTACAATGTCGGGAAACTGTTCCTTCGGCATTGTATTAAATTTGTACAAACCAAACAAGGTAATTAAAATGGTAATGATGTAAATCGCTGTGCGATTATCAACACTCCAGCTTGTGGGTTTAAACTCTTTAAATTTTTTACTGATTCCTTCTAAAAATTTTGATTGCATAAGAAATTATTTGGCCTCATCACCCTTCCTCCTCTCCAAAAGATAGGAGGCGGTGCTTCAGCAATGAATCTAACTTTTGTTCTTCCACTTCATCTGTAAGCAAAGCCATTCATCATTTAATCATTCTCACAAGTTGGCTATAGATTACGTTGGCGGATAAGAGGCAGACCGCCTTACCCTATTGTTACCACCTGCTTATCATATACACTTTGATAACCGGTTACAATTAACTGTGCGCCTACCTGCAAACCAGCTTTAATTTCAATTTTGTTGTTATATGATTCACCAACTACAACTGGCTTCTTTACTACTACACTTCTTTGTTTACTATCCTGTTCCACTACATATACATACTTTCCTTTGTCATCAGTTTGTACAAGATTCACCGGAATTACAACAGCGTTTGGTGCATTGTAATCTTTTATACGAACCGAAGCAATACTGTTTGGGCGAACACCACCTCCAGGTATAGGGGCTTCAATGGTAAATGTTCTTGTACTTGGGTTGATTACTTGTGATGAAAGCTTTACGGTAGAGTTGAAGGTTTTATTTGCATCGGGCAGATTAATAATTACTGCGCTCCCTACTTGTACCCGGCTCATATAATTTTCAGGAACTTCTGTAACTACTTTTAAAGTGCTGTTGTTCACAATTTGTATTTGAGGGCCACGTACACCTGCCCCGGAAAATGTTTCCCCTACTTTTATATCTACAATATCTGCAATGCCTGTTACATCTGCATATACCAATGTAGTTTTCAATTGCTCATTGGCAAGTTTTACCCCTTCTGTTGCAGATTCCAATTGATTTTCTAAAGCATCAACGCTGTTTTTTGCACTGATCAATTGTACTTCACTTCCAATATTCTGATCCCATAAATTTTTCTGGCGGGCATAAATATTTTTTGCAAAAGCTAATTGTGTCTTTAGGCCATCTACTCCTTTTTGCGCAGCAGCAATTTGCTGGTGGGCAATTGCATCATCTAACTTTAAAAGCAACTGTCCTTTTTTTACATATTGTCCTGCTTTAATATAAATTGCTTTTACTACGCCGGGCATTCCTCCTGGAGATACATAAGAAATATTTTCTGCGTCTACTCTCCCTTGTAAATCTATGTAATGAGAAAAATCTTCGGTAGCCGCAGGTGCAATAGAAACTAATTTTACCCTTTGCTGTTTTCCTCCGGCTGTATCAAGCAAAGCTATTTCGTCTTCTAATTTTTTTACTTCTGCTGCAGTTTTTGATAAGTCAGTCTTTAATTTTTCAAGCTGTGCCTTTTTATCACCCAGTGTTCCCTTGGCTTCTTTATTTGAGGTGCCACAGGAAATAGCCAGCATTACAAAAATAACCAGCGAACTTTTAATAATTGTGTTCATGTGTCTTGTTTATAATTTTAAGTAGATAGTTTTTATAAGTTTCCAACGGCACGTTTGTAAGCAACCTGTGCAATTACTGCATTGTATAAAGAGCGGAAATAATTCCCTTGTGCCACCTGTAATTCATTTTCTGCTAAGAGGACATCCTGATTAGAAGAAAGCCCCTGCTCATATTTTTTCTTAGTAGTGTTGTACACACTTTCTGCCAGTTCCATATTTTGTTTTTGTGCATCAAGGTCAAGAATGGAATTTCGATAGTTTATTTTTGATTGTTCTATTTCAAGATCAATACTCTGTTTTACAAACTCGGTTGTATTTGTCGCTTTTTCTACTGTTATTTTTGATTGCAGAATTTTGTTCTTTCTTGCTCCGCTGCTCCATATTGGTACATTAATGTTGATCCCTACAATTGAATTCGGAAACCAGGGATAGGCACTGCCGCTTTTAAAAATATCAAACTCCCTGCGCTGTGCATTACGGCTGTAGTTCCAGTAAGCTGCTACGGTGGGAATGTACTGCAGTTGATTTCTTTTTAAAT
>JBJXGJ010000226.1:0-8109 GCA_046153805.1 Ferruginibacter sp. | reverse complement strand
TGAAAAAACGAGTAAAAAAACACTAAAAAATAGAATAGCAGCGTAAAAAGCAAAACTTAAAATATCAAAAAAAATAATACTTAAAAAATTATAGAAAAAATAAAGGGTTTTTAGAGATGCCCTTAATATTAACGTGGAAAAGTTAACGTCTTTAAACCCGATGGTGAACCTTTGTTTATAAAAATATTCGATAGTTTATCCAAAGCTGTCGCACCATTATTCTTCAAATAACCACCATTTTTTTCTAATAACAGCGGGTTTTAGTTTAAACCTACCAATGGCATTTTCTTTAATGTGTGCCACGGCTTCTTCTACCGAATCTGTAAACAGGCAGAGATTTAGATCTTCGGCAGAAATGGTCGCTTTGTCTTTCATCATTTCTATATGTTCCAAAAGATTTTTGTGAAAAGCCTTGTCGAAAATTATAATAGGAAACTGGTTTATCATTTTTGTTTGTATCAGCGTAAGCGCTTCAAAATATTCATCTAATGTACCAAAGCCACCTGGCATAACCACAAATGCATAGGAGTACTTTATGAGTAGCGTTTTACGAACAAAAAAGTATTTTATATTCACCCAAGTGTCAAGATATGGGTTGTGGTGCTGCTCGTGTGGCAATACGATGTTGCAACCTACGCTGCGGCCGCCAACTTCTTTTGCTCCTTTATTTGCTGCCTCCATTATGCCGGGCCCACCACCTGTGAGGATTGTAAACCCAAGTTTTGCTATTTCTCCGGCAATAATTTCTGTTTGCTTGTAAAAAATATGGTCTTCTTTAAACCTGGCAGAGCCAAAAACAGTAACACATGGCCCTACAAAATGAAGGCTCCTAAAACCCTTTACGAATTCGATTAATACAGTAACGGCAACTTTGAAATCTTTCCAACGGTTTTGTGGTCCTGCTAAAAACTTAATTTCTGATTTTGTCATACTTAAATGGTGAAAATTTCTAAAAAAATATCAAGATAACCAAACAATATTTTTGAACTTATACAGCTGTAATGAAATTAACCATATCGCCTTAGTTATCAAAATACTCCTTTTGTACTATTGTTAGGCATTGGCTGGTGAATTAACTTCATCAAATAACAAACACTACAAGTTGTTTTGGAAGTTAAATAAAAACGCTTAGCGGCATACTTTTTACTCCAATCAAATGCAACTTCCTATAATAATGGATCATAAAGAGCTATCAGAAATATTAAAGTGAAACAAAAAATATTGGGTCAGTTTAAATTACAGCAAACTGCAAATGTACTAGCGGTGCAGAGGTCTGTTATTGATACTTTAATCAAAAATTGTAACAGCGTTTTAAAAGCTTTGCATTTAATTGCTACTGATGGGACGAATAGTTACAAGTGCTTAAGTAATTAAATCAATCAAACCAGTTTTTGTACGGGTAACAAAAAAGAAAGCCATGAATTAATTTTCGTGGCTTTTAATTTTTTTAAAGGAGAATGTTTTTCGTTTGGGTTGGTGAAAATTTTCTTTGTTAGTTATTTAAAACTTTAAGATCTTGTAGCCCTTTTATCTTTTGCTTGCAGATAAGTAAGAATTACCAGTAATAATCCTTTGATTGAATCCAACATTAAATTATCCGTTTTTTTTAAATGCTACATACACGCCAATCCCAAGGCCTATCCACCAGCATCCAAGTATATATATTAACACTTCAAAATAAGAACTACCGTTTTTTAACCCAATAATGGCATAGACAATTAATACAGAAACAAGAACGCAAAACCATGCAATGATATAGCCTAAAACAGCTGTTTCATTGTTGTACGTTAAGCCAAATAAATCTACTGCCGTCGCAGGTTTAAAAAAGCAAAGTATTGTTAGGGTAATTTCAATAGCTAGGGCAGCAATTAAAACTATATATAGCAAATTTCTCTTCATAAGTAGTAACTGAATTCATTTCATTAAAAATAATAAGGTATAAATTTTTCAGAGATGCAGGGTTGATGCCAAAAAATATCAATGATGCTGAAAATGCTTCCTTCAACAATAACAATCATCCATTGTTTACCAACGAATAAATAACTGAATCTAAAAACTGTCCGTCAAAAAATTCATTTTCTTTAAAATGGCCTTCTTTTTTAAAACCATTTTTTTCAAGCACTCTTGCAGATGCTGTATTTTTTGGATCTATCACGGCTTCCAATGAGTGCATTTTCATTTGGTTAAACCCATAATCAACCATTAGTTTTACTGCTTCGGTTACCAACCCTTTTCCATTGTATTCTTCTGCAATCATGTAACCTATTTCAGAGCGAAAGTGCTCCCACTTAATTCTATAATGACCAATAAACCCAATCATTTTGGGATTTCCGTTTATTGTAATTGCCCAGTTTACCCCTTCGTTCGTATTTGTCTTATCCTGCATCATGTCAATAAGTGCCATCGCCTCTTCGTGGGAAGTACACAATGGCCGTGGTATAAACTTCATTATATTCTTATTGCTGCGCAAAGCAAATACTTCACCTACATCAGACGCAGTAATTTGCCGCAGCAACAAACGTTCTGATTGAAGATTTTGAAACGGTAAAAAAGAAAAATTACTCATTGTGTCATTGCTAATATTATTGAACAAATATAATGCTTTCATAAAAAGACAAACAGCAAGGCCCATTGGATATAATTTGCAATGCTAAAATAACAGCCATACTTTATGTTCATTGCGGCGTTTCATAACATCAAATCATTTTCGTAATTTTCGATACTCAAAACAGGTTATGAAAAAATTTATTTTAAGTATTACAACGCTACTTACTGTATTATCCTTGCAGGCCCAAAAGGATAAAAATACTATCGCAAAAACTGATTCTATTATTTTTAGTAATGTGAAATACAGACAGGTCGGGCCTTTTAGAGGTGGGCGTAGCGGCACGGTCGCAGGCAGTTTTAAAAACAAAAACACTTTTATATTTGGAGCTACAGGAGGTGGAGTATGGAAAACGACTGATGGCGGCAGTAACTGGAAAAACATTTCAGATAAATATTTTGGCGGTTCTATTGGTGCCGTAGCTATTGCCCAAAGCGATGAAAGCATTTTGTATGCAGGTGAAGGAGAAAATACTTTGCGCGGCAATGTGAGCGAAGGCCTTAACGGAATGTGGCGCAGCGATGACGGCGGCAGAACCTGGAAATTACTTTCGCTAAAAAACACAAGACATATAAGTCGCATCATCATTCATCCAAAAAATCCGGATATCGTTTGGGTTGCAGCAATTGGGCATTTATTTGGCAGTAGCGATGACCGTGGTGTTTATAAAACAATGGATGGCGGTAAAACCTGGCGCAAAGTTTTGTTTGCAAATGCAAATGCAGGAGCAGTAGAATTGGTAATGGAACCGGGTAATCCTTCTACATTATATGCAAGTACATGGCATGTAAAACGTACCCCATATAGTTTTGAAAGTGGTGGCCTAGGTAGCGGCTTATGGAAGAGTACAGATGCCGGTGAAACATGGACGAACCTGATGGATAAAAAGGGTATGCCTAAAAAAGAATTAATAGGCAATATTGGTATTGCAGTAAGTGCCGTTAACCCCGAAAGAATTTATGCATTGATTGAATGTAAGAGCCGTGGTTTATATAGAAGTGATGATGGAGGAAACACCTGGGAAAAACAAACCGACGATGCAAATATTTGCCAGAGGGCCTGGTACTTTAGTAAAATATTTGCTGATACAAAAAGCGAAAATATTGTTTATGCATTAAATGTGGGGATGTATATAAGTACAGATGCGGGTAAAACTTTTAAGCCCATAAATACGCCGCACGGCGATCACCATGACCTTTGGATTGACCCCGAAGATGCCAACCGAATGATTGTTGCAGATGATGGAGGTGCCCAGGTGACTTTTGATGCAGGAAATAACTGGAGCACTTATCAAAACCAGCCAACAGCGCAGTTTTACAGGGTTTCAACGGATAACCATTTTCCTTACAGAATTTTAGCAGCACAACAGGATAACAGCACGGTAAGGATTTTGAGCAGCAGCAATGGCGGACAAATTTCTACTGATGATTGGTCACCTACAGCCGGTGCCGAGAGTGGTTATGTAGTAGCTGACCCGCTAAATCCTGACATTGTTTATGGTGGTAATTATGGTGGATACCTTAGCAGGCTAGATCACAAAACAGGAGAAAACAGAGCCATCAGTGTATATCCAGATAATCCATTGGGTGCAGGCGCCAGTTCTACTAAATATCGCTTTCAATGGAACTTTCCAATCTTTTTCTCTCCCCACAATCCTAAAAAATTATATGCAGGTGGGCAACACTTATTTTCTACAGAAAACGAAGGACAGTCATGGGAAGTTATCAGTCCTGATTTAACTACAAACGATACACTAAAACAAAAATCGAGTGGTGGCCCCATTACGCAAGACAATACCTCTGTAGAATATTATTGTACCATTTTTGCAGCTATTGAAAGCCCTTATGAGAAAGATCTATTGTGGGCGGGCAGTGATGACGGGCGTGTGAATGTGAGCAAAGATGGCGGCAAAAACTGGAGCGATGTAACACCCCCTGCGGCCGGGAAATTGATGATGTGGAATTGTATTGATGCTGATCCATTCAAAAAAGGCGCAGCCTATATTGTTGGTACAAAATATAAAATGGATGATTTTAAACCTTATATTTTTAAGACAGAAGATTATGGTAAAACATGGAAGGAAATTACTACAGGCATTCCCTCTATGTATTTTGCAAGGGCTATAAGGGCAGATAAAAAACGAGCAGGTTTATTGTACGCCGGTACAGAATACGGAATGTATATAAGTTACAACGATGGCGCAAACTGGCGTCCTTTCCAACTGAATTTACCATGGGTGCCCATTACAGATATGACCATTAAGAACAACGATCTAATTGTAGCAACACAGGGGCGTGCACTTTGGGTGGTAGATGATCTTATAACCATACAGCAATACGATGAAACCATCTTAGATAAAAATTTATTTATTCTGCCCATCAACGAAAGTTATAGGCGAGATGGATTCGTAAATGTAAATGTTAAAAATGCAGGCACAAATGCTACTAATGGCTCCATCATCAATTTCTTTGTAAAAGAAATTAATGACAGCAGCAAAGCAGTAATCGTGTTGATGGATAAAAATAAAAAAGAAATAAAAAGATTTACAACAGATGCAAAAGAAAAAAATGAAAAGATAGAATTGGTTAAGGGCATGAATAGTTTTGTTTGGAACATGAATTACCCTGAGGCCGAAAAAATAGAAGGAATGATTTTATGGAATGGTGCTGTTGGAAGCCCTAAAGCCATACCCGGCGGGTATTATGTAAAAGTAAAAGTGGATAAAGATTCTATGGAGCGCCCTTTTACCATTTTGCCAAACCTGGCATACAACATTACCCAACAGGGTTATGAGGAACAGTTTACCACATTGGTAAGCATAAGAGATAAATTTACAGAAATACAAAAGGCAATAAAAAGCATTAGAGATGTACGTAGCCAGATAAATGATTTTGCTGATCGTAATAGTAAGGATTTACCAAAAGACATAAAGCAAAAGGGTGATACCATTAACAAACAATTGACCACCATTGAAGAAGCCTTGTATCAGACAAAAGCAAAAAGCGGGCAGGATGTATTGAATTATCCAATTAGGTTAAATGATAAAATAAGTGGTTTGTTTGATTATGCAAGCAGTGGCTACAACCCGCCAACAATGCAGGTAAAGCAGGCATATAATGACCTTGCAGCACTAGCAGATATTCAATTAAACAAATTGAAAAATTTAATGGAAATTGATGTTGTGGAGTTAAATAAAATGATAAGAGAAAAAGCAATACCGATAATCGGTGTAAAAAAAGCATTGTAGATTTTAATTATTAACGGTGTTAAAGGATTGATTTTCGTCATTGTTGCTGTGCAGTGCAGATGAGTACATGGGGCACCAACAACACTTGAGCAGATTGGCAAGAAACCCTATTCAATGTTGTTGCTACGCTTACTGCACTTTGCCCACACTTAGATACCAACGCCCTCCGCCTCGGTGCGTGTCTCACAACGTGTGCTAAGTTCTCTCCATCAATAAAAGCGCAATAAAATCTACTTTGCCTCTCAGGCCTTGGCGACTAATGGGTGGGGTATTGGGCGCTCACACAGTTATTGTTTCGGTTGGTGGAGACACCAACCGATAAAAAAAACGTGTGCTAAGTTCTCCCCATCAATAAAAACGCAATAAAATCTACTTTGCCTCTTAGGCCTCGGCGACTAATGGGTGGGGCATTGGGCGCTCACACAGTTATTGTTTCGGTTGGTGGAGACACCAACCGATAAAAAAAACTTGCTACCTTAATACGTTTTCATCCACTCCTGCAGCTCGGCTAGATTGGCTATTTTTTGAATAATTATTCCCTTATTGTCCAATAAATACATCGTTGGTGTACCAATTACTCCATAGTTTTTAAAATTAATGCCATTCATTCCTTTTACATCGCGGTATTTGTCTGACCATGGAAAACTTGAGGCGGTTTTTGTAAAAGTATCTTGGTCTGTATCGCCTGCTATGCTTATGATTTTAATACCCTTATAAACCATATCCTTATATTTAGGTTTTAACTCTTCTATTAGGGTTTCGCAATGCCCACAACCCGATTGATAGAACAACAATAAACTGTATTTTGAATTCAATTTGGCGGCTTTTATAGTTTTGGTTTTGTTAATCTCGCCAAAAGGGTTTGTAATAACAAGGTCTGGTGCTTTTTTTCCGTTGGAAAGCGTAAACGACTGAATTACCTTTTCTAATTTCCCTTCCGGTTTTTTAATGCGGTTGTCTTTTACAATAAAAGCTACGATGGCTTCTTGGTCTTTGTTCCATGAAAATTTTTCGGTTACAGATATGGCAGCATCTATCAAATCTTCATACACTTGAAGGTCTTTGACACGCTTTAAATTTTCAACCACATCCCTACCAAAAGTTTGGTAATATGGTCCTTCTATTGCATAAGCTTCTATGCAAGCGTTGATGATAGCAAACCACATTGAACTACCATATAAAGCTTCAAAATCTATTTGGGTAAAATATTTTTGGGCCATGGTTCGCTGCTCATTGCTCTCCCAAACTTTGGCAAGCTTTTCTTCTTGTGTCAGTTTAAACTGTATATACCTGGCAGCAAACAATGGTGAATAATTTAAAGTATCGGTTAGGATTTGGAGTTGTTTTTCAACGAGCTGTTTTTCAGTTTCTAATAGTTTGAAAAAAGGCATTCTCGGGTCATAGAGTTTGCTCATCTCTTGGTTTACACTTATTTTTTGTTTGTATCGCACCACGGCATCAAACCAACGGTTCAAACAATCGTTTTCAGGCGAGTTTTGTATTGTTGCATTTAGACTGTGTACAAATTCACCATCGCAACTGAGTATTGGGTTTTCATTGGGCGATAAAACAAAATCAAAACTTAATAGCCCTTTGTCTTTTATAGTTAGGTTCACTAATCCTGCTAGGGCCTGTTTGTTTTTGTAAGACAGCTCGCCTTTGCCGTTTTTGTCAAGTAGTATGCTGCCAAGCGTATCTTTTCGTACACCGTGTACTGCTACTATAAACGCTTGTTTATTGGCGTATTGTGATAGGTTTAAGGTTAGCTCTTGGGCCGAAAGATTAAGTGTAACAAATAATAGCGATAGGTTTAATAATAGCTTTACTTTCATTTTTGTAATTTATAAAGACCAAGACAGTGACTAAAAAAGCCATAATTATAAACTGAATTAGGTTGCTTTTTAAAAAGTGTTTGTAGTATTAAATACTTCTTGATTTACAGCTTTTCAACTTCTTCTTTGGTTAGTCCTGTTGCTTTAGAAATAACCTCAATGGTTATTCCTAGCAATTTTAAAGATTTTGCTGTTTCTAATTTTCCTTCTAATTTTCCTTCTAATTTTCCTTCTAATTTTCCTTCTAATTTTCCTTCTAATTTTCCTTCTAATTTTCCTTCTAATTTTCCTTCTAATCTTCCTTCTAATTTTCCTTCATCAAAAGCGGTGTCTTTGGCATAATCAAAAACGGCTTTATTGTCTCTAAATATTTTCAAACTGCTTTGGTAATTATCTAATTCTGTTGGTCCATATTTTGCAATTTC
>JBJXGJ010000272.1:0-18043 GCA_046153805.1 Ferruginibacter sp. | reverse complement strand
GGTTGGTTACCGCTGTAGCCTCTTATGTCAGATTGGTTTTTACCGGCCGTAGAAGCATAATCGTCAATTTTAATTTTTGAGTCATTGGCAGATCTGCCTGCCCAATCTGTACGAAACCCGCTCGGCGCAATAATGGTAACTTTTATTCCCAAATGGGCTGTTTCTTTTGCAAGTGCCTCTGACAACCCGTCTACAGCATATTTTGTGGCGTTGTAAAAACCAACAGCCGGGAACGAACGCAACCCACCAATAGAAGCAATGTTGATGATATGACCACTTCTTTGCTTCCTCATTATCGGCAAAACTTCCTGCGTCATTTTAGCCAAACCAAAAACATTTATTTCAAACATTTGCCTTACTGCCTCCTCTTCACTTTCCTCAATTGCACCAAAATATCCTATGCCTGCATTGTTTACAAGCACATCTATTCTGCCAAATTTATCAATGGTAGCTTTCACAGCATCTTTTATTTGGTTAGCATCTGTAACATCTAATCTTAAAGCTATTGCGTTTTCATTGTCTGTAACAATGTCTCCAATATCAGCAGTGTTTCTTGCAGTTACAGCTACCTGATCGTTATTTGCTAATACACTTTTTGCAAGTTCTCTTCCAAAACCGGTAGAGCAACCTGTTATTAACCATACTTTACTCATATAATATTTTTTATCGTTTCTATCAATTTTTAAACCATTATTTTATTGGTGAACGTTTGGCAGTAGTAAAATTTAGAAAAAAGCTTCACAATTAAATATCTCCACAATTTTTTACCTTTATAAATGTTTGCAAACTAAACTGATGAATATGCGCAGAAAATTAACTTACTTTCTTATTGTCTTATCCATCTTCTTAGTTACAACAGCTTTCACCAGTAACGAAAAAATTTCCGGTGAAAAAATCTTGTCAAAAATGTATAAAAAATACAAAGGAAACTGGCACAAGACCTTCACCTTCACCCAAAATACTGTTCAATATAAAAATGATACCATTGCCAGAAAGTCGATCTGGTACGAAACTATTGTTTATCCTGATTATTTCAGAATTAGTTTTGGAGACCCTAAAGACGGGAATGCGGTGCTGTTTATTAGAGATTCAACATTCAATTTTGCCAAAGGAAAGTTAACCGGAAAAAGCAAAAGGGGAGAAGATCTTACCTTTCTACTGGGTGGAATGTATTTTCTTCCATTCGACAGCATTTTAGTAAAAATGAAAGGAGAAGGTTACGACATTTCAAAAGCGTTTGAAATTGATAAAGAAGGCAAAGGTTTTTTTGTGATAGGCGCTAATAATAGTGATGAAAAACTAAACCAGCTTTGGATAGACAAAGACAAACTATTGGTAGCAAAATTTATAAAATATGATGGTAATTCAAAAGAGGAAGCCGTTTTTTTTAACCATAAAAAATTTGGAAAAGCGTGGGCAGAAACAGCATGCAGGTTCTTTGTAAATGACAAATTGATACAAACCGAAACTTATACCGACTGTAAAGCAAATACGGCTGTTGATATGGGTATTTTTGATGTTGGCAATTTTAAATAAAGCAACAGCAGTGGAAATCTTTTAGGACAAGTGCCCGCAACAGGAACATGAAATTATCAGTACTTTTTAAAGAATTTTTTAACAGTGAAAAAGCGGGCGGGCTTTTGCTTATAGCGACGACTTTGGTATCACTTGTGCTTGCAAACTCGTCTTTTGCCGACGGATACCAAGCCTTGCTGAATGCAAAAATTGCCTCCCAGAGCATTACCCATTTGATAAACGATGGACTTATGGCGATCTTTTTTCTGTTGATCGGTTTGGAGCTTGAACGGGAAGTATATGAAGGTGAACTGGCTTCTCTAAAAAATGCAGCATTGCCGCTTGCCGGTGCCTTGGGTGGTATGGTTTTGCCCGCAGGTATTTTCATTTTTTTTAACTACGGCACAGCAACCCAAAGTGGTGCAGGCATACCCATGGCGACAGATATCGCATTTGCATTGGGCATTTTATCTCTCTTAGGAAAGCGGGTACCGGCCTCCTTAAAAATATTTTTAACAGCACTCGCCGTGATAGATGACCTTTGCGCCATTATCATCATCGCTGTTTTTTATACCAAAACAATTGCGTGGATATTTTTGATAGTAGCACTTTCATTATGGGTATTTTTATTTGCCTTGAATCGTCTTAGGGTATTTAATTTAATACCCTACATTATTGGCGGTATTGGGCTTTGGTATTGCATGTTAAACTCCGGCGTGCATGCAACCATAGCGGGCGTAATGGTAGCATTTGCAATTCCATTCGGAACGGGCGGAGCCAATTCACCATCCTACATCTTACAGCATTTTTTGCATAAACCTGTTGCCTTCATTATTTTGCCACTATTTGCGCTGGCAAATACCGCCATTGCAATAGGGGCTAACCCACAGGCAGTTGCAACAGAACCTTATAGCCTTGGCATTTTTTTGGGGCTTGTTTTCGGTAAAGGCTTCGGTATTTTTTTATTTTGCCTTTTGGCAATTGCTGCCGGCATTTGCACATTACCCACTGAAATAAAAAAGATTCACATACTTGGCACATCTTTTTTAGGCGGAATCGGTTTTACGATGTCTATTTTTATAACAATGCTTGCATTTGAAGACTCGACCGTTATAAATAATTCAAAACTAATAATATTGGTTTCTTCAATTATTGCCGGTTTAATAGGTTTCGCTATCCTTAAGCTTACGCTTAAAACTGATGCTGTTGATGAATGAGTATAAGCTTATAGCAGCAAAAAAAGTGTCGGTACGACACTTTTTTTGTTGATGTTTATGTTGAAAATAATTCTTTTATTAATTTATTTTTTACCCCCAAATCAATGCACTTGCTCCTAATATTGCCGCGTCACTTTCTTTGAGTTCGCTAAAAATTAACTGCACTTTGTTTCTAAAAATGGGTAATAAATTTCTTTCCATGCTGTCCTTTACTGGCTTCATCAAAATATCGCCTGCTTTGGTAAGTCCGCCAAAAAGAATGATAGCCTGTGGGGATGAAAACATTACAAAATTTGCCAATGCCATTCCAAGTATATCACCGGTACTCATAAACACTTTCTTAGCGAGAGAATCTCCGGCAAGTGCAGCATCAAATATCATTTTGCTAGTTAAGGTTTCCATAGGTACATCTCTCAAAATGCTTGGCTCATCTGTACCTGTCATATACTCTTTTGCAGTAATGGTAACACCCGTTGCGCTAGCATAGCTTTCCAGCGATCCAAGTGAGCCCGTGTTGGGGTGCACTCTGCCACCTGGCACAACAATAGTGTGACCTAGTTCGCCAGCAAAGCCATCATGACCAAGAATTAATTCACCGTTTGCAAAAATGCCGCTTCCTACGCCTGTACCGAGTGTGATCATAATAAAATCTTTCATGCCTCTTGCTGCCCCGTACATAAATTCTCCTACTGCCGCAGCATTTGCGTCGTTGGTTAGTTTTGAGGGTAAACCAAATTTTGCAGTTACGAGGTCTGCTAAGGGTACTATTCCTTTCCAGTGTAAATTTGGCGCATACTCTATTGTACCAGTATAAAAATTGCCATTTGGTGCACCCATTCCTATTCCCACAATATTTACATCTTTCAATTTTTCTATCTCTGGCTGTAATTTTCCATACAAAGCCTGTATGAAATCATCTATTAAAGGATAAGCATCTGTTTTAATAGAGCCCTCGAACACGATTTGCCCACGGTGGTTTACAATTCCGTATTTGGTATTAGTACCGCCAATGTCGATTCCTATAGCATGGTCGTTTAATGTATCCAGCATTCGTTTTATTTTTTTAAGATCAGGTTTTATTCGGTCTTTAATATTTTGTTCTTTTGTCATGTTTAATGGCCTGCTGTGTCGGTAGACACATCATAATTTATGCCCTGTTTATTTAAAATTCCTTTTACCGCAAAGGCAAAAAAGGCGAGGTATGCATAACATGCTGCGGCTATCCAATAAGATGCGTGAATACCATAACCATCAATGGAAGAACCTGCCTGTAAATAATCTGCAAATTTACCCTGTATTGGCGGTATAATACCACCGCCCAAAATCATCATTATTAAAAACGCAGAACCTTGTGTGGTATATTTTCCTAAACCCGCTACAGATAAACTAAAAATACATGGCCACATAATGGAGCAGAATAAACCGCCACTTAAAAAGGCGTAAATAGCTACAGTGCCTGTTGTAAGTGTTCCTATAACCATTGCTGCTACGCCTAGTAAAGAAAATAATAATAGTGTTCTTGCAGGTTTATTATTGCTTATAAAGAAGGCAACTATTTGTATTAATACACATACAGCATAATAATAGAACGCTTTCATATCATATCCAAACGCAGCATTTACCACTAATAAAATAGCAAATGCTATAAAGGGAACAATAAATTGAAGTATCATTGTTTTTTGTTTTGATAAGTTAAAAGCTGATACCGCAAATGCCCATCTGCCTATCATTAAACTTCCCCAATACATAGATACATATTTAGTAGCTTCTGAGGATGATAATTCTCCAAAACCTTGGTGTTTTAATAATTCGGATAAATTACTTCCAACCGTAACTTCTACACCTACATAAAAGAATATGCCCAGCATACCTAATAATAATTGAGGATATTTCATGGCACCCCAACCATTGGCATTTTTCTTGGCCGATACATTCACAAACACAAGCCCTAAAACTATAACCGCAAAAGCGCCAAGCAGCCACTTCAGTCTATAAGATTCTAGCGAATGCATTTCTGCATCGCTCACGGTTGCAGGTAAACCGATATAACTACTAAAAATAGGTACAAACATGACTGCTAAAAGTCCCGTCATAATTAATAACATGCTTAAAGCCTTGTTTGCTTTTTCTGTTTTTTCAACAGTAACCCCAGCAGGTACTTTTTTAGAAAAATAAAACATAGCTGCTGCCGCTATAAAAAGTGCGCCAACACAGCTATATAAGAATATTACTTTTCCTAAACTAAGTGTTGCAATTTTTTCATCAGTAATGGCCGCTGTAGTGCCAAACAACGCAATGCCTGTAACCAATGGGCCAATAGTAGTACCAAATGAATTAATGGCACCGCCTAGTGTTACTCTGCTTGTACCCGTGGTTGGGTCGCCTAATGCAATGGCGAAAGGTTGCGCAGCGGTTTGTTGTAACGAAAAGCCGAGGGCTACCACAAATAAACCTGCAAGCATTCCCGGAAATGTTCCTAGGTTAACAGCAATAATCATAACCACCGCACCCAACGCTGAAAATAGTAAACCGTAAACAATACCTTTTTTATAACCCCATTTTGCTACAGGGTCATTTCCCTTCATGGCACCTACAGCAAATAAGATAAGCGCACCAATAAAATAAGCAAAGTAAAAAGCGGTATCTACCAACTGGCTTTGAAACTGATCTAAATTAAATTTATGTTTACAAAAAGGGATAAATACGCTATTGCCCGCAGCTATAAATCCCCAAAAGAAAAATACAGTTACAAGTGTTCCCAAAGCACTGTAATTGGTTGGTATTAATTTACCTGCATCGGAAGATCTAATTTTAATGTCTGAGTTTGATATCATTTTACAGTTGGTTTTGTGTCTCAAAATAGTGTAAATATTTATTAACAAAAAAATAATTTAAAATACAAAAAGAAATCAGCAGGTTTAAATTTGTCATACAACTATTTCAAAAACAAAAAAGCAAATTGCTATCTCTATAAATTTTTAAGAATCCTTCAGAAATATTTTTTAATGATGAAAAAAATATTTTTTTGTAAAAGTTTTCTAGTTATTTAAGATATACTTCATAAATTCATTTAAATATTTATAATCACTATGGAAATTATTCATGTAAGTGCAGAGTGTTACCCTATGGCAAAAGTTGGCGGCCTTGCAGATGTAGTAGGTGCTTTGCCAAAATATCAGCAATCGGAGGGTCACGTTGCAAAAGTTGTTGTGCCAATGCACCGTACAAAATTTTTGTATGATAATGAATGGGAGGTAGTGCACAAAGGAAACTTTTCTATGGAGAAAATGAATTTTGATTTTACAGTTATAAAGGAAAAAGAAAATAAGCTTGGGTTTGATTTGTATTGCGTAGATATTAATGGCCTGCTGGACAGAGAAAAAGTGTATGGTTATGACGATGATACAGAAAGGTTTACTGCTTTTCAAATTGCCGTGCTGGAGTGGATAAATAAATGGCAACACTTGCCTGATGTTGTGCATGTGCATGATCACCATACTGCACTTATTCCGTTTATGATGCAGGAGTGTTTTTGTTATGGAAAGTTAAGGCAGGTACCAACCGTACTTACCATACACAACGCACAATATCAAGGATGGATGGGATGGGAAAAAGCTGCGTATTTACCTGAATGGAACACTTGGAAATGGGGAATGCTTGACTGGAGCAACACAGTGAACCCGCTGGCTTGCGGCATAAAATGCGCGGACTCAGTAAATACCGTGAGCCCGGGATACATGCAGGAGTTGATGGACAATGCAAATGGATTGGAAGGTTTATTTAGAGCTGAATATTTTAAATGCACAGGTATTATAAATGGCATTGATTACAGTGTTTGGAACCCAGAAACTGATACTTATATAATGGATAATTTTTCTAAAAAAGATTATACCACCGGTAAAGCATTGAACAAGAAAAAACTATGCGATGATTTTTTGCTTGATAAAACGCTCCCACTTTTTGTATTTATTGGCAGGCTCGTGCAGGAAAAGGGTTCAGATCTTTTGCCATATGCAATTGAGGATGCCTTAAAAAAATGCGAGGGGCAGCTTAATTTTTTAATACTCGGCAGTGGTGACCCAATTGTTGAAAATGAATTAATGGCTTTGAAAAATAAATTTGTGGGATATTACAATTCTCAAATAGCTTACAATGAAAAACTAAGCCATCTTATGTATGCCGGTGCCGATTTTTTGTTAATGCCAAGTAGGGTAGAACCCTGTGGTCTTAATCAATTATATGCGATGCGCTATGGTACGGTACCTGTTGTGCGAAGAACAGGTGGATTAAGAGATACGGTAAAAGATATTGGAGAGCCCAATGGCTATGGTTTGTGTTTTGATTATCCTTCATTAATTGACATAGATATTTCTATACACCGAGCGTTAGAATTATATGCAGATAAAAAGAAAATGAAAGAGGTAAGAAAAACAATGATGGAAATTGACAATAGCTGGGCGACCAGCGCTCAACAATATTTAAACCTTTACAAACAATTACAAAAAAAATAAAATAAATGACAAGCAAGCAAGTAGTAGCAGTAATTTTAGGAGGTGGTGCGGGCTCCAGGCTTTACCCGCTCACAGCAACAAGAAGTAAGCCCGCAGTGCCGATAGCGGGCAAATACCGGCTGGTAGATATTCCCATTTCTAATTGTATAAACAGCGATATAAACCGAATGTTTGTGCTTACCCAGTACAATTCCGCATCGCTTAACAAGCACATAAAAAACACCTATCAGTTTAGTGGCTTTAGCAGTAGTTTTGTAGATATATTGGCAGCTGAGCAAACGCCTGACAGCCTTGGTTGGTTTCAGGGAACGGCAGATGCTGTAAGGCAATCCTTAAAACATATTGAGAAAAACGAATTTGAATATGTGCTTATTTTAAGTGGGGATCAGTTGTACCAGATGGACTTTGCCCAAATGATAGATAACCATAAAAACCAAGGCGCAGATATTACTATTGCGACCATTCCTGTAACTGAAAGAGAAGCAACAGAATTTGGAATTCTTAAAGCAAATGACTCTAACCTCATTACTTCGTTTGTTGAGAAACCATCGTTTAACTTGTTGCCGCAATGGGTGAGCGATACCGGAGAGGAAATGCAATCATTCAAGCGTAACTACCTCGCTTCGATGGGTATTTATATTTTCAGTAGGAAAGTGTTGTTCGATTTACTAAGAACGGAAAAAAAAGATGCAACTGATTTTGGAAAAGAAATAATTCCCCATTCAATTAACAAATACAAAGTATTAAGTTATCAACATGGGGGGTATTGGACGGATATTGGAAACATTTATTCTTTTTTTGAAGCAAATCTTGCCCTTACATTAGATATCCCCCCTTTTAATTTATTTGACAACCAAAAAATGATTTTTAGCAGGGCAAGAATGTTGCCGCCTGCTAAAATTAGTGGTACGACCATTACCCAAACCCTCGTTGCC
Source organism: Ferruginibacter sp. (assembly GCA_046153805.1). Classification (GTDB taxonomy): domain Bacteria; phylum Bacteroidota; class Bacteroidia; order Chitinophagales; family Chitinophagaceae; genus Ferruginibacter. Next base: position 9,865 of record JBJXGJ010000272.1, on the reverse strand, counting down.
GAAGGTTGCATTATTCATGCTAAATCAATAGCCAATTCATTGATTGGAATTCGTAGCAGAATAGGCATTGGCAGTGAGTTGAAAAGCTGCTATATTATGGGTAACTCCTTTTACGAAACAATTGCAGAGATTGCCTATAACTTCGAACACGGCATTCCTAAACTCGGTATTGGCGACAACTGTTTGCTCAGCAATGTAATCACAGATAAAGATTGTAGAATAGGAAATAATGTTACAATAAATGGTGGAAGCCATTTACCTGATGGAGACCATTCTTTGTATGTCATAAAAGACGGAATAGTCGTTATAAAAAAAGGAGCTACCATTCAAGATGGCTTCAAACTATAACTAACTATTGTTAAATTTAAAAAAATCCTTTTGCAAATTAGCAAAAGGATTTTTTCTTAAAGGAAAACGCCTGTTTCTTCATCAGGTTTTAAAAAACCATTATCAATCTTAACGGCTGATTTTATTTTATTTTCTGCTGCTTTCAGCTCTGATGAAATTTTGTCAGAAAACTGTCGGGCAATTTTATTAAAGGCATTATTTTCATCGTCGTTATCATCGCCATCCTCTTCAGCATCATCGTCCGTCAAAGCATTTTCTGCTTTTAAAACTATTGCTATAATACCTCCAATGGCTGCCCCTGCAAGAATAGCCAGAACAATGTTTGATTTTTTCATTTTAAACGTTTTAAAATTACAACGGTCTTCTTCCTGAAATTACCCTGAAAAGAACAGCTATAATTGCAATTACTAAAAGAATATGAACGATACCACCGGTATAATAACCACCAAAATAAGAAATAGCCCAAATGATAACAAGAATAACAGCGATGGTGTAAAGTAAACTAGACATAATGTTGTGTTTTAATTTGAAAATAAATCGGTTAACAATTTTCATTGTTAAAACCAAAATATATGCCACCTCAATTTTTAGTCTAAAAACTCACGCAACGCATTTTCTCGGGTAGGTTTTTCTACAGAACAATATTCCCAAGCTCAACGATTGATTTTGAAACTACGTCAAATATTTTTTCGTCGTCCATTGGCTTAGGCACAAAAATATTACCTGTAATGTTTTCAAACAACTCAATATATCTTTTGCTTATTTCATCTATTTTTTCGTCTGTCATTTCGGGTATCTGTTGCCCTTGCCTGCCCATAAAATTATTATCCATTAACCATTCTCTCACAAACTCTTTGCTCAGCTGTTTTTGCTTTTCATTATTTGCAAGCCTTTCGTAAAAACCATCTTCATAAAAATACCTGGAAGAATCAGGTGTATGAATTTCATCCATCAAAAAAATTTGGTCGCCAATTTTACCAAACTCATATTTTGTATCTACCAAAATAAGCTGTTGCTGTTTGGCTAATTCTTTACCTCGGTCAAATAACTGGAGTGTGTAGTTTTCAAGTATTTCCCATTCTTGCTTTGTTGCAAGCCCCTGTTCAATAATAGCTTCTTTACTTATATCTTCGTCATGCCCTTCGTGCGCTTTCGTTGAAGGTGTAATAATAGGCTTATCAAAAAAATCATTTTCCCTCAAATCGTCTGGTAAATTTATGCCACATAGTTCTCTTTTTCCTTCTTTATAAGTTCGCCATGCATGACCCGTAAGATTACCTCTTACCACCATTTCGATGGAAAAGGGTTTACATCTTTTGCCAATGCTTACAGTAGGTGCGGGCACAGCCAACAACCAGTTAGGACAAATATCTTTACACTCATCCAGCATATACGCAGCTATTTCATTTAAAACCTGTCCTTTAAAGGGTATTGTGCGAGGTAAAATAACATCAAATGCTGATAATCGATCGCTGGCAATCATTACCAGAAGATTATTTCCTATGCTGTAAACATCTCTTACTTTACCGCTGTAAAATTTTGTTTGGTTATTAAAATTAAATCGAGCCATGTAGGTAAAATAGGTTATAGAAACTGCAAATGTAACCGCAAATAATTTTTTATAGTACCACAAATGAAAAAATAAAATTTCATACTAATTTAACATTGCTTATTTTGCTTAATTATTAATAACCAAAAGAAAAATATATGAGAAAGTTTACGAGCTACTTGGCTGCAATGTTGCTGGCTACCATTTTTTCGATGGCTGCATACGCACAAAATGTATCCCTCAGTGGTAACGTTAAAAGCAGTGCTTCTACAGAAAGAGTAGCGGCTGTTTCAGTTACAATTAAGGGTACCGATTTAGGTACCTTCACTGATGAAAAAGGAAATTTTACAATTACAACAAAATCGTTGCCTGTTACACTTGTTTTTTCTTCAGTAGGTTATTCAACACAGGAAGTTGCAGTATCGAGCGCATCGCAGGCAATAAATGTAAATTTCGTACCTAGTGATGCCCTTGGGCAAGAAGTTGTGGTATCTGCAACTCGTGTGGCACAAAGTATTTTAGAGTCTCCAGTTTCTATTGAAAGGGTAAGTGCAGCTGGCATCCGCACAGCTCCCGCTGCAAGTTATTACGATATTGTGGCTAATTTAAAAGGTGTTGATATTACTACATCGTCTTTAACTTTTAAAACGCCGAGTACCCGTGGTTTTAACGGAAGCGGAAACCTTCGTTTCAACCAACAGGTTGATGGTATTGATAACCAAGCACCGGGGCTTAATTTTTCGGTGGGCAGCATTGTTGGTTTATCACAGCTGGATGTAGATAATATTGAATTGTTACCTGGGGCGTCTTCAGCATTATATGGCCCTGGTGGTATGAATGGTACTTTACTTATAAACGGTAAAAGTCCTTTTAAATACCAAGGGTTATCTGCTGAAATAAAAACTGGTATCATGCATACCGATAAAAGAGAACGCCCAACTTCTCCATATTATAACTGGAGCGTGCGATGGGGTAAAAAAATATCTGAAAAATTTGCTTTTAAACTTACAGGAGAACTTATTTCTGCTAGAGACTGGGTTGGTGATGATTATAGAAATTACAAAGGCCTAGGTATAGCGGGTGCTCCCTCATTTGGAACAAGGGAATCTGATGCTAATTATAACGGGATAAATGTTTATGGCGATGAAACAACAACTGACATCCGCCCTATCTTGTCAGGTATAGGAGCACCTGCAGGTTTTCTTACAGCTCCTATAAATGTATCTCGTACGGGTTACAATGAAAGAGATATACTTAATCCCAATACCGTAAACTTTAAAGGAACAGGTTCTTTGCATTATAAGATAACCAACAAAATTGAAGCTATTGCAGCAGGATATTTTGGTACCGGTACAAGTACATACACAGGAAGTGACAGATACTCTCTTAAAGATTTAAAAATTGCTCAGTATAAAGTAGAACTTGTTAATAAAAACTGGTATGTTAGAGCCTATACAACGCAGGAAAATGCAGGACAATCTTTCAACGCAACTGTTACTACAAGGCTTTTAAATGAAGCATGGAAAGCTTCGCCACCAACGGCAAATAGCGCAGGTGTTATTGGTCTTCCTGAAATTGCAGCATCTTGGTATGGGCAATATTCTATAGCTTACCTTTCACAATTGCAGTTAGGTAAATCTCAATTTGAAGCACAAAACATAGCACGTGCTACTGCAGATGTGGGAAGACCTGCAGCAGGTAGTCAACAGTTTAAAGATATTTTTAACAGGGTTAGATCAATTCCTATTAAAAATGGTGGCGGATTGTTTTTAGATAAAACAAATCTTTACAATGCTGAAGGTCAGTTAAACCTAACCCAATACACAGGTTCAGTTGTAGATATTATCGTTGGAGGGAATTTTAAAAGATACGTTTTAAACTCAGAAGGTACTTTGTTTGCAGATACTGCCGGAACAATCGGTATAAATGAATATGGTGGTTATGTGCAGGTAAGCCGCCAAATTGTAAGTCGTTTAAAACTCACGGTAGCTGGTAGGTACGACAAGAACGAAAACTTTAAAGGTAGGTTTACACCAAGAGCAACGGCCTTGATTAAAGTTGCGGAAAACAAAAATGTGCGTTTATCTTACCAGTCAGCTTACCGTTTCCCATCTACACAGCAGCAATATATTGACCTTTCAGTTGGTGGCGGCACACGTCTTACAGGTGGTAATGCTTTATTTACAAATAAGTATAATTTTATTGGTAACCCAGCTTACTCTATTGCAAGCCTGCAAAAAGGTACACCAGTAAAGGTTACTGATTTTAGCTTTAAACCAGAATCTGTTTCTACTTACGAGCTGGGATACAAAGGGCTTCATTTTGGCGATAAATTATTAATTGATGTGTATGGTTATTATGGCCAATACAAAGATTTTATTAGTCGTACTGTTATTGTGCAATCTAGAACAGCAGCGCCAATAACACAGGCAGATACTTCAAGAGGAATAACATATTCTATCCCTGTTAACAATTCTAAAAAAGTAAAAACAAGTGGTTACGGTATCAGTTTGGATTACAAACTGCCCAAAGGTTTCACCATTGGCGGTAACTTTTCATCTGATCAAATCGGAGATGTTGATGCAGGTTTCTACTCCTATTTTAATTCTCCAAAATTCCGTACAAATTTAACTTTGGCTAACAATGGTTTTGGCAGAAACAAGGCATACGGTTTCAATGTTACCTATCGCTACCAAGATGCATTTAATTACCAGGGTGATTTTGCAAGTGGAGATGTACCTGCTGTGCAAACCGTAGATGCGCAGATAAGCATGAAAATGCCCGCCACTAAAACTTTGGTTAAATTGGGTGCTAATAATCTATTCAACCAATATTACAGAAACGCTACTGGTAATTCAGTTGTCGGTGGTTTATATTATGTAAGCATTGGCTTTAACCTATACTAATTAAAAAAATTTAAAAAAATAACAATGAAAACATTAGTAAATAAATATAGAAAAGGGTTGTTGCCAATAATTGCGGCAGGAATACTGTTTGCTTCCTGCAATAAAGATGTGCAGCAATTTCCCATCCCAATTGCAGCAACTAGTGGTACAATTTCTCTTGATTCTATTTTAAAAACAACCGCTAACGATAGTTTATACTACTTGTTAGTAAAAAGAGCAAGTTTGGGACCTACCAACTTTGTAAACCTGCTAAAGGCGACGAGTGTTACAAATCAGTACACATTATTTGTACCTGACAATAATGGTATGAAATCATTTATCAATGCTATCTCTGGCGGTATGGTACCATTGGCTGCACCTGATGCTGTTTTTGCAGGATTTATTAATGCTAATATACCTGTGGCCTCTGCAGTAGGTTTGGTTTCGTATAATATCATTCCCCAACGTTATGATACGGCGTCTATTCCAAATGTGTTTCCAAATTTTCGTGTAGGTACATCAATATTTCCTTCTCCAACTGCACCTTTTCTTACGTTTAGGACTTTTCCATCAAAACGCCCAGGCATACTAAGGGTAAATACATTGCCCATGACAGCTCCAGTAAATGTACAGGCTTTGAATGGGATAATACATCACGTTGCAAGCGTTGTTGCCCCGCCAAATACTACTTTTTTGTGGAATAGAATAGATACAGATATTGCTCCTTCAACAGGTCTTACCTATTTAAAAGCGGCTATATTGCGTGCGGATAGTGGTACAGGAACTCCCGGAACGCTCGTATCGGCTTTAAACAATCCTGCAGCTAACCTCACCGTGTTTGCGCCTATAGATGCAGTTTTTCAAGCTACATTAACAGCATTAATTACGCAGGCATTAATTGCGCAAGGTGTGCCTGCGGGAACGGCCGCTATGCAGGCAACGTCTTTGGCTTCTACACCTGCGGTATTTTCAAATCCCTCGTTATATGGTTCGCTTACCGCTACTACAGTAAGAGGTATAGTTGTTTATCATCTGTTCAGCAATACAGCATTTACGGCTAATTTTCCTACCGTGCCAACAAAGTATCCTACGTTGTTAAATACTGCCATACCTGCACACCCAGGTATTGAATTGAATGCGACATTTACTGGCCCTTTTGCAAGCACAGCAACAGTAAAAGGATTGGGCAATGCAACTGTAGCAAACATTACTATTAATGGTACGCCTGCGCCAAATGGCTCTAGCGACCAGTTTTATATTAATGGAACACTCCATAAAATTAACCAGGTTTTAATACCGCAATAATTTTTTTGTAAAAGACTAAAACGGCTTCAAAAAAGGGAGCCGTTTTTTTGTTGGAACTAACGTTGTATTACAACAAGAACTGATTATAATTTTCCAGGAGAAATTAATGAGAGAGAGAAAGATATACAATTGAATTGCTTGCATGCATCGAGAGGAATTTGCAACAAAACAGGTGTAATTGGAATTACAACGAAAACATGCAAATCAAAACACTACCACTTACAATTTTTCACGGAAAAACCTAATACCTTTCTACATAATTTGCAACTTTGTAAAGGAAAAAACCAATTATAACTGCAAGAGAAATATAATACATGTAACGCCCACTTTCCCGTGATTGCTCATCATATTTAAAATATTCTTTGTCGGTAAGGTTACTTGTTATTTTCGCAAAGGCTAGTTCGTACCCTATTATCAAACCCAATATACCCAACACACCTATCCAGCCCAGAAATTGTTGAGCAAAAGTTGCATCTTTACCTTCTGAAAGCATATTATCTTCTCTTTCAATTACCTTACTTCGTCTTTCTGAAACATCGTCTGGCAGGAGGTTTCGAGCTGCAAGTTCGTTCTGTACGGCTGCCATCATTTCATCGTCCCACTGATCAAACTGGTAAACCATGGTAAACAATTCCTCACTTGAATATTGTACCACTAAATTGCTAAAATCGTTCTCCATCTTATAAAGGTTACAATTTCAAAAGTAACATATAAGTGCAATAATTAATGCTGGGTATTTATCTAACTCCTTAATTGAAGTAGGCATAATATTTTTATCTTCGTGCAAATGCGGTCAAAGAAAAATATAGGTGCTTCGGTTATGATAATGGTCCTGCTATTTCCGGTACTGCTCTATATTTCTCTTTTTATAAATAGAAACATTGTTAGATGCGAAATGAAAGAGCGTTTAGAAAGCGTTTCTCTAAAGTCAATCATCATAGAAAAGAATTCTTTTACATGGGTCAAAAAAAATGAAGAGATAAAAACAGGCGGCAGGCTATTCGACGTAAAATCACACTATGCTGTAGCAGATAAAATCGTATTTATTGGTTTGTTTGATGAAGATGAAGACGCAAATGATGAAAAGGTCAATTTGCTCTCATCAAAAAATAAGCAGTCCACATTTCCCATAGAAAAATTATCAGAAATTTATTTGGCTAACATGGCTTGGAGATGTGAATACAATCTTAAAGATTACCAAGTAAAAAATAAGCTTAGTTATTTTTTTTACAACGAAGTGGCAGTTAGCCAACCTAGAATATTTTTTGCTCCTCCTCCCAATTTATAGTTACCATATCTGGCTATTCCATTACACTTGTTTTAAAAACAAGTAGGTTTCTCATTGTATAAAAGATGCTATTTAAAATTTATGAAAAGATTTTTAATCATAATTACGACTTTCCTTTTTGTGCAAAATATTGTCGCTCAAAAAAATGAAACCGTTCTTCCTGATACATTAAAGAGCAAGACTGACTTGGAGGAGGTCGTCATTTCATCTGGTAATTTTGTTGAAATAAGAAAAAATATTGCTCAAAAAATTGATGTCATATCTGCAAAAACCATTGCCAAAACAAATGCACAAAATACCGGAGATCTGTTAGCAAGTACCGGTAAGATATTTGTGCAAAAAAGCCAGCAGGGCGGTAGTAGCCCTGTTATAAGGGGTTTTGAAGCAAGTAGAATCCTAATTGTAGTAGATGGTGTACGAATGAACAATGCCATTTACAGAGCCGGGCATTTGCAAAATGTAATTACGATTGATCAAAATTCGCTTGCGAGAGTCGAAGTGATGTATGGCCCATCCAGCACAACTTATGGGAGCGACGCACTAGGTGGCATTATTCATTTAATTTCAAAATCGCCGCTGCTATCTGCTGATAAAAAAATATTGGTAACTGGCACTGCATTTACAAGATACAGTACCGTTAACAATGAAAAAACAATTCATGCAGACATAAGCCTCGGTGGTAAAAAATTGGCATGGTTTCAGTCTTATAATTACAGCGACTTTGGCGACGTAAAAATGGGAAATAATTATCTGGACAAATATCCCGACTTTGGAAGACGTTCATTTTATATTGACCGAATTAACGGCGTAGATACCATTCTAAAAAACAATGACGATCGCATACAAAAATTTTCAGGATACAAGCAATGGGATATTATTCAGAAGTTTTTAATAAAGCCTACATCAAACAGCAGCCATCTTTTTAATTTTCAATTGTCAAATTCCACAAACGTACCGAGGTATGATAGGTTGCAGGATACCCGAAATTTTGGTGGTACAATTGGAACTGCTTTGCGTTTTGCTGAATGGTATTACGGGCCTCAGACAAGATTTTTAGGAGCATACGAATTTAACTTCGCAAAAAAACTTTTCTTTAACGAGGTAAAGGCAAATGTAAATTACCAATATGTAAAGGAAAGCAGGCAGACTAGAGAATATAAACGTTATGACAGATTTGAAAGCCAAGTTGAAAAAGTAAATGTTTTTGGTGTGACCATAAGCGGTAGAAAAATAATAGGTGACCATGAGTTTATTTTAGGAACTGATGCACAGTTAAACGATGTAAAATCGGTGGCTTTAAGAACAAACCTAAACAATGGCAGTACTTCTAAAATTTTAACCCGTTATCCTGATGGGAAAAACAGCATGAACAGCTTCGGTGTTTACGTGCAACATACTTACAAATTTAAAAGCCAGAAACTTGTGTTGAATGATGGTATTCGTTTGCAATTTGTAAAGTTAAAAAGCAATGTACTCGACAATTCATTTTTAAGATTGCCAGATACGGCAGTAAGGCAAAACAATGTTGCTGTTACGGGGAATGTTGGTTTGGTTTATAGGCCAACCAACACTACTACTTTAAAAACAGCTGTGTCGTCTGGTTTTAGAGCACCAAATATTGATGACCTTTCAAAAGTTTTTGAATCGAGCACAGTAGCAAGACAGGTTGTTGTACCAAACGCTTCTTTAAAACCTGAATTTACTTATAATGTGGATGTTGAAATTTGTCAGGTGATTGCAAAGACCGTAAAAGTAGAATTGACCGGGTTTTATAGCATATTTAACAACGCAATTATAAAAGCACCATTCTTGTTGAATGGAAAGGACTCTATCGTTTCTAATGGCGTGCAAAGCCAGGTATTGGCCAGCCAAAATGTAAATAAAGCAAATGTTTACGGTTTCAATTTTGCTTTGGATGCTACGTTCCTTAAGCACTTTTATATAAGAACTTCTGTTGGTTTTACACAGGGAAGGTATAAAACCGATGTTGCCGTGCCTTCAACGATATATGAAAAGCAAACAAACGGATCTTATGTAATTGTAAAAAGAAAAGTTCCATCTAAGCCACTAGATCATATTCCACCAGTAATTGGAAAAACAAGTATAGGCTTTCAAAAAAACAAAATAAGTACCGAGCTTTTTTTTATGTATAATGGATGGAAATACTTGGATGATTATAATGCAGACGGTGAGGATAATGCACAGTATGCTACCGCTGAAGGTATGCCCGGCTGGATTACTGCTAACTTAAAAGCCCAGTTAGACATAAATAAAAATGTACAAATACAAGTAGGGCTCGAAAATATTTTTGACAGAAATTACCGTTATTTTGCGTCGGGTTTGTCAGCCGGAGGTAGAAATTTTTATTCAACAGCCCGTTTAAATTTTTAAACAAAAATTTCTAACCAATAAAAAATTAAAAAAATGATTTTAAAATCATCATTGTTTTTGCTACTCACTGTATTTGTGAGCGGCGTTTCTTTTGACCCA
>JBJXGJ010000216.1:0-14949 GCA_046153805.1 Ferruginibacter sp. | reverse complement strand
ATCAATTCTACCCAAACCAATAACAGCGATGATCAGAAAAATAAATACCGTACTCTTTCTTTGTCTGTAGGTATTCCACTATAAATTAAACAAGCATTAAAAAAGAGCTGCTCAATCGGAAGTTCTTTTTTTATATCAATTTTCTTACAACATCTGCTATCAATATTGGCTTACCCAGCGTATAGTAATGTAGAGCTGGTACACCTGCTTTTTTAAGTTCTATAGATTGTTGCAACAACCACTCTGCACCTACCATTTCTACATCTGCATCCCCTTTGCATTTTATTATTTCGTTTGATAAAGCCATGGGTAAATCAATGTGAAACACTTTTGGTAAAATCGTTAGTTGTTTTTTATTGAAGATTGGTTTTAAGCCCGGAATAATAGGAACATTAATGCCTACGGCTCTGCATGCATCAACGAAAGCAAAATATTTAGCATTATCAAAAAACATTTGTGTTACAATGTAATCTGCCCCTGCATCTACCTTGTTTTTAAGGTACTGAAGGTCGGTGTCCATATTTGGAGCTTCAAAATGTTTTTCAGGATAGCCTGCAACGCCCACACAAAATTTTGTGCTCGCTGTGTTTTTTAAATCTTCTTCCTGGTAAAGCCCAGCATTTAAATCCTGTACCTGCTTTATTAGGTCTAACGTATAGTTATGCCCCCCAACCTCAGGTTCAAAATTAGCTTCGTTTTTTGCAGCATCGCCCCTAAGCAATAAAACATTGTCTATACCCAAATAGTCGAGGTTTATCAATGCATCTTCCGTTTCTCCTACACTAAAGCCACCACAAATAATGTGTGGTACCGTATCTACATTGTATTTGTTCATAATAGCTGCACATATAGATTCCGTACCCGGACGCTTTCGCACAACAACTTTCTTAAAATTTCCATCTGCGGTCTTTTTAAAAACATGCTCACTCCGGTGATAGGTAACATTTATAAATGCAGGTTTTAACTCCATCAAAGGATCTAGGTGATTGTATAAGGATTGAATTCCTTTGCCTTTTAATGGGGGTAATATTTCAAAAGATATAACTGTTTCTTTCGCCTCGCTGATATGATCTGTAACTTTCATGTAAACTATTCTTTAATACTTTTTTTGTTATTAGCTTTTACGAAGTTACACAACGAACCGTTTCATTTTTAAAAATGAAACAAAGCTGTTAAATATTCCATTTGTAGTATGGCACAAAAACTTGTTTCTTACATTTGTTGAAAATATTAATGTTTTGACTCTGGTAATACAAACTAATAATCTTGTAAAAAGATACGGCAGCCGCACAGTCGTAAATAATGTTTCGTTTAACGTAAAGCAAGGAGAAATTGTTGGTTTGCTTGGGCCAAATGGTGCAGGAAAAACAACTTCTTTTTACCAGGTAGTTGGCTTAGTAAAGCCAGATGAAGGAGAGGTGTTTTTAAATGACATCAACATTACAAAACTCCCCATGTTTAAGCGTGCCCAAATGGGTATTGGCTATTTGCCGCAGGAAGCAAGTGTGTTTAGAAAACTGAGTGTGGAAGAAAATATTATGGCTGTGCTGGAAATGACCAAACTTAAAAAGGCTGAACAAAAAATGAAGCTTGAATCTTTGCTTGACGAATTTCGATTACAACATGTTCGCAAAAACAATGGCGATACATTAAGCGGTGGCGAAAGAAGAAGAACGGAGATAGCTCGTGCGTTGGCAGTAGATCCAAAATTTATTTTGCTGGATGAACCCTTTGCAGGTGTAGATCCTATAGCCGTGGAGGACATTCAGGAAATTATCGCAAAGCTTAAATATAAAAATATAGGCATCCTTATTACTGATCATAATGTAAATGAAACGCTGTCCATTTGCGACCGGGCTTATCTCCTTATTGATGGCAGCATTTTTAAACATGGTACGGCAGAAGAATTGGCAAGCGATGAACAAGTGCGTAGATTATACCTTGGGAAAAACTTCGAATTAAAGCGCAAGGATTACTTGCATGAGCAGGCAGCGGGTTAAGACGAAAATTAATTATCCGTAAATTTGTTTTAAATAATTTTTATGGGACTAACTTATGCAGATGTTGAATTAATAAATGCGGGAGATATTGAAATGGCGCGTCGTTTTATTATTAGTGACGACGAGGTAAAACGCCTCCATATTAATTTACTTGTTGATACAGGCTCCTACAATCTTTGCATAAATGAAACTATTCAGGAACAACTGGATTTGCCATTTTTAGAAAAAAGAAAAGGTCAGTTGGCAGATGGAAGCATACAGGAATATGATTTAGTTGGTCCGATTGTGTTGAAATTTAAAAACAGACAAACAGTTTGTAATGCTTTAGTATTACCCGGCGATAACGAACCATTATTGGGAGCTATCCCACTAGAAGATATGGATGTACTAATCCATCCTCTGAAGCAGGAATTTATCGTAAATCCGGAACATCCTTACTACGCTCAAATGAAGATTAAGTAAATTTCTCATTTAGTTTTTTAGTTAAAAAATTCCCAATAAAATAAACATTTGATAAGCGGTAACTTTTGTTTAATCGTGTACGTTTAGTTTCGTAGTGTAATTATTCTGTCACAGGAATTGGCTACCCGAAAAACTAAAAAGTACCCGAATGAAATTTTTGATAGTTGCCGTCGTTCTTTTTCTGTTCGGCTCTGCTTCAGCGCAAAGCCAAATAAAAGAAAAGAAGAATATTGTTATAAAGAAATCTATAGAAATTATTAAGATCGATGGAGTGTTGAATGATGCCGCATGGAAAACCGCTGCCATTGCAGATAAATTTACTGACTTTCAACCTACGCCCTTTACACCCGAACGACCGGGCAACGAAACAAAAGTTTATTTTTTATACAACAATGATGGAGTATACATTGGTGGCTATTTGCATGAAAGAACCAAGGATAGTATTGCATCAGAGCTTACGGGAAGAGATGGCTTTGGCAACAACGATTTTATAGGGGTGATTTTTGATACATATCAGGATAAACAAAATGGGTTTGAATATTTTGTTTCTCCGCTTAATGAGCAGTACGATGCCAAAGTATCTCCAAATAATGAGGACTTCGCATGGAATGCCGTATGGCAAAGCGCTACTAAAATAAATGAAGACGGCTGGAGTTTCGAAATGTTCATACCCTACTCAGCCATACGTTTTGGTAAAAAAAATATACAGGATTGGGGGTTGAATATAGTAAGACAACGAAGAAAAAGCAGTCAGAAAAGCACTTGGCAGGTGATTGATCCCAATGTAAATGGTTTTCTTCCACAGGAGGGTACTATCAGTGGTTTCGAGAATATCAAGCCACCATTTCGCCTTCAATTATCGCCTTATTTTTCCACCTACTATACCCATGATGGCAATATTCCAACCGGCGAAAAAAAATCGGCTGTTGCGGTTAATGGCGGTATGGATGTAAAATATGGCATTAACCAGGCCTTTACTTTAGATATGACGTTGATACCAGATTTCGGCCAGGTACAAACAGACAATCTATTTTTGAATTTATCTCCATTTGAGCAACGATTTGCTGAAAACCGTGCTTTTTTTACAGAAGGTACAGAACTCTTTAATAAAGGAGATCTTTTTTATAGCAGAAGAATTGGCGGACAACCAATCCGTTTTGGCAATATTAAAATTGATTCCACCGAAACTATTATTGAAAACCCAACCCAAAGCAAACTCATTAATGCTACTAAAATAAGTGGACGTACCCAAAAAGGTTTAGGCATTGGTATATTAAATGCAATTACAAAACCACAGTTTGCTGTTATTGAAAAAAATGATGGCAGCACACGAAAGTTTGAAACCGATCCGCTCACCAATTACAATGTATTTGTGTTGGACCAAACCTTTAAGAATAACAGCAGTATATCTTTTGTAAATACAAGCGTGCTGCGAAGCGGTAAAGACAATGATGCCGATGTAGCAGCCGGGCTATTTAATTTTAATGACAAGAAAAACACTTGGAATGTAGGTGGACAAGTAACAGTAAGCAATACAGTTGATAAAAAAAATATAAAAAAAACCGGCTACGCACACAGTCTTTATTTTGGCAAAATAAGTGGGAAATTTACTTTTAATATTTATCAAGATCTTACCGATGCAAAGTTTGATAAAAGTGATTTGGGTTACTTTACCAATAACAATGTGTTGGACCATGGGGGCTATTTTGCTTATAACTGGAACAAACCAAAAGGATGGCGAAATAATATGGGAATGAACATTAATGCTAACTATAGCCGCTTAGTTACGCCAATTGATTTGCAAAAACGTTCCTCATTAATGTACCAATCGGCACGGATTAATTACAATTTTAATGCACAAACAAAAAATCTGTGGCAATTATATTTTAATGCCAATTATCAGTTTCCAAGAAACGATTTTTATGAACCTAGAGATGCTGGAAAAGTCGTAAAAATTGGAAAGAATGCTGGTGTATATACTTATTTTGAAAGCAATAATACAAAAAAGTATTCTTGGAGCGGAGCTTTATCTACAAGGTATGGTGGTATATTTAATAGAAAGGCACTTAATTATGAACTAGGAGGTAAAGTAAGGTTTAACAGCAAATTTTCTATTGAAGATTATATAGAAGTACAAAACGCAAAAAATGATGGTGGTTGGGCAGCTAGGGTGAATGTTGGCCCCAATGGAGATTATGAAACTATTTTTTCTCGCAGAAATATTAACGGCGTTGAAAATGTTTTAAACCTCAAATACAATTTCAACAATACAATGGGTCTGACTTTTAGAGGGCGCCATTCATTTACAAAAGTTAATGCCCAACAATATTATCAATTAGATGATAACGGTAATTTAAAAACCCCGGATAATGCTTTTACACAAAATAGAAACCAAAATTTTAATTTTTTGGCTGTAGACCTTTTGTATAATTGGCAATTTAAACTCGGCAGTTTTGTTACCCTCGCCTGGAAAGATATTGGCGAAAACTTCAGCCGGTCCTTTCAAAAGGATTATTTTAGTAATCTTGGAAAAGTCATTTCTGGCAAACAATTTACGAGTTTTTCATTAAGGATAATTTACTTTTTTGATTATGCAGAATTTAGAACTAAAATAAAATACAGGGTATAGCTTTCGTTTTAGAAAAGAAATTGTAAAGATTTTTTTTGGAGTAGAACTTCATCAAGAAATGTAGTAAAATAATTAGAGGCTTACAAGTGCCCCAAAAAAGCTGATTTAGGGTGGCTGCTACCTCAGCACCATCTGCCTGTCTGCATCCAGCTTTATCAAAATAAAAATTAAAATAGTAAATGTTATTAAAGATGAACCACCATAGCTCATCAGCGGCAGCGTAATACCTATTACCGGTGCAAGCCCAATAGTTACGCAGACATTTACCGCCACATGAAAAAATATAATGCCTGCTACGCTGTAAGCATATACCCTGCTAAATGTGCTGCGTTGCCGCTCTGCTATAAATACAATGCGCAGCAGCAACCCTAAATACAACAACATTAAAAGTGCAGTGCCCAGGAACCCAAAATTTTCACCTACAGATGTAAAAATAAAATCTGTATGCTGCTCAGGTACAAAATCGCCCTGTGTTTGTGTGCCTTTTAAAAATCCTTTACCGATAAAGCCACCGGAACCTATCGCAATCTTAGATTGTTTAACATTATAGTTTTGCTGTTCATTCTTTTTTTGTTTCTGCTTTTCTTCTTCTGGAGAAAGTGATCCAGTTTTGTTATCTGTAAAAGGATTGTCAACACCTACCATGCTGAATATCCTGTCAGCCTGGTATTTTTTAAACACTTTATTAAAAACAAAAGGAATCGCAATACCCACAAATGCTGCGCAAACGAGCCATACAGCAACGATTAGTAATAAAATAGTTTTATTTCTTTTTATTTGTTTTCGGTTTAACCATACCAGCAAGGCTGCAAGTAATGTGAATGAAATAAGCAATGTTTTGGTATGAAATAGAAGGGATACAACCAACAACACCGTCATAGAAATGCCTGACAGAAGGTAAACAGGCGGCAAACCCTCTCGGTACATTGGTATTAAAAACGAAAAGTAAACAAGCGCTAATCCAGTTTCGCCCTGTAAGATGGAAAGCACACCTGGAGTAAAAGCAATTGCTGCTGCTACAAGCTGCGATTTTGGTTTTTTAAAATCGGTTTCCTGCAACGATAGAAATTTGGACAGTGCAAGTGCCGTAAATATTTTGCAGAGTTCTACCGGTTGAAG
This sequence comes from Ferruginibacter sp., assembly GCA_046153805.1. GTDB lineage: Bacteria > Bacteroidota > Bacteroidia > Chitinophagales > Chitinophagaceae > Ferruginibacter. Next base: position 8,739 of record JBJXGJ010000216.1, on the reverse strand, counting down.
GTTCATAAAGCCAAGTGGTATCCAGCTCTTAGAGCCCTTTATTTCTTTGCCTATAATAAATGTAGCAAGTATGAGAACAATGCCAACTAGGTAAGAAAGGTTGGCTGTAGCCGTAAAAAATTTACTGTCTGTAAGTAAAATAAATACGCCTATAACACAACACGCGGCAAAAAAGAAAAACTGCTTGCTGTAATTTTTTTTAAAGCCAAAAAGTGCTTGTGAAAAACTGTCTGTGCTTTTGTACTCAACAGAAAAAATGCAAACCAGGCCTACTAAAATAAGTATAGCATACAAAACTATCATCAGTTTATCGCTGCCTTTTGTTATAGATGAATTGCGTTGGTGCATGTATTTATTGTGTCTTTTAATTTTCGATTTTTGCAGTGGTATCGGGTTGTACAGGTCTCTGTTTATCCGGCAAAATTGCTTCCGGTTTTATTTCGAGTTTTTTATTTTCTTTGTCTTTTTTTTCTTTATCCTGTTTTTCTTTAATCAGTTTTGTTATAGCATCTTCATCTTCACCATCATCTATACCAGTTGTATCTTTTACAATTTTTATAAACCCTTTTGCAATGAGGTAAGCAGAATCTTTAGAATGTATAATTGAATCTTGTCTTCTTACTTCGCTGTAAATTCTTTTTGGTATCAAAGCAAGTTTAGATAAACTTTCAATTTTTTCCAGCCTTGCTTTATCTGTAATAGAATCGTTTAAATATTTTTCTATCATTAAACCAACTATTGGTGCTGCATAAGTACCACCAAACCGACCGCTATTTTCCACCACACACATAATGGCTATTCTAGGGTTATCTCTTGGTGCAAATGCACAAAAGAAAGAGTGGTTCTCTTGTTTTACGCCTCTGTAATAATTTTCTACCGTACCAGTTTTACCACAAATGGTTATACCTTTTACCCTTGCATTGGCACCGGTTCCTCTTTCTAAAACACCTTGCATACCATCGTGTACTACATCAAAAATACTATCGGGTATACCAATTGGTCTGTTTTTTATTTTGTACTGTTTAAGCACTTCATATTTATCACCACCTTCAATACTATCTACAACATGCGGTGTAATATACCAGCCTTTGTTAGCAATGTAAGCCATTTCATTTGCTACTTGTATTGGTGTAGTCACCACTTCGCCTTGGCCAATACTAACAGATCGAAAATTACAATAGTTCCATTTTCCTTCTCCATATATTTTTGGGTTATTAAAATATGCAGGTGTGGGAATGAATCCCCTTACTTCTGCGGGTACATCTACTCCTAATTTGTGGCCAAGACCAAAGGCGTACATATACCTGTCCCATACGGCAAGGCTGCTGTCAATATTTGGGTATTTTGGGTTGTTGATTACCCGCTGCATTACAGTTGCAAAATAAGTATTATCAGATAAGGTGATGGCACCTCTTAAATCAAACGTACCATAATCTAAACAGCGCATTGGCCTGCCACTACCGCAGCCATAAAATGCACCACTACAGCTAACCTTAAATTGTGGGTCAATCACTCCCTCTTGCAAACCAACCAATGCCTGTAATGTTTTAAAAGTAGAACCTGGTGAGTAAGTGGCACTCACTGTTCTATTTAGTAAAGGCTTTGCAGGATTTAAAATTAATTCGGCAAAATGCTTTCTGCGTTCACTACCCGTTAAATATTTTGGTTGATAGGTAGGTGCACTCACCATGGCAATTATGCCGCCCGTTTTGGGGTCAACTGCTACAATAGACCCAAGTTTATTTTGCATTAATTTTTCTCCCAGTTCCTGCAATTCAATATCAAGGGAAGTGTATAGGTTGTTTCCTGCTACAGGTATCGTATCATATTTCCCATTTTCTAACTTCTCCGTCAGCCGGTTTTTATTATCTCTTTTCCAGTATTCAATGCCACGTTCACCCATTAATACTTTTTCATAACTTCTCTCAATACCTGTAAACCCCGCATAGTCACCTGAAACATATCCTTCATCCTTGTGTTTTCTTAAGAAATTTGTATCTACTTCCGCGGTGTAGCCAAGCACATTTGCCGCAGCATCATATGGGTAACTTCTTACAGATCTTTCCTGTAGATAAAATCCAGGTGTAAATAAATACATGCTTTCATTCAGCATGGCTTGTTTATCATCGCTTAACAGGGCTTCAAAAACCGATGTTCTTGTACGGCCGTTTTTTATAATTACCTCCACAACTTTTTTGCTAAACTGAGCCGTATCTATTCCTAAAATTTTACAGAGCGAAAATGTATCTACACCCCGTAATTTATTGGGCGTAACCATTAAATCGTAAATGATTGTATTTTGTAAAATCGCTTTTCGGTGCCTGTCAAACACAATTCCCCTGTCAGGATAAATTACTTTTCTAAATGTGCCTTGTGCATCTGCCTGTAAACGCAGATCTGCCGAAAAAAGCTGCAGGTGAGCAAGCTGTGCGATAATTACCATAAACATCAAAACAAATACAACAACTACAATATTTTTTCTTGATTGGTTAAAGGCGGACATTTTGGGAATTGTGAGATTGTGAATTGTGAAAGGGTTAATTTAATTTTGAAGGTTTACTTTTATTAGACCGGTTAATGTTTTAAAACAGTTTATCATGGATAAACTTAGATTTTGTGTATCATAATTCTCTAAATATTTTAACTCAAAAGCTATATCGAGGGCGGCATCAATTTCAATTATTGAACCTCTGAAAATTTCAAAATATCTTTTTCTTTCTACATCAGATTTTCGTGATGCACCTTCGGCAATATTTAGATGAACAGATAATGCCGCCCTTCGTATTTGAGAAACCATAGAAAATTTTTCTTCTGATGGTAATATTTTGGTGAGTTTATAACATTCCAAAACAAGTTGTTTAGCGAAAGTGTACACATCTAATTTTTGATGGTTCAGCTCTAAGAACATAATATTCTTTTTATTTAGAAGAGATATTGAGTAATAAAAATACATCCAACAATCGCAAACTTCTACATTGACAATTCCCAATTCCCAATTACACTGTATTCGTTCTAAACTTTTGTTTTCTCACAAAAATTAATTCAGTTATTATTATTAGCAACAAACTAATTGCTGTAGATAAAATTGTTTTTATTAAAAAATACCAGATGTTTCCAAATTGCCACGCCTCCAGCAAAAACAGCCACGCATTGTGAAATAAACTTAAAATACCCATAAAAATTACATAAGGTAAAAGCCCACCCATGCTTTTTACAGAAGGTTCTTCAAAGTTAGCATCGGCACCTTCTTGCGGTATAAAAATATTTACAAGAAAAGGCCTTATGTAAGCAATGAGTACGCAAGCTGCAGCATGAAACCCTGGGTTGTGCCAAAAGCTATCTAATATAAACCCGTAAATAAAGGCGATTACCATAAGCCATGAACGTTGCATTTTAAAGGGTAACCATAAAATAAAAAGGAAATATAAATACGGAGTAACCATTTGGTGCAGGTGTATTTTATCAAACACAAATACCTGCACAAACAAAAACAATATGGCTCTAATTATATTTTTTACCAGAATACTCATTTAGTTTACAGATGCTTTTGCTTTCTCTAAAATATTTTTTACCGGTTCTGCATCTGCACTTTGTATGGCGTACACATATTCGAGGCTGAAAAAATCTGCAGCAGATTTCAAAGTTATTTTGTAATTATTATTGAAACTTTCCTTCTTTACATCGGTTATTCTTCCAATCATAATTCCCCTAGGGAAAGTTGCAGAGAATCCGCTTGTAACAACAGAATCGCCTTTTGCCACTTTTGCACTTTGAGCAATATTGTTGAGGGATAAAATGTTTGGCTTTTCTCCATTCCAGGTAAGGGTTCCGGTTTCGCCACCGTTTAATAACCTGCCACTTATCTTACTGTCTTTATGTAACAAACTCATGACAACAGCATAATCTCCATTTACTTCAGTAATAATACCTACTACATCATTTTTTACCCCCACTATACCCATTCCTTTTTTAAATGTGTGCACATTGCTGCCTGCTATAACTATAAAGTTGCTTTGAGCGGCGGTACTGTTTGCAACGACTTTTGCATTTAAATAATTAAATTTTCTATACTGTAAAATAGAATCAATACGCATTGTATCAATCACAACCTTATCTACAGAGTCAGCTATGTTGTAATTGCTGCGCAGTTTATTATACAAAGCTTCGTTTGCTTTTACCAACGAATCGTTTGTTTTTTTTAGTTGAAAATAATACTCAACTCTGTTAAATTGCCCATTAATGAGACCGGTAAATTTATTGGCTGTATTGCCAAATGCAGCCTCGTGGTATTTACTATAGCTTACAATAAAATAAATGCAGAGCACCTGTAAAAACAGGAATAATAAAAGGTTGGCGTATCGCCTTATAAAAAGAAAAATATTCTGCATAAAAAGTCTCCTAAACAGGAGATTTAAAGGGCTCGATTATCTCATCACGAAAGGGTATCTGTCATAATTTTTAAGTGCGATACCTGTACCTCTTACGACACTCTTAAGCGGATCGTCTGCAACATGTACTGGCAATTTTATTTTATTTGCAATCCTCTTATCAAGACCACGAAGCAATGCACCACCGCCTGTTAAGTAAAGACCACGGCGATAAATATCGGCTGAAAGCTCTGGCGGCGTAGTTTCCAAAGCCTTTAAAATAGCTTCTTCAATTTTAAAAACACTTTTATCTAAAGCATCTGCAACTTCCTGGTAACTTACCATTACCTGTTTAGGAATACCGGTTACGAGGTCACGACCATTTACAGGAATATCATCGGGAGGATTATCTAAATCTTTCATAGCCGCACCTACCTGTATTTTTATTTGCTCCGCAGTACGTTCTCCAATTAATAAACTGTGATAACGGCGCAAAGCTTCCATAATGTCAGCCGTAAATTCATCACCAGCAACACGAATGCTTTGGTCGCAAACAATACCCGCAAGTGCAATAACGGTAATGCCGGTAGTACCACCGCCAATATCTATAATCATGTTTCCTACAGGTTCTTCTACATCTATACCAATACCAAGTGCCGCAGCCATTGGTTCATGTATCAGATAAACTTCTTTTGCACCTGCTTGCTCTGCACTATCTCTTACCGCACGTTTTTCAACCTCGGTTATGCTGCTTGGTATGCATATCATCATTCTCCAACTTGGCGCAATTAATGGCTTTTTTGGATAAACCATTTTAATGAGTTCTCTTATCATTAACTCTGCAGCATTAAAATCTGCAATGACACCATCACGCAACGGGCGAACCGTTCTAATACTTTCATGGGTTTTTTCGTGCATCATTAATGCCTTCTTGCCCACAGCCAATAAAAGTTTTGGGTTGTTCCTATCTAATGCGACAATTGATGGTTCGTTTACAACGACTTCATCATTGTGTATTATCAGGGTATTTGCTGTACCAAGATCTATCGCAATTTCTTGCGTAAAAAAATTAAAGAGGCCCATTTTTTTGTGTGTGATAATGTAGTTAAAGGAATTGCTACAAAGTTGCTATAAATTATTGACTTTACAACAACGAAATTAAACTTTCACAAAATAATTTTAGAATGAAAAAATTACTGAATCCTTTATGCTTAAAGGATTTGCTAATATGTTTAGTTTTAAATTTCGGAAGCTAATCAGGTGAAATTATCATAGAATTTGACGGGCTTAAATTGAGCAAATAACAATGTGCTAAATATTTTATTTATTTACATAAATTCATAACCAATATCATTTCGATAATTCATATCTGTAAAATGCACCTGGTGCAAAAGATAATCTGCGTGTTCCGCGGCTTCTCTTATATTTTCACCAAAAGATACAGCGACCAATACTCGCCCACCATTGGTAACAATGTCTTCTCCTTTTTGTGTGGTACCTGCATGAAAAAGTAAACTCTCCGGTAATAAGCCAGTGGATAATCCCTTAATGGCAAAACCTGTTTTGTAATAGTTTGGGTAACCACCGCTCACAGCAACTATCCCAACCGCAGAACGATCGTCTGTTTCTATTGTGTTATTATTTAAAGTGCCATCCGTTGTAGCAACCAGCAAAGCGAGCAAGTCATTTTTTAACCTAGGTAATACAACTTCTGTTTCAGGGTCACCCATCCTACAATTATATTCAATCACCATAGGTTCGTTGTTCTCAATCATTAACCCAACAAATACAAAACCCTTGTAATCCAGTTTATCTTTTTGCAATCCTTTTATGGTTGGTTCAATTACTTTTTCAATAATTGTTTTTCTTAAATCCTCGGTTAAAATTGGTACGGGACTTATTGCACCCATACCGCCTGTGTTTAGGCCTGTATCTGCCTTCCCTATTCTTTTATAATCTTTTGCTTCGGGCAGCAGTAAATAATTTACACCGTCCGTGAGCACAAAAATGCTCATTTCAATACCGGTTAAAAAATCTTCTACAATTATCTTTTTTCCTGCATCGCCAAATTTTGAGCCTAACAACATCAGTTCAAATTCAGCTCTGGCTTCTAAAAGACTGTTACAAATTAGAACCCCCTTTCCTGCGGCAAGGCCATCAGCTTTTAAAACCAACGGATAGCTGTGCTGGGTTATATAATCAATGCCTTCTGTATAATTATCCACTGTAAATTCCTTATAGCCTGCCGTCGGTATGCCGTGCCTTTGCATAAAAGTTTTTGCAAAAGCTTTACTGCCTTCCAACTTGGATGCTTCTTTTGAAGGACCAACGATCTTGATATGTTTGGTAAGTTCATTCTCCTGAAAATAGTCTGTAATACCCTTTACCAATGGCTCTTCGGGGCCTACTAGTATAAGGTCTATGTTGTTTTGTACAGAAGATGCAGCAAGGTTTTCAAAATCAGATATCTCAATTGGCAAATTGGCGCCAAACAGTTGGGTGCCTGTATTTCCCGGCGCAATAAAAAGTTTTTTACAAAGAGGGCTTTGTTTTATCTTCCATGCAAATGCGTGCTCCCGGCCACCGGAGCCAATAATTAGGATATTCATTTAATTTTTTTAGGGTCTATTAAAGTGCCCCAAAGTTATTCTTTGAACGTTAAAAACAATTAATATATATATATGAGGCATTTTATTTTACATCATTCATTAATTTTTTAACCAACGGCGAAATAACAATAAGTACTATCCCTGCGATTAGTGCATAAATAGCGAGCTGTTTGTAGCCATCTGTAAACGTTATTAATTTTTGTACTGGCGTATCATTTTCACCGGCTGAGGATAAGCCTGCTCCTAAAATACCTGCAACATACTGCCCATAGGCACTTGCAAGAAACCACATGCCCATCATTACACCTTGAAGCTTTACAGGAGATAATTTTGTCATGATGGATAAGCCAATGGGAGATAAACATAATTCGCCAAAGGTTATAACCAAGTATGCAATAGTAAACACATCAAGCGAAGCAATTCCGTCTGCATTTGCAAAAAAACGTGTCGCATAAAAAATATAGAATGCGCCGGCTAAAAATAAAAACCCGAGCCCAAATTTTACAACTGTATTTGGTTCTATTTTTTTCTTTGCCATGGCAATCCATAAAATGCCCAACAATGGCGCAAAAATAATAACGAACAAAGAGTTTGCAGAATTGTTCACGCCATTAGGATCTAATTTTATGGCACCTAAAATTTTATTGTCTAAATTATTTGCTGCAAATAAACTTAACGAGCCACCACTTTGTTCAAAAAAAGCCCAAAACAAAATTGAAAAAATAATAAACACTAAAGCTGCTATTAATTTTTTTACTTCAATTATATTGTACTTGGTCATTTCATAACCTAAATAAATAAGCGTTAAGGGACCAATAGTGTACATAAAATAATCAGTGTATTCCGTTTTGGCAACCATTACCATTATTAACGGAATAACTAGTAGTGAACCTGCAAAAACTGCATAATTATGCCAAGGTTTTGGTTTTGATATGGGGGTTGAAATATTTGTATTATCAAATGATACATCATTATTTTGGTCCGGTGGTAAACCTATAGGCCCTAGACTTTTTTGCGTAAAAACAAAAGTGATTAAACTAATAACCATTACAATACCTGCTAAACCAAAAGCGAGGTTCCAGGAGTAGTTTTTACCAATTGCAATACAGGCATAACCTCCTAAAAGAGCGCCTATGTTGATGCCTGAGTAAAAAAGAGAAAAGCCTGCATCTCTACGCACATCATTTTTTTGATATAATGCACCAACCATTGTTGAGATATTTGGCTTAAAAAATCCTGTACCTACAATGGTAAAACTGATACCTAGAAAAAAAAATTCTTTTGGATCAACGGCTAAAATAGCGCTGCCCGTAATCATTAAAATACCACCCCAGAAGAGCGATTTTCTAAATCCTAAAATTTTATCTGCAAACAAACCACCAATAAAAGTGAAAGCATATACAAATGCCTGGGTGGCGCCATATTGCAGGTTTGCCTGATCATCTTTCATTAATAATTGCGTCACCATAAAATAGGTAAGCATTCCACGCATGCCATAAAAACAAAAGCGTTCCCACATTTCTGAAAAGAAAAGATACCAGAGTTGCTTGGGATATTTCCCCTTAAAATTTTGTATTTGATCTAACGTTAATTGCTCAGTCATTACCCAATAAGTTGATTGTTAAATATAAATTACTTTCAATGACTATCCGCAATTAGGAGCAAGGTTTATACCATGCCTCGGCGATAGCCGCCACCATTAACCTATCAAATAATTTTATACCAAAATACCTCCGATTAAATTTGTAGCAAAATTCATTGAG
>JBJXGJ010000188.1:0-15871 GCA_046153805.1 Ferruginibacter sp. | reverse complement strand
TTGCTAAAGTGTTCGATAATACTTGACATATTTTTTTTTATGCAAAAACTAACTTACAATTCAATTGACAAACTCCTAATAATACAGCAATGTGAATAACTACTAAGTTTTTAATGCGTTTGCCCTGATTCATCAGCGTTTTCCATGTTCTCGGCTACAGGTTTTTAGAAGTTTTAAGTGACCCTACTTTTGCGTGTATATGCTTGGCAGCTACATCTGCAATTAATAGTCATTTTTCAGTTTGGCTGTGTAAAGTATTTAATTTTATTGGCGCTGCTGCAACAATCTTTTACGGGTTCCGCAATGGCTACGGCGCTATGGCTTTCAGCCAAATACTACACAAGCTGCTGCGTAACGCCAAACTTATCTTTTATCGTTTTTATATTACTCATGTTGCAATAATTTTTTAAAAAAATATGAAATTATTACAATCTTGTAATAATTTTTATAAAATCTAAAAAAACATTACACTTTTGTAATAAAATTTGTGTAAGAATTTAAATTCTTACAAAGAAATTCTTACAAAGGTATCTTTATAAAACCCAATTGTTTTTTTAGAAAATTATATTTAGAGATAATTGATAAAATTCTGTTAACATTTAAATTATATTTCCCACAGTAGTAATGCGGTTGTTGGTTGAATTCAGCCTTCTAATCAATCACCCCTAATTAATCACTCCTTACTTCACCCTCACAACCAAATCAGCCTCTAAATAATACTCCTGTCCGCTTTCCTCACAAACTCCATTTCCCCTTTCTTCAAAAACCAACCTGTGTCCATACTCACTTACCCAACCAATTTGTTTTGCAGGGTTCCCAACCACCAAGGCATAAGGCTTTACGGGCTTGGTAATTACAGCACCTGCACCAATCATGGCGTATTCACCTATTTCATTGCCACAAACAATGGTAGCGTTTGCCCCTATGCTTGCACCTTTTCTAACGATTGTTTTTTTAAATTCATTTTTTCTTTCAATAGCACTGCGTGGGTTGATAACATTTGTAAATACAACCGATGGACCAATAAAAACCTCGTCTTCACATACAACGCCATTGTAAACCGAAACATTGTTCTGGATTTTTACGCCATTGCCAATTACTACATTATTATCTACAAAAACATTTTGACCGATGTTACAGTTGTTGCCAATTATTGCAGTCGGCATGATATGGGTAAAGTGCCAAATGTTGGTATTGTCGCCGATTTGAGCCCCGTCGTCAATTACGGTTGTTATGTGTTTGTTTATGCTCACAGATTATTGTAAGTTGATAGTTGGTAGTTGTTGGTTAGTAGGTGATTGTTGATAGATGATGGTTGATAGAAGAAAAGTCTATTATTTTAAATCAGCTTTTTCATAATAACTAATTAAGCCATTTAAAGTTTTCATACATGTTGTGATTATTGTTGTCAACAATACTAATTCACCTTCCTGTATAAAATTATTCATCCTTGCTATTTCGACCTGGGTTTCGGTTTCATATAGGGAGCCCCTTGCAATGAGCAAAAACTGAATGGTATCTTTTTTATAATTTCTCCCACAGCCTTCCGCTATATTACTCGGTACAGAAACAGCCGCTCTTTTCAATTGGGAACTAAGTGCATACATTTCTTCCCTCGGAAAAGTTTTGGTTAAAATATAAATTTCTTTAACCAGTTGCATTGAGTGTTTCCAAGCCTCTAAGTTTTTGTAAGCTGCCATTACTTATTTATACAATGAAAAAGAATTACCTACTACAACCTAACATCAAACCTCTATCAACTACAATCTACGATCTATCAACTATTCTAAACCGTATCCATAAAACTTCTTTCTACCTTATTGAACAACAATGTGCCTACAAATAAAGCAAAAACAATAAACAACCCTGAATAAAAAAGATGCAACGCATCAAAACTCCCTTTACCAAACAGCGCATACCTAAATGCCTCTACGATTGGTGTGAGCGGGTTGGCGGTTATAAGCCATTCATAACTTTTTCCTTTTATGTACGATAATGGATATGCTACCGGCGTTGCATACATTAAGAGTTGTACCGCAAAGCCAATGAGGACTGCAAAATCTCGGTACTTGGTGGTGAGCGACGATATAATGATGCCTAACCCCAAACCCATGCCCGCCATCATTACTACAAGCAATGGCACCAATAACCAGGTGATGCTAAAATAGAAAGTACCTTCTTTTATACCAAAATAAATCATAACGACGAGCAACAAAAAAAACTGTATCACAAATTTAATAATGTTGCTAAGCACCGTACTTAAAGGAATAACCAAGCGTGGAAAATACACTTTTCCAAAAATGCCTGCATTGGCTACAAATGTGTTTGAAGTACCTGTAAGGCAGCTTGAAAAATAATTCCAAATGGCGATGCCACTCATATAAAACGGAATGGCATTTATACCATCGGTATCAATATTGGCAATGCTGTGAAATACCAATAAAAAAACCGCTGTGGTAAAAATGGGCTGTATTAAATGCCACACAGGCCCAAGTACAGTCTGTTTGTATTGTGCAGCAAAATCTCTTTTCACAAACAGCAATAACAAATCTCTGTATTTCCACACTTCCTTTAGCCGCAAATCGAGCAGCTTACCGGTTGGTGCTATCACTTGATCCCAATGTTCTTCTGTTGTTGCTTGCTCCATTACTTGTGTTAAACGAAAAAAAGACTTTAATATTTTCTAAGCTTTCAAAGCAAAAGTGTTTTTTAAACCACCGAAGCTGCTTTGTTTTTTGACTACCAAAAATTTATGCGCTTGCAATTATTTTTTCTACATTTCTCTTATAGGTATCGTAACCAAAATGCTCCATAATAAGCCTATGGTTTGGTTTGTATGCTTCCCTATTATTTAAAATGGTAAGAATGGCGGTTTGTAACTCGGCTACATTATTTGGCTCTATGAGCACACCAACTTTGCCGTTGAGCAAGGCATCTGTAGAGCCATCTTTATTGCCTGCTATTACCGGCATACCGTAGTACATGGCTTCTATAAATACAATACCAAAACCCTCTTTTGTGCTTGGCATTACATAAATATCTGCCATAGTAAAATGGGTTGTAAGTTCCTCCTCGGGTATGTAACCTGCAAGAATTACATTGTCTTCAATGCCATTTTTTTGCACCAGCTTATCTATGAATACTTTCTCATCTATGCTATAAGCTCCCGCAAGAAGGTATTTAATTTTTTTATTTGTTTCTACAAGTCCTACCATAGCTTTAAGTACTATATTGTAACCTTTGTAGCGGTCACGGTGCGATAACCTTGTAAGCGTCATTAATACAGTATCTCCACTGTCTATCTTATATTTTTCTCTTAGTTTTTGGTCGGAGTAAGCAGGATCCGGCAAAGGCAAAAACGGATCAATACAATTATTTAAAACACTTACTTCAGTGACCGGCAGCCTATGATTGGCCATAATTTTATCTGCCGTAAAATGACTCACACAAATTATTTTATTGCATACGGGCAACATTTTTTTTTTCAGTAGGTTCAACTTCCCCCAAATTTCTATGCCATGTGCAAGCAACATAATTTTAGCCGATGGGTTTAGTTTCTTAATTAACCAGCCAACCACTAAAAGATTAACGTGGCTTATTACCACTACATCTGCACCTCGTCCATTTTTTACAGCATTTAATACAAAAGAACCTTTATTAGCCCCAAACCCGGTAAATATTCGCTTGGGAAAATATACATTTCTGTCTGCCTGATTCTGTTGGTCGTGCATGCTCAATATTTCAATACTCTTATCTGTCTGTAGCCCATATTCGTACAATGCTTTGCCCATCACACGACACACTTTTTCAATACCACCGGTAGCGGAAAAAACTTTAAGGGTTAAGAATAGGATGTGATGTTGCAGAAGGAAGGTTAAGTGAAAATGATGAATGACGAATGACGAATGACGAATGATGAGTTTGGAGTTATGAATTAGGAGTGATGAATTAGGGATTAGGAGGCGGGACCCAACTGTCGTCCGTCGTCTGTTGTCCGTCGTCCATGGTCTATCGTCCTAATTCTTGCGTCTCAAATCTTGTGTCTCCAATCTAACTTCTCAGCACCAATAACGACATCACCCTGCTCCAATGAAGTTCGCCATTCATAAAATCTTTTACGGCTTTTTGTGCGGCGGTATTTTTTGAGCCGGCAAGGTCATGTACCAAGGGACTGTTTTTTAACCATTCGTTAAATGGAAAACTAAAACCCATCTTCGGTCTTTGCCAGATGGCTTCGGGCAATAGTTTTTTGAAAGTATCGGTAAGAAGTTGCTTAGGTAATTTTCCGCCAAACTTAATATTCTCGGTTATTGAAAAGGCGGTTTTTATCACTTCATTGTCTAAAAATGGAACTCTAATTTCCAGCCCATGTGCCATACTCATTACATCTGCATCTCTCAGCAACTGGTCCTGCATATATATATTAAATTCCATCCAGCTTGCTTTGTTCCTGATGCCAATATTGCTCAGTGTTGGCGATGTGGGTGCAGAAGCGAGCATGGTCCATACATCTTTTTCGTATGCGCCTAATTGCTCAGCAATCTGTGTGGGTGTAAAATGTCCCCTCAAAAAAAGATAGACACCTCTAATGCCTTCCATCCGCAGATAAGCCAATCGGTTGTACTTTTTAAGATCAAGGTTGGCACTTAGCCCGAGCAAAGCATCGGGCGCTTTGTGCATGAGAAGTGTTTTTTGCATACGTGCAAAAGACGGATAGCCACCATAAAGCTCATCTGCACCAATGCCAGAAAGAACAGCTTTCAAACCTATAGACGATGCAAACCTGCTGATAAACCACGTGTTTATTCCGTCGCATGTTGGCATATCCATTGCCCGTATTACATCTAAAAAATGTGCGTGAAAATCGGCTTCCCTTAAAAGAATAGAATGGTGGGTACTCTTTAATTCGTCGGCTACAAGATTCTGGTATTTCTTTTCAGAATATTTTGCTTCTTCAAAATAAATGGAAATGGTATGTAATTTTTTTAGGGGGTGGTTGTTGGCAAGCTTTGCCAATATAGCAGAATCGGTACCACCACTTAAAAAAATACCCACTTCTTCATCTGCCAGCATTTGTCGGGCTACTGCATCTTCCGTTGTCGTAAAAATTTTTTCCTGTGCCTCCTTGTGGTTGCAGATGGTATTATTGAAACTAAAAAAAGCAAATGCCTGCAGCGTGGTTAACTGCGTGTTACAATCATACATAAAATAGCACCCCTTTGGTAAAGGTTTCACATGTTTAAGTGTCGTTATTGGCTCAGGTATAAAACCATAAGCCAACTGGTATACTGCTACTTTGTTGTTGTTTTCATCTAAATAATCAACTGGCTTAAAACCCCTCATTTCAGATGCGAAACATATACCGCCATTATGTGTTGAATAGTAAAGCGGTTTAATACCTGTCGCATCTCTAACAAGGTAAAGTTTCTTTTCTTCGTTATCCCAAAGTGCAAACGCAAACATTCCATTTAATTTGCTAAAACTTTGCGTGTTCCATTTTGCAAAAGCAGCTAAAATAACTTCTGTATCAGAATTGGTCTTAAAAACTAGTCCTGCTTCCTGCAAGGTTTTTCTGAGCGTGCGAAAATTATACAATTCTCCATTGTATGTTATGGTAAACCTTTGGGCATAGTGCATAGGTTGGTGACCTGCACTCGTGAGATCCATTAACGCAAGCCGCCTGTTACCTAATACCAAATGCTCCTGTTCCGAAATAAAAATGCCGCCGTCGTCAGGCCCGCCATGTTTTAAAATTTCACACATGCTGGCAACTGTGCTTTGTAGGGATTCAACAGATAGGGATGGGTTTAATATTCCTGCTATCCTACACATTACCTGAGATAGGCTGTTTTCGTTTTTTTGAAATATAATACTCGTATCTGCTGCTAAAGTCTTGGTAGGTGGCTTCTAAACCATCTTTTAAAAGTACGGAATGCTTCCATCCCCGTTCGTTTAATTTGGTAACATCAAGTAGTTTTTGCATCGTACCATCGGGTTTGCTTGTATCAAAAACAAGTTCGCCGGTAAAGCCAGTGATATCTTTTATGGCTTCTGCCATTTCTTTAATCGAATAATCTACGCCACAGCCAATATTTATAATAGACGGATCTTCATAGTTTTCCATAAGATATACACAGGCACTGGCGGCATCATCTACATGTAAAAATTCTCTTCTTGGTGTGCCGGTTCCCCAAATGGTTACAGCTTCGCTGTTGTTCATTTTTGCCTCATGAAACTTTCTTATCAATGCTGGTAATACGTGTGCATTTGCCAGGTCGTAGTTATCTCCTGGCCCGTAAAGATTAGTTGGCATAACGCTGATAAACCTGCACCCATATTGGTCGTGATAGGCTTTGCACATTTCAATACCTGCAATTTTGGCCATGGCATAAGGTGCATTTGTGGGCTCAAGCGCACCCGTCATAAAATATTCTTCTCTTATGGGCTGGGCTGCAAGTTTTGGGTAAATGCAACTACTGCCTAAAAAAAGAAGCTTTTCTGTACCATTACGGTAAGCCTCATTTATTACATTATTTTGTACAGTAAGGTTCTCATAAATAAATTCCGCGCCATAGGTTTTGTTGGCCATTATTCCACCCACTTTTGCTGCGGCCATAAAAACATATTGAGGTTTTTCCCGCTGAAAAAAGCGTTTCACAGCTGTCTGGTCTCTCAAATCGAGGTCGGCAGAGTTTATGGTGATGAGATACCGAAAGCCTCTTTTTTGTAATAATCGTAAAATACCATTCCCCACCAGTCCGTTGTGACCTGCTATATAAATTTTGTCATTAATATTCATGCTGAAAACTTTAAAATTTTAAATGTAGAATCACCCCTGTCAAAAACTGGCTAGTGTTTGCAACCGCAATAGTATTGTTAACATCAGACTTATGCCCGCGTTACATCACGAAGCTCGCACCCATACTTTAGTTGTAAACGTGAATAAGCAAGAATCAGGTTATTTTTAATTCTGATTTCCATCTATCTAAAACAGTAGAACCCTGACAGGATGTTTTATATTTAACTGCCTCTATAAAATATTTTGTTTGGATAGCATACATGAAATTAGTTACCGCTCAACCCTACTTTCTCCAGATTGCTCCTTTCAAAAATGGCCGTCAGTTCCAGCCCCATGCCTTTTATTTTCACTTTGGCTTTGTTGCCTAAAACTTCTATAATAATACCTTTAAAGTTCATTAATAAACCTTGCTTTATGGCCACTTCATCATGCAGATTGGCATTTATTTCACCAACTTTTATATCCTCAAATTCGTGCAAAAATTTCTTGATGATAATTATTTCTTCCTCTTTTACCACAGCTGGTTTCCCCAACCAATAAACAAAATTTACCACACCGGGGATGTGTTTTAGATCCCACTTATCCATCTGCACCGGTGCTACAAAAACGTAGCCTTTAAACAAAGGTTCTAATACGACTTTACTTCTATCACTCCACTTTTTATTTACACGGTTTAGCGGACAATAATTTTCTATCTTTTTTTCTACCAGCAATGCGGCAACTTTCTTTTCCCAGCGTGGCTTTGTATAAACCACATACCATTTTTTTATGTTGCTCAATGTTCATTATTTTAAATGTATGCCAAGTCATCACTTTCTAAACGCTGTAAGGCTTACCCATCAATTTTTTCGAGCAATTCGTCTTAAAAAGAATTCATACTTTTTTACTAAATTTCTAAATTTTTGCGCAAAGCTTCGCTGTCCCTCAGTCCCATATTTTTTTGAAAAACAGTACCAAAGAATAAAAAATTATAATATATTTTAAAGCAGATTACCTCCGCTTTTTAAACAGCTTTTTTAGAAATCCAACAAATCCAAACAGGTTTTTAAACCCCGGCTGAACACTATCAGCAGTATAATAACTACTTGTCTCACTGCCATAACCACTGCCATAACCATAACCATAACCATAACCGTAACCATAGCCATAACCATAACCATTGCCATAGCCACCAAAGCCATAATTTAAGAAAGATGTGCCGCGAGGTTTTACTCCGTTAAAAACTATACACATATTAGAAAACTTTTTCTCTTTCCTAAATCCGTCTATCATTGTTAAAAATACCGTTGGGGTCATATGATGCCTGATCACAAAAATCGTTGTTTCTGCATATTTATTCAACAATTGCGAATCGGTAACCGGTGCAAGTGGTGCCGAATCTATAATGATATAATCAAATATTTCTTTTAGTTCTGTAAGCATTTCGCCAAATTCCTTGTTACCTATGAGTTCTGTAGGGTTAGGCGGGATGGGACCTGACGTAACCAAAAAGAGATTGCCGTATGCTGTTGGCTTAATTATTTCGTCGAGTGTGGCTTTACCAATAAGGTAACTTGAAATACCAGGATCTCTTTTCACACCAAGCTCTCTACTCAGTTTAGGCTTTCTAAGATCAAGCTCCAAGAGGGCAACTTTTTTACCGGTAAGCGTCATACTCAAAGCAAGGTTGGTCGCCACAAAACTTTTCCCCTCGCCAGATATGGAAGAAGTAACCAGAATCGTCTTATTAACTGCGCTTACGCCCATAAAGCTAAGGTTGGTGCGCAACGAGCGAAACTGCTCAGCAATAACCGTTCTTTTACCTTCTGTAATAGCAATGTTGCTTTTCTCAACAGCCTGTATAATTTCGCCTAGAACAGGCACTTTTGTTTTATTTTCTATGTCTGTCCTAAACAAAATCTTATTGCTCAGTGGTTCATTTAACTGTATAAATATCAAGAAAGCGAGCAAGCCACAAAGGAGGCCCATGAGGTAGTAATTTTTAGGCACAGGGCTAATGGGACCGTAAGAGAAACCACTTTCCAATACCCTAAGGTCTGCTGTTGTTGAGGCAGATGATATGGCTGTTTCCTCTCTTTTATTTAATAAAAAAGTGTAAATATTATTTTTTATTTCCTGCTGGCGACTGATGGCTAGTAATGCTCGTTCTTTGCCTGGCACCTGCGCAAGCAAGCTATTGTTTAACCCAATATTTTCGCTGATGCTGTTGCGCTGTATCTGATAACCACTTCTTATGTTGTTTATGTTTTCTTTAATATCATTTTTGAGCCTGCTCACTTTTTCTTCTGCAAGCATAACCCTTTCGCTTTTTTCTCCCGCTACTGCTTTGGCCCCGTCCAGCTCAAACTCTGCACTATACAACTGCGAAAGCAAGCCGGATAATGTAGGGTCAGATACAAGCCCTTGCGCTGGCACCGTGCCGGGTCTTCTCCCCTTGCTGTAAACGTAACTTTGGATGCCAGCCAGAATATCGGTTTGCAGATCAATGGCCGTTTTTTTCTGATCTAGTTCTCTTACAATGGCTGCATATTGTGTACCCTGTGCCGAAAGATCTGTTATGCCTTCTCTTGCCCTGAGGTTAGATTCGTTGCGCTCCACACTGTCAAGTTCTGCCGTTACTTTATTCAAACGGTCATCAACAAACTTAAGCGTACGCTCCGCAATTTCATTTTTATCATTTATGCCTGCAATATTATAAACTTCAAATAATTTGTTTAAGATCTTAATGCCTTTTTCAGGTACCGGTGTTTTAATATCTACATTAATAACGGTACTGCTGAAGGAAATTGGTGCCGCATTAAGCCCACCAATTATACCACCTGCTGCACCTGCCGGACTGTTAAAAACAACAAAGTAATTTTTACCAACAGCATTTTTATTGTAAGCGTTGTTTATAACAATTCTGTAATTAGTACCGGCCACATTCACGAGGTCGTTGAACCCATATTCTATTTTATTAAGGGCTATACTGTTTGTCTTCCAATTTACAATCATTTCAAAATTACCGCCGCCGTTGATGCTGTCTTTGTTGATGGCTTCAAAATATAACGGCGAATTGCTACCATATAATTCTTCTGTCTGCACTTTTCCATCGTTGTAAACAGTGGTGTAAAGATCAAGTTGCTTCACTACTTCCTGCATAATAGAGGCAGACTTTAATACAAGAATTTCGTTGTCTACGATTTTCTTTTCGCTAAAAATATTGAGGGCGTCCAATACCTTGCTATCGCCACCACCCTTTTGTGGATCTTTTAGCAAAACTTTTGCTGCGGCAACATAAATTTTTGTTTGTGAACGCAGATAAATAAAAGCTACTGAAAGCGAAATAGCAACAAGAACAGCGAGCACGGGCCAAAAGGGCAGATATCGGTGCAGAATCTGCACCAGTATATTTGACTGCGGCTTATCGCTAAAAAATTGTTCTTCGTCCATACAGAAACTTATTTAAAAACCCTGTCTAATATTATAATCAAAAAAGAAACCCCCGAGATTAACAGCGAAAAGTTTGTCTGTATTTTTCTTCTATTTTCCTCTTTTACAAATTTCTCTGTATCGGCAGACACCAGAATGATATCATTTGGTTGCACATAATACCATGGAGAAGAAAAAATAGAATTATCTTCCAGGTTAATGTGTTTTACTTTTTTCTCGGTGCCTTCCTCCCGTATGATGGTAATATTGTTGCGCTTAGCATTGGCCGTAACGTCGCCACTTAAAACCAGTGCATCAATTACTGATAACTGCTCTTCAGGCATTGGCAAAACCTGTGGGTTACTAACCTCACCAAGTATAGTTACTTTATGGTTTAAAAAATTAACCTGAACAATAGGCTCATTCATATATGCCAAAAGTTTTGCCTGAAGATTTGTGCTCAGTTCTTTTCTCGTAAGGCCCGCCACTTTTACAGCTCCAAGGCGGTGCAATAAAACGGTCCCATCCTCCTGCACGGTAAAACCACCACCTGTTGTACCGCTGGTTGTAGCACTTACCGAAGCACCTGCACTGTTAAAAAGGGCATCTTCTATAGTGCTAAGGCTGCTCACGTTTATAGAAAGCCGATCGCCTTTTCTTATTTTTAACTGAAAATCTCCGGTAACAAAGCCGATAAGGGTGGTATCTTTTTTTAAAGAGGTAAAATACGAAGATGGCTTGGTTACTTTGCAAGAAGAAATAAATAAAACCAGGATTCCAAAAAACAGTATTGATAATAAGTAGTTTGCTTTAAGTAAACGCAAGCAACTGAAACTTTCTTTCATCATCAGATTAATTGCCAAAAAGTTAGGTTCGTTTTCTGACACTATTTATTTAATACAAAAATCGTGAAAAATATTCATTAACCAGCAGAGTAAAATATAAAAATTTACTAGCCTTTTTTATAAATGTGAGTAACTTATACAAGTCAAGCCAAGCCAAGTTGGATTGCCTCGTCATATAAATTTTTTCAAAGTAATTTTAAGAGAGCGTTATTGTTCGCATTTTCTTTTTATGATCGTATCCTTTTTTTGCTGCAATACCCGCGGCGGCTACCATCAGCACAACAAGATTATTATCTATTGGGCAATAATCTTCCGGTGCGGTACAAGGATCTAAGGTCGGCTGAGCCATTAATCTAAAAGGTATAACGATTGATATTCCAATAACAATCATAAAAAAAATAATAGGTTTCAACATGATAATAGTTTTAACTGTATGCTTCAAAATTAAGGTTTGTTTGCCTAACACCCTAACTTTCGAACCTAATTAATAAAAGTTTGATACTAGTATTTATTGCAGGCCCCAAACAGTTGCAGTAAACACGAAAGAAGTGCAGAAAAAAGATTTTTAAATCTATGTATTTTTTACAATTCAAATCTATTTTTCCTGAGCAAATTCCCAAATTTCAATTTGTGCAAAAAAAAAAGCAAAAAAAAACCTCATTTCTGAGGGCTTGTTTATTATTTCTTTATCGGTTTGTAGTAACTCAATGCTTCGGGCATGTACCCTTGTAACCTGCTAATACGGTTTTCATCCGATGGATGACTTGATAAAAATTCGGGTGGTTTGTTGCCTGAACTTGCTGATGCCATTCTGTTCCAAAACGAAATTGCTTCCTGCGGATTGTAACCAGCCATTGCACTAAACAATAAGCCAAAGTGATCGGCCTCAAACTCAGCGTTGCGAGAATTTTTTAAACCCGCTACGCCCGCACCCAAACCAAACACGTTGTTAAAAATTGCTGCCTTTTGGTCATTTGCAATACTTGCACCTACAATACCCCCGAAGCCCTGCAACACATATTGTTTGTTAATGGCTTCACTACTGTGTTTAGCAACAGCATGTGTTATTTCGTGGCCAAGCACTACTGCAAGTGCTGCCTCATTCTGTGTTATCGGTAACAAACCTGTGTAAACAACTACTTTACCGCCCGGCATACACCATGCATTTACATCTTTGCTGTCAACTAGGTTAAATTCCCATTTATATCCGGACAGCACATCCTGTTTTCCCTGCGCACCATAGAACGAAGTGATAGCACTTGCTATTCTGCCGCCTACTCTCTTTACCATTTCAGCATCTCTATTATTACTGGAACTTACTACTTTACTCTGCGATAAAAAAGATTGGTACTGCGTTACTGCATCTGCCTGTAACTGTTCGTCAGAAATAAGACTAAGTTGCTTTCTACCCGTTACTGCATTGGTAGTACAAGAAGCAATCATTGCTGCTATTGAGAAAATTAAAATAAAATTTTTCATTGTATAGATATTTGTGTTAGCATAAAGCTAATCAATACCCGTACCAATTTATTGCAAAGCAAAGATGAAATTTATTTTTGGCGATTTTTTCGCTTGTCTCTGTATTTCAAAATTGGGATTCTGCTTTCTACACCGCGGAGAAGTTTACCTATGTTTTTTTGGTGTGTAATAATAATAAGCAATGCCACAAACATAGCAAAAGTTCTATAAAGAATTTCGTGCTCATTCCATATCCATAAAACAGAAACGGGTAACATTAAACCTGCAAGTATAGAACTTAACGAAACAAATCTTGTTAAATAAAGTACCAATAAAAAAACCCCCACGCAACCACCAGCTATAACCGGTTGTATCACCAGTATCATTCCAAAGAGCGTTGCGACACCTTTTCCTCCTTTAAAATTTGCCCATAACGGAAATACGTGGCCTAATACTGCCGACAACCCCAGCCCAATCATAAAGTTGGTTCTTTCTAAACCATTGCCCTGGTGCAAATAGTAAGGAAGAAAATTGTATAAAGCAACGGCGGTCATTCCTTTTACAATATCGCAAACCATAACGATTGTGCCATATTTTGAACCTAGAACCCTAAAAGTATTGGTAGCCCCCATATTGCCGCTGCCATATTCTCTTATATCAATACCAAAAAAACGCCTACTTATAATAAGTGCGGTGGGTATAGACCCGATTATGTATGCAAGTATTATGAGAAGAAGTTCTTTCATGCTTGAAATTTAATTAATTGGGAAGACAAATATAATCTAAAACTTGCTCAATTTGTGTTAAAAGGTAAAAAGTAATAAACACAGCCAAAATATATTCCGATTAAATAACGGCCAAAATTGATAACCAGTTTTCCTTTTTAAAAACGTGTTTAATGATGATTTCTAAACCCTTAAGTGTTTCAATAATTTTTTCTTCGTCGTGCAACATTATCCCGCTAAATAAAAATACTGTTCCAAAAGAAGCTGCGTTTTTAATGGCGTCAATATTTGCTTTAATAATGTTTAGGTTAATGTTGGCTAAAATAATATCCGCCTTTTTTCCTTCGGGAATTGTTTCCGCTTGCAAAATGTTGATGCCAGTACATTTATTTACTTCAATATTCTCCTTTGCGTTGGTAATGCTCCATTCATCGTTATCGATGGCAAGTATTTTTTCCGCACCCATTTTTTCTGCAAGAATGGCCAAAACGCCCGTTCCGGTTCCAAAATCGATCACCGACTTGTTTTTAAAATCAATCTCGCTCATGTGTGCAACCATAAGATGTGTTGTTGCATGATGCCCAGTACCGAAACTCATTTTAGGAGTAACCGATATATCGTATAAAAAAGCAGGATCAACTTTGTGAAAATTTGCTCTAATATAAGCAAATGGAATATTTGTCGTTGGATGGAACACCTTTACAGGTTCAAAATCGGCTTCCCATTTCTCATTCCAATTTTGTTGTTTAATAATTGATTTTGAGTACTTAAAATTATTTATATCAATAACTTTATTAAATAATAACTCATCAAGCTCGGTTGATTTTATAAAAGCCTTTAAAGATTTGCTTTCTTCTTCGAATCCCTCAAAACCAATGTCTGCAAGCAAGGCTACAAAAAGTTCGCTTTGACTTTTCTCTATATTTTCAAATGTAATGGCTGTATATTCCATAAATAAAAAACTGCAACCGTTTAAGATTGCAGCTGTATGTTTAATGTTTGAATTATTGTTGTGGAGTCTCCTGTCTTGCTGGAGCCTCCGGTTTTGGCATCAAAGCTTTTCGGCTCAATTTAAATTTGCCTGTACGTTGGTCAATTTCAAGTAATTTTACTTTCACCTTTTCTCCCTCCTTAAAAATACCATCCATTGTTTCTAAACGTTTCCAGCTAATTTCACTAATGTGTAACAAGCCTTCTTTTTTTGGTAAGAACTCTACAAAAGCACCAAATTCTTTAATGCTTTTTATGGTTCCTTCATAGGTTTCTCCAACAACCGCCGTTGCTACCAGCCCTTGAATCCAAGAATATGCTTTATCTAATGCAACTTTATCTTTACAGAAAATGCTTACAGAACCTGCATTATTCACTTCCTCAATATTTACAGTAGCACCTGTTTCTCTTTGTATTTCCTGTATCACTTTACCGCCGGGCCCTATAACAGCTCCTATATATTCTTTGTCAATAATAAACTTAATCATACGCGGTGCATGTGGTTTCACATCTGCACGGGCAGTTTCAATAGTTGCGTGCATGGCATCTAGAATATATAAGCGGCCTTTACGTGCCTGTGCCAGCGCACTGCGCATAATATCCATACTCAAACCATCCACCTTAATATCCATTTGCACACCACAAATACCGTCACGGGTCCCCGTAACTTTAAAATCCATATCGCCCAAATGATCTTCATCACCTAAAATATCTGTAAGTACGGCAAACTGGTCACCCTTTTTAATAAGCCCCATGGCTACTCCACTTAAATGTTTTTTAAGCGGCACACCCGCATCCATTAAGGCAAGCGAACCTGCACAAACGGTAGCCATCGAAGACGAACCATTGCTTTCCAATATATCACTCACCACACGAACGGTGTAAGGGTATTCAGCACCTGGCATCATTTGCTTCAAAGAACGCATAGCCAGATTACCATGTCCAACTTCTCTACGACCAACACCTCTCATCATTTTTACCTCTCCTGTAGAAAAAGGAGGGAAATTGTAATGAAGAATAAATTTAGTGTACTCTGAATGGTGAGCACTTTCTATCAACAATTCATCTAAAGGCGTTCCTAAAGTAACAGTTGTAAGTGATTGTGTTTCGCCTCTTGTAAATAAAGCAGAACCGTGAGGAGTTGGTAATATATCCGTCTCCATTTCTAGTTGACGTATATCTTCTGTTCCTCTGCCATCCAATCGTTTACGATCATTTAAGACCATATCTCTTACCACATTGTATTGTAATTCCCCCGTGTAATGACCAAACAATTTCTTATCCTGATCCGTTAAAGTTTCATCTGAACCAAAGTGTGCTTTTACTTCATCGTACAACTTGCTAAATGCTGCACTACGTTCGTGTTTTGCAGAAGCTGCAGAAGCGATGGCGTACATTTTATCTTTTGCAAAAGCAATTATTTTGGCATCTAACTCTTCGTTGCGATAAGGTTTGGTATAATCTCTTTTTGAAGTTACCCCAACCAATGCCCTTAACTCTTCCTGTGCTTTTACATGCTCTTGAATAGCTTTGTGTGCTTCTTCGATAGCAACAATCAAATCTTCTTCACTGCATTCTTTTGCCTCCCCTTCTACCATCATAATATTTTTGTTGGTAGCGGCTATTATAAATTCGTAATCGGC
>JBJXGJ010000146.1:0-3600 GCA_046153805.1 Ferruginibacter sp. | reverse complement strand
ATGCTTAAAGTTCGTCATGCTTCGATCATTACTGGCAACGATAGTAACCCTCACTGCCGAACAGAAACATAGGAATAGTTTTACATTTGAGAATTAAATTTTTAAACAATATGCCGAAGTAAATTTTTATAAATTTGGTAGTAACAGACCTTAAAAAATCTATGGACTTATACACTGCAATGGGGTTTTCAACAAATCCTCAATTTTCAGACGATTCAGGTAAGTTCATGGTATGGAGTGAAAATATTTTTGTAATGCTTTTAACACACGAAAAGTTTAAAACTTTGTCACCAAACCATCGCCAATACCAAAAATAATTTGGCAGCACTTTTTTCATTGTCGTTAGAGAGCATAGAAGAAGTAAATAAGTTAATGACAAATGGACTAGATGCAGGTGGTATTGAACCAAATAAAATATTATGGTTTTATGCAACGACGAACGATTGAAGATTTTGACGGACATACTTCGGAAATTTTTTATATGGACATCACGAAATTTTCTACTGAACAAACAAACTCACAAACTGAATTTAAACTATAAAGACATGGCACTAATAAATCCCTACATTAATTTTAATGGCAATGCAGAAGAAGCATTTTTATTTTACAAATCAGTATTTGGTGGAGAGTTTTCAAAGATTATGCGTTTTAGAGACATGTCAAGTCCTGACTTTTCCGTGTCAGAAAATGAAGCAGATAAAATTATGCACATCGCTTTACCTATTGGAAAGAATGTGCTGATGGCAAATGATGTCCCTGAATTTATGGGGCGCACCAATGAAAACGAAAACAGAAGTAAAATTTCAATAACTGCCGACAGCCGGGAAGAAGCAGATAAGTTATTCAATGGCCTTTCGGCAGGTGGCACAATTGAAATGCCCATTACGGACAGTCCTTGGGGTTCGTATTTTGGCATGTCTAGAGACAAATTTGGCATAGAGTGGATGGTAGATTTTGACGCAAACTATAAAGGAGAGCTGTAAAAAAATAACTAAAGCCACCACAAACTGTGCAAGTGTGGCTTCACAAACAAACCGCAGCGAATGGCAAAGCCGCGCTGTGGTTCGGGCTGCGCACGCCGTTGGTCTCAAAACCGTGCAGGGGCAAACATAAAAGCGAAGAACTTTATGACCTGCCCACTAAGGCGGAGGGCATGATTTACGTGCTGAAAGTGGTGCAACTAAAAAATATACAGTAATTCCAGTGACAAGAACTTCAATGAACCTTAAAACGAGAACGCAAGCGAAATTTGTTATTCATCAGGTTACTCTTTCGCCCGAAACAGGAAAAATTATAGCATATTTCAACGGGGCATTTTATCAACTCGTTTTTTTGTCAAGCGAAAGCCCTAAATTTAACCCTATAATGCCTAGCTATAAAATATTGTTGAATAGAGTAAAGTAAACAGGCGATAAATCATTAAACAAATTAACGCTCTACAAATGAAAAAATATTTACTATTCTTAAACTTACTATTTTTTGTTTTTAGTTTAAATATTGTAGAAGCCCAAACCTGCTCAATAGGTTTGAATAATGGTTTTGAAATTCCAGCTATCCCAGCTTCGAGTTATCAATTTTTAGACGCATCGTTGGTACCAAACTGGTCCACCACCTCACCAGATAATATTATTGAGGTATGGAGCACAGGCTTTCTTGGAGTTCCAGCTTATGAAGGAAATCAATTTGCAGAATTAAATGGTACTCAAGCAAGTACACTTATTAAAATTTTTACTACTCCCTCTGCAAATATCTCCACCACAGTTAGCTTTGCACACAGGGGTAGAGAGGGTACAGACGTTATGCGTGTACAAGTAGGGCTAGTGGGTGGTCCATTTACAACACTAGGGACTTTTTCTGCTGGTAATAATGCTTGGGTGTTTAACAGCGTACCATATACAACTGGTGTTATCGGAACTTACGAATTACGTTTTGAGGCAATTTCTTCAGGCTCAGGAAACATTGGAGTTGGTAATTTTTTGGATGCTGTTGACCCTGGTGTTATTCCAATTATCGCTTCAATTGGTGCTCCCACTACTTTTCAATGTGCTAACCTTGTATTAGATGGTTCGGCTTCTTCTGCTGGTCCTTCAATTACATACACATGGACAACCTCCGGTGGCAACATTGTGTCGGGGCAAGGAACTAATTCAATAGTTGTTAACGCTGTAGGTACCTACACACTTACTGTTACAAATACTATACAAAATTGTACTGACACAAAATCTATAACACTAACAGATCTCACTTCAATACCAAATGCTGGAGCAGATCAAACAATATGCCTTACAAGCACTTCATTAAACGCCAATACCCCTGCAGTTGGGGCTGGATCATGGTCTTTGATAAGTGGTTCTGGCACTTTTTCAAATGCCAATTCTCCTACAACTTCCGTTTCTGGTCTTAGCATTGGTACAAATGTATTTAGATGGACAATAGCAAATGGCAGTTGCAATAAAATTGATGAAGTAAATATAAATGTATTACTACAACCTAATGCTGGCGCAGATGGCTCCCTTTCTATATGTAGCTCCTCTGCTTCTATTATTAATTTATTTAGTATAATTACAGGTGAAGATGCCGGCGGTGTTTGGACTCGCAGCTCGGGTACTGGTGGTATATTTAATGCAGCCGCAGGTACATTTACTCCTGATATTACAACTACCAATTCCACTTTTACTTATTCCCTCGCCGGAACTTCTCCTTGCCTTTCTGACAATAGTTTAGCAACTATTTTGGTCAATACTGTAAATTTCACTTATTCAATTGCTCCACTGCTTTGTAACGGTGCTAATAATGCAAGTATCACCATTGCTGCTTCTGGTGGTACTCCGTCATATCAATACAGCATTGATAATGTAGCTACATTCCAAGCTTCAAATATATTTTTAGACTTGTCCGCTGGTAGTTACCAAGTGGTAGTAAAAGATATTAATAGTTGCTCTACTACACAAACGGTTGTGGTTGATCAACCTGCAATATTAACTGTTACAACAGCCACTACGCCTGTGCCTTGCAATGCTGCAAACACTGGAAGCATTACGGTTACTGTAGTTGGTGGCGTTGCACCCTATCAATACAGCATCAATAATGGAGCTATATTCCAAGCTTCAAACATTTTTGTAAACCTTGCGGCTGGCAGTTATTCAACAGTAGTGAAAGACTTTAATAGTTGCTCTACCACACAAACGGTGGTGGTTGCATCACTTAACACCTTAACTTATAATACTTTCACCACGCCTGCGCTTTGCAACGGTGCAAGCAATGGCAGCATTACCATTACTGGAGTTGGTGGCATTGCCCCATATCAATACAGCATCGACAATGGCGCTACATTCCATGCTTCAAACATGTTTTTAGGACAATTGGCTGGTAGTTACCAAGTGGTGGTAAAAGATGCAAATAATTGCTCAACTACACAAACGGTGGTGGTTGCTCAACCTGCAATATTAACTTTTACAACTGCTACCACAGCTGCGCTTTGCAATGGCGCAAACAATGGCAGCATAACGGTTACAGCTGTTGGCGGCACTGCACCATATCAGTTTAGCAATGATAATGGAGCAACATTCCAAGCTTCAAATATATTTTTAGGACAATTGG
>JBJXGJ010000124.1:0-5395 GCA_046153805.1 Ferruginibacter sp. | reverse complement strand
AAAAAATTATGAACGCCTCAATAATACAAGTACGGCAATGGTGCATTTATCGGCAATAAGGATTATGTTGAATCGTTTTTAGACAGCTTCTAAGGTTGATGTGCGAAGAAAAAAGCACAAAAGAAATTGCAGATATAGTAGAATTAAGTCCTAGAACGGTAGAAGCTTTAAGAGATAAATTAAAAGTTAAAACCGGCGCAAAGAGTACCGCAGGGTTAATTTTATATGCCGTAAAACATAAATTGATTGAAGAAATTTAATTCTACTTTTGCCAATTAAATCATATTTAAAATCTTCCTTTTATGGAAGATTTTTTATTTAAACCAAAAGATGAATTATTTTAATTACAACGGCAAGGTTTTAGCAGATGGAGAATTGATTATTGCGCCTGACAATAGAGGCCTTAGATACGGTGATGGAATTTTTGAAACCATCAAATTAAAAAATGGAAAATTGATTTTGAGCGATGAGCACTTTGTCCGTTTATGGAAAGGTCTGGAAACACTGCAGTTTGAAATACCTAAGCATTTCAGTCAAAAAAAATTAGAAGAAGAAATAATACAACTTGCTAAAAAAAATAAACTTACAAATGCAAGAATAAGGCTGACAATAATACGTGGCAATGGTGGAATGTATGATCCTAAAAATCACATTCCCAATTACATTATTGAAGCAATAAAATTACCAGAAGATAACGGACCGTTAAATACAAATGGATTACAAATTTGTATTTACAACAACGGGGTCAAAAGTATTGATGCGTTCAGCAATTTAAAAACGAACAATTACCTACCCTATTTTATGGGAGCAATCTTTGCTAAAAAAAATCAATGTAACGATGCGGTTATCTTAAACAGCAACGGAAATATTTGTGACAGCACCATATCAAATATTTTTCTAATTAAAAATGAAACCCTTCACACACCTGCACTTACCGAAGGTTGCGTGGCAGGTGTAATGAGGCAATGGATCATTAATAATGTTGGTGAATTTAATTTAAAAGTAATAGAGAAGTCCATTACAAAAGATGACCTGTTGAATGCGGATGAAGTCTTTTTAACCAACTCAATTTATAATATAAGATGGGTTGCAGGTTTAGAAAATAAAAAATACGAAAACAAACAAACAGCAAAACTCACTGAAATCTTAATGCGAAAAAGAGGAAATGTTTATTGCTAGAAAATACTTTTACAACGCAAATAAAATAATTTAAAAAATGAACGTAAATATATTTTGGTATAGAAGAGATATGAGGCTAGAAGATAATGCGGCGCTGTATTATGCATTAAAAAGCGACCTCCCTGTCGTGCCTGTTTTTATTTTTGACAGCGACATTTTAGATAAACTTGAAAATAAAAAAGACAGCAGGGTAACATTTATTGATGATACCCTGCTGCAAATACACGAAAAGTTAAAAGAACTCGGTAGCAGCATGGTAGTGTTGCATGCAACGCCAGAAAAAGCTTTTAAAGAATTGATGAAGGAATATACAATTGCAAATGTTTTTACCAACAAAGATTACGAACCTTATGCAACAGAGCGGGACAATACAATTGCCAATCTTTTGAAAAAGAACGGCATAGGATTTCAATTGTACAAAGACCATGTAATACTAGAGCAGAATGAGGTTTTAAAAGACGATGGACAACCTTACACTGTTTTTACACCTTACAGCAGAAAATGGAAAACAGTATTAACAGATTACCAGTTTAAAAGCTACCCTACTGAAAAATATTTTGGTAACTTTTTTAAATCGGCTCCTAAAAAGATTCCCAGTTTAAGAGATATTGGTTTTGAAAAAAGCGACCAAGATTTTCCATCAAAAAGTGTAGAGGCAGAATTGGTAAAAAATTATGCTGAGAAAAGAAATTTCCCCGGCATTAAGGGAACTTCACATTTGGGCTTACACCTAAGGTTTGGAACGATAAGCATTCGTAAACTGGCAAAATATGCCGCACCAAAGTCTGACACGTATTTAAACGAATTAATCTGGCGAGATTTTTATCAGATGATTCTGTGGCACTTTCCAAGAGTAGGAAAAGGCAAATCATTTAAACCGGCTTACGATCGTATAAAATGGAGAAATGATGAAGAAGCTTTTAAAAAATGGTGTGCCGGACAGACTGGCTATCCGATTGTAGATGCGGGTATGCGTGAGCTAAATGAATCCGGCTTTATGCACAACCGCGTTCGTATGATTGTGGCATCTTTTTTATGTAAACATTTACTAATTGACTGGCGACTTGGAGAAGCTTATTTTGCTGAAAAATTATTAGATTTTGATTTAGCATCCAATAATGGCGGATGGCAATGGGCTTCAGGCAGCGGCTGCGATTCTGCCCCTTATTTCCGCATTTTTAATCCTTACCTGCAAACAAAAAAATTCGACCCAGATTTAAAGTATATCCGAAAATGGGTACCGGAGTTTGAGGAACCTACTTATACTGCGCCAATGGTAGAACATACTTTTGCGAGAGAAAGATGTTTGAAGGTTTATAAGGAAGGGTTGGCAGTAGGGAGTGGGGAGTAGGGAGTAGGGAGTAGGGAGTAGGGAGTAGGGAGTACGGAGTGGCGAGTGGGTGGTGGACAGTGGGCAGTTTGCAGTGGGCAATTGGAGGTGGGCAAATGGCAGTTTGGGTTTGGCAGTTTGCACAACACATTATGCTTTAAATTATCGCATTTTTAAATATTATCTCTCGGTAGTCCAAGGTCTGTTTGACTGTGATCTGTCGTCCGTTGTCCGTTGTGAGTTATATCATACACGTCTAACAAATTTTTTACCGCTGCTTTTCCTTCGTCGCCAAGATCTAAAGAATATTTATTTACATAAAGATCGATGTGCTTTCGCATAATATCTTCGCTCATTTCCTGAGCATGGCTGCGTATATAATCGTTTAGCTGCGGGTAGTTTGAAAATGCAAATTCAATACTTTGTTTAATCAAACTATCTATCAAATGCTGCACTTGGCCTGACAAAGATTTTTTTACTACGATACCACCAAGTGGAATGGGATTACCGGTGCTCTGCTCCCAATAATCCCCCAGATCTGTGATTTTTACAAGTCCTTTTTCACCATAAGTAAAACGATTTTCATGTATGATTACACCCAAGCCTTTTCCTGCTAAAACAAAATTTTCTATTTCGTCGTAGCGTAAAAATATTTTATTTCGGGCGTTTGGATATGCCAGCGAAAATAATAGGTGCGCTGTAGTATTTTCTCCAGGTACGGCAATTAATTTCCCTTCGATGTTTGTAACACCCTGTGCATTACTTGAAATTAACAACGGCCCTACTCCCCTGCCCAAGGCGCTGCCACTATTAAGTAAATTGTATTGATGCAATACTAATGGCAGAACGCCGTAACTTAATTTTGTAACAGCAAGCCTACCCTCAATGGCCCATTGGTTAAGCGTTTGCACATCTTCCAACACAGGTTCAAATTGTAAGTTCCCGCTATCAATTTTATTATTAACGAGTGCATCAAATATAAATGTATCGTTCGGGCAGGGAGAAAAACCTATCTGTATCGTTTGTTTGTGCATGAAGGTTTTGGGTTGCGAGTGAAGAGTTGTGGGTTACGGGTTAGGGGTTGAAAGTTGTCGTACAATTCTCGACAAATGCAGGTTAAGGTCCAGTATTGATTCTTTCATTTTCCAGTTGGATTTAATACGCTCCCCAACAAAATTACTTATGCTGCGCAATTGCAAAAACTTTACTCCTTCATTAATGCATACATAATGAAATGCCGCGCCTTCCATCGACTCAATATCGGGTTTAAATTTCTTTATGAATATTTCTGTATGCTCAAATTTATCTGTAACCGTATTTACAGTTATGGCATTTGCAGTTGTAAGAGAAAATCTTTCTTCTATTTCATTGTTCAACCATCCATTTTTGTACGGCAACTCATTTTCTTGAACAAATCCTTTTTCGATAAGCGTAAAAAAACAGTCTCTTTCATAAATACCCAAGTCAGCAAACACATCTTTTTTTACAAGAAAAGTTTCGCCCGGCGCAAAGCTGTTTTTAAAAGTACCGGCAATACCTGCTTGAATAATAATGTGGTACTGCTTTTGCTGCAAATGCTTTGTCAGAGCATATATACAAGCCGGAGCTCCCACACCTGTTACGAGCACATCTGCTATCTTATTGTCGCTTATAAAGGGAGCTATTTCCATTTCGGTTGCAGCCACCACAAGTATTTTCATTGAACAAAGTTAACAGCATCTGTTTTACATTATTAAGAATTGAGGTTACCTTTGCATATAATTATCGTTTGTAAATGGTTTATATAACTAGGATAGAACATTTTAATGCGGCGCACAAGCTTTTTAATGCCGCTTGGAGTAAAGAAAAAAACGAGGAGGTTTTTGGCAAATGTGCAAACGAAAACTGGCACGGTCACAACTTTAATTTACATGTTACCGTAAAAGGATTGCCAAGCGTTGAAACAGGCTTTGTATTTGATGCAAAGAAATTGAGCATAATTATTAAGCAATATGTTACAGATTTAATAGATCATAAAAACCTGAATGTGGAGGTGGAGTTTTTAAAAGGTAAAATTTGCTCAATAGAAAATCTGGTAATGGGTATTTGGCAACAACTGCAACCACAAATGCCGCCAAATGTTAGTTTACACAGGGTAAAGCTTTACGAGACTGACAAAATTTATGTGGAGTATTTTGGTTAAGACGTGAAGTAGTGGAGATGTGAAAAAGTAGAGGTTTGTTAATATTTAAAATCAATCAATATAATGCCTAACAACAGGGTTTCGGTTTTTAGAAAAGAGAATTTTAATGCAGCGCACAGGTTACACAATCCTGCATGGGACGTGGTTACCAACGACCTTGTTTTTGGCAAATGCAATAATCCAAATTTTCATGGGCACAACTATGATTTGTTTGTGCAGGTTATTGGTGAAGTACAGTTAGATACTGGATATGTAATGGATACAAAAAAATTAAGTGATCTTATTAAAGAGAAAGTAATAAATAGATTTGACCACAAAAACCTGAATGAAGATTGTGCGGAATTTAAAAATTTAAACCCAACTGCAGAGAATATTGTGATTACGATTTATAACTTGTTAAGACCATTTATAGAAGAAAAATTGGAATTGAAATTACGGTTGTATGAAACGGAGAGAAATTTTGTAGAGTACCCGGTGTGAGTGTTGATGGTTACGGGTTGATGGTTACGGGGTGAGGGAAAGAAGTGTATCCCTACTTAGTGAAATGACTGTTTGACCCTCACGGAATAAAAAAAATGCAAAAAAGGCGAAAGTAAAAAAAATATAAAATAAAAAAAATATGGCATACAAAAAAGTAGAAAGTTATGATGAGGATGTAACTGCAGGGTTGATAAAAAATTATAAAGATAATATTGCCTTGCTGG
>JBJXGJ010000109.1:0-10352 GCA_046153805.1 Ferruginibacter sp. | reverse complement strand
AGACTGGAGTATGCCTTTTGATTTGACAGCAGCCAACGAACAAATTAGCAACTTGTCTGCAAAAATTACAGATAAAAATGCCAACGATGTGTTATATGAAATTACAAACTATAACCGTAGTGACGGCTACAACGGCTTTAGACAAAGGTTTACACAGCAACTAAACAAAAATGGCTTTAAAATAAATTCAAACATAAATTATACAAATTTTAATTCAAAGCTGCAATCAGGTACTTTTTTAAGGCCAACAATTGATGTGAATAAAACCTTTAAAAACCTAAAATCATTTGAGACAGGAATAAAATATTTAGGAGAAAGAAATAAGTTGTCTGACAAGATACTGGACACTTTAAACTTTACAAGTTTTGCTTTTAATGTGTATGAATTATATGCACGAACAAACCAGAGTCGGTTGAATAAATGGGGTGTTTCTTTTAATGTAAGAGAAGATTTTTTACCAAAAAGTGAAGCCTTGCTTGCTGCTGACAGAAGTAATAATTACAATGTATTTACTGAGTTATTTGCGAGCGAACACCACAAATTAAAATTTACGGGTACTTACAGAAAGTTGGGTATTTTAGATAGTACGATAAGTCGGCAAAAAGAAGATAAAAGTATTTTGGGTAGAACAGAATATTTTATAAATGAATGGAAGGGTTTTGTAAATGGAAATGTGTTGTACGAAATTGGATCTGGGCAGGAACAGCGCAGAGAATATTCTTACATAGAAGTGCCGGCAGGGCGGGGACTTTATACATGGATAGACTATAATGGAAATGGCATACCCGAGTTAAATGAATTTGAGGAAGCATTTTTTCAGGATCAAAAAAAATACATACGAATATATACGCCCGGAAACCAGTACGTAAAAGCAAATTTTTTGCAGTTTAATTATAGTTTAGATTTGGATCCAAAAGCGCTTATGAATCCATCAAAAAACAAAGGGTTCAGAAAAATTCTATTGCGCAGCACCACCAGTTCAGCCTTACAAATTGCAAAGAAAAATATTTCTAAAAACGATTTTTTGTTTAATCCTTTTGGAAAAACCGTAGCCGACAGCAGCTTACTTACCTTAAATTCATTCCTTTCTAACACGTATTTTTATCACAGAACAAGTGCCAGATTTGGGCTAGAACTTACACACAGTAAGGCTTCTACAAAAGCTCTTTTATCTTATGGTATAGAAAGCAGGGGTATAAGAACAATCAATACCAAAATTAGGGCAAGTTTAAAGAAGAATATTGTTACAACTTTTCTTATAAAACAGGTTAAAAATACGCTCACCACACAGGCCGTAAAATTTGATAATAGAAATTATGACGTCTTGCAGAATGCTGTAGAACCAAGCATAACCTACGTTTACAAATCTAACCTGAGGGCTACAATTGGTTATGCTTATGCAGATAAGCAAAACAGAATTGATTCTATGGAAAGAGCCGTAAATAATGCAATTACTACTGAGGTTAAATACAATGTACTTTCGGGCAGTAGTATCAATTTAAAAGTTACCTATAATAATATTGATTTTAAGGGCTACCCCGGCGCTCAAAATACCACAGTCGGGTATTTATTACTTGATGGCTTACAGCCAGGCAAAAACTTATTGTGGAATGCCGAGTTTACAAAACGGATTAAAGGTAACATAGAATTGGCAGTTCAATACGAAGGCAGAAAGCCAGGCATTGCACCTACCATACATACCGGCAGAGCTTCATTAAGGGCACTGTTTTAAAACAAAAAAGCGACAAAATAAATTTGCCGCTTTTTTAAATATAACCTCCAGAGTAATATTTAATTATTCGCATCATTAGCTAAACAATCCACCTTTTTTCAAAGGTCTGTAACCTTCTCCCACTTTAAAACCATTATTATATACTTCAATTTTATAGTTTCCAGTATTAAAGTTGGAACCTTGCTTCCAATCAAAACTTACGCTTTGTCTTTTATTTTGTGTGTAGTTAACATCAAGTTTTTGGGTGTAAGGTTTTTCCTGACCCTGTCTTGTGCTAAAAGTACCCGAACCAAGTGCCTGTACTGCAATTGGAGAACCATCAGGTGCTGTAATGCAAACGTAAATTTCTTTGCTGCCACTTTCAGATAACATATTCTCATCAAGATCAAAACTGATACGAAGTTTGTCAACTCTTTTAGCCGTTGTGGTTGTCTTTTCTTTTCCACTTCTTTTTTCGTTAATACCTACGATATTAAAATTGGAAGCATGTAAAGTAGAACCTACATCAATTAAATCTTCTTTTTGCTTGATAACGAGTGTAGACGAATCATAATTTCTTTGTACTCTGTCTCTTTGAGAAATCACGATTGCTTTCTCGCCAATAAGCTGCGTTTTTTGCTGTTGCAAAACAGCTACCTGTTCTTTGTAACCATCAATATCTCCGTTAAGAGAGCTAATCAATCTTCTTGCTTCGGCAAGCTCAGCCTGCGTTGCGTTTGTTTTATTTAATAATTGCTGTATTCTTGTTTTTTTGTCGTCAATTTCTTTGTCTTTTACAGATATTGTACTGTCTTTTTTTGAGTTAGAGGTCTTTAAAAAATCATACCTCATGGCAGCATCTTCCAGTTCTTTTTGTAGCTGGTCACGCTGTGTAGATGTCGTTGCAATCATTATTTCCTTCTGATCAAGCGTTTCTTTTATTTGGTTTTTATCATAAATGATATAACCCCAAGTACCAAGTAATGCTACTAGCAATAAAGCTGTAAGTATTGTTGGAACATTATTTTTTTTCTTTGTAACAACTGTTGTTTGTTGTGGAGTTGTTTGTTCCGCTTCGGGATAATTTTCAAATGCCATGGCTATAAATTTTAAAAAATGAAATAAAATTAACTTTGATAATCAAGTATAAATTAATACAATAATTTCGTATTCGATAATTCGGCGACCTATTTACGAATACTGTGCCAAAAATAAAAAAGCATAATTTTAACAGCCTTTAAAAGGTATATTAGATTGAATATGAGTGTAGAAAAAATAATTGGGAGTTGGAAAAAGAAAACTTTTAAACCGGTTTATTGGCTGGAAGGAGAGGAGGAATATTATATAGACCAAGTGATTAATTATGCGGAACATGAACTTTTGCCAACAGCTGAGGCTGAATTTAACCTTACCGTTTTTTACGGTAAAGATGCAGACTGGGCCGCCGTAATTAATGCCTGCAGGCGTTACCCAATGTTTGCAGACAAACAGGTAGTCGTATTAAAAGAAGCACAGCACATGAAGGATCTTGATAAGCTGGAAGGTTATATAGCTGCACCACTTGCCACCACTATTTTTGTAGTAGGTTATAAGGCCAAAGGAGTAGACAAAAGAACTAAGCTTTATAAAATTTTGCAAACAAATGCTGAAGTATTAACGACAAAGAAAATTACAGAGGCCAAAATGCAGGAGTGGATTATAGAGCTTGCAAAAGCAAAAGGTTATACCATTAACCCAAAATCTGCTTCGTTGCTGGAAGAACATACAGGCAATGATTTAAGCAGAATTGCAAATGAAATAGACAAACTTTCTGTAAATCTTCAAAATAAAAAAACAATTGATGATGATGATATAGAAAAATTTATTGGTATTAGTAAAGAATACAATGTTTTTGAATTGCAGGGATCAATTGCTAAAAAAGACCTAGCAAAATCTATAAAAATAATCAACTACTTTGAGGCCAACCCCAAAGCCGCCGCTATACAAATGGTACTGCCCGCTTTATACGCTTATTTTAGTAAAATTTATGCAGTATATGGCATGAATGATAAGAGTGATGGGGCGCTTAAACCCTTGTTCTATTTTAATCCTATAGCATTATCGCAGGCAAAAGATGCCATGAAAAATTACGGATATAATGGTGTTGAAAAAATGCTGTTGCTGCTGCACCATTACGATCTTAAAAGTAAAGGTGTAGGAGATAATGGTACATCTGGCGCTATGCTTATGAAAGAAATGGTGGTAAAAATAATGTT
The DNA here is from genome assembly GCA_046153805.1 of Ferruginibacter sp. Taxonomy (GTDB): domain Bacteria; phylum Bacteroidota; class Bacteroidia; order Chitinophagales; family Chitinophagaceae; genus Ferruginibacter. The sequence goes on along the minus strand of JBJXGJ010000109.1, from coordinate 6,386 downwards.
GGATTAGGGCAGTGGGCAGTTCACAGTTTGCAGTTTGCAAAGGACAGTGAGCAATAGGTTGTCAGTGGTCTGTTGTCTGTCGTCTGTTTTCAGTGGTCCATGGTCCGTCGTCAAAAATCTCTTAACTATTCAGCCCCACCGCCATTTCCTTATCCCTGGCCAATTGTGCTTTTAATTTATCAAGCCCATTAAATTTTACTTCGCTGCGCAAATGATTTTTAATGGTAATCTTTAAATATTCTCCGTAAATATCTTCGTTAAAGTTAAAAATATTAACTTCTATTGTCCTTTTTTTACCAGCTACTGTTGGTCGCATGCCAATATTCATCATGCCTTTCAGCTGGCTGTCTTTTAATATGACATCTACCGCATACACGCCATCTGCTGGTATCAATTTATTTTCATTCTCAATTAATAAATTTGCCGTAGGGTATCCAATGGTTCTGCCTAGTTTGTTTCCTTCTATCACCGTTCCTGTAAAAAAATACTGATAACCTAGGTGAAGGGCTGCTGTATTGATGTCGCCGCTAGTAAGTGCATTCCTAATTTTTGTAGAACTGATGGTGATGTCCTTCAAAATATGCTCCGGTATTTCAATTACTTCATAATTGTTTTTTGTTCCTTCTGCTTTCAACAAATCAAAGTTGCCTTCTCTGTTATGGCCAAATCTATGGTCGTAACCAACTACAATTAAAGATGGATTAAAATTTTTAACGAGAAAATCTTCTATATACTGGCTCGCCGTCAGTTCAGAAAACTGTTTATCAAACGGAACGACTACAATGTTTTTGATACCCATCTTTTGTAGAAGTTCGTATTTTTCTTCAGGCGTATTCAGCACAAATAATGGCTTATCTTTTATCTGCACAATTTGTTTGGGATGTGGGTAGAAAGTTATTAGTACAGGTGTTCCACCAATTCTTTTAGCTTCGTTAATGAGTTGAGAAATTATTTTTTCATGCCCAACATGCACACCATCAAAACTGCCTGTTGTAATAACGGCTTTGGTAAAAACAGGGAGCGATTTAATATCAGTATAAACGTTCATATTTGCGGTGCAAAAGTAGTTAGGAAAACATTATTGAAAATCGGCTGTAGAAGATTTATTTTGCAAAAAAATATGGAGCATTGATTAAGAAAATTATCGCTTCAAATGAGTCTAACCAACTCTTCAATTAAATTGATAAAACATGTCTCTATACGCAAAACGGGGTGTTTCACCACAAAAAGAAGAAGTACACGCGGCTGTACAAAATCTTGACCAGGGACTTTACCCTAATGCATTTTGTAAAATTTATCCTGATTTTTTAGGAGGTGCGAATGATTTTGTGAATGTGATGCACGCAGATGGCGCAGGCACAAAAAGTATTCTTGCTTATTTGTACTGGAAGGAAACCGGTGATATTACTGTGTGGAAAGGAATTGCGCAAGATGCCGTTGTAATGAATTTAGATGATCTTCTCTGTGTAGGCATTCATGATAACATTGTTTTTAACTCTACTATTGACAGGAATAAACAACTGATAACCGGCGATGTGTTGCAACAGATAATTACCGGCACGCAAGATGTTTTTGATATGCTTGCAACACACAATGTACAAATACATTATTTAGGCGGAGAAACGGCAGATGTGGGCGATGTGGTACGCACTGCCGCTGTAAACGGAACGATGAGCAGCCGTTGGCCAAAAAATAAACTTGTAACCAACGATAAAATAACACCGGGAAATGTGATTGTTGGGCTTGCATCTTTTGGGCAGGCAACTTATGAAACAGACTATAACAGTGGTTTAGGTAGCAATGGTCTCACGAGTGCTAGGCATGACGTGCTGGGTAAATTTTATGCAGAAAATTTTAAAGAAAGTTTTGACAACTGCTTACCTGATGAAGTTGTGTATATTGGCAACCATAAACTAACAGACCAAATTCTGCGAAACGATGGAAAAAAAACAACGATTGGGAAATTGCTCTTGAGCCCTACACGTACTTATGCGCCTGTAATGAAAAAGTTATTGCAAGATCATTTTGATAAAATAAATGGCTTAATACATTGTAGCGGTGGCGGACAAACGAAATGTTTAAAATACTTGCCAGGTAATTTTAAAATTATTAAGGACAATCTTTTTGATGCACCTGAGATATTTGGCATCATTGAAAAAAGCAGCGGTAGCAACCTCAGGGAAATGTATGAAGTGTTTAATATGGGTTGCCGCATGGAAATTTATTGTGCTGAAAAGGATGCCCAAACAATGATTGACACAGCAACATCGTTTGGTATAGCAGCGCAAATTATTGGAAGGGTAGCAGAGGCCGATAAAAAAACGTTGGTATTAAAAGTGAGAGGACTAGAAATTGAATATTGACGAGCGCAACATTGCTTTTAGAATAAAAAAACTAACTTTCTGGCGTTGGATCATTTCTTCCAAAAGTATTTGTTGCAAACCGTTATTTGTATTCAATAACAACAGTAGCATTCACATCTTTGCTAAAAACATAAAAATTCTTATTTACCACAAAGGTTTTTCCATCCCACCATGTTCCAACTTTCATTTTTTTCCATTTAGAGGTAGGTGTTATCCATTGCTCCATGCCCTCAGCCTTACCCAACGAAACTTTTATTGGTAAAACTAAATTAGGTATGTTGTCAACCCATCTGTATTCAAGTTTATTGCCTTTTATTTTATATTCCAGTAATGGCACTTTAGTTGTTCTTAAGTACTGGTCAAAAATGCTTGCAAGGTTTAATTTTAAAAAGCTGCTGATATAGTTTTCTATCTCTTGCGTAGTAACGGTTTTGTGGTAAAATATTTTATTAAGCCCGAGCAACATATTTCTAAATTTTGCGTCATCGTTTGTAAGTTGTCTTATGAGGTGAATCATATTAGCGCCCTTGTAATACATGTCGCCACTGCCTTCTTTGTTTACGCCATAAGGCCCAATAACTGGAATGTCATTTGTAATATTTTTCCTTATCCCTTCTACATAAGTTTCCCCGGCAGCCTTACCCCAGTAATATTCGGTAAAAAGAGTTTCACTGTAGTTGGTAAAACCTTCGTGCACCCACATATCTGCAATATCTTTTGTGCAGATGCTGTTGGCAAACCATTCGTGGCCGCTTTCATGTACAATTATAAAATCCCATTTTAAACCCTCTCCTGTTCCAGATAAATCTCTGCCGGAGTATCCCTTATTAAAACCGTTGCCATAAGCTATGGCACTTTGGTGCTCCATGCCCAAATGTGGCGCTTCTATAAGCTGGTAGCTATCTTCATAAAAAGGGTAGGGGCCAAACCAGTGTTCAAAAGCTTTCATCATTTTTGGCGCATCGGTAAACTGTTTTTTAGCTTTATCCAGGTTGTATTCCATCACCCAATAATTCATGTCTAAATTTCCATTAAGTCCTGCATACTTTTCTGAAAAATTTACATATTTGCCAATGTATGGTATAATGCAATAATTATTTATCGGTTTTTTTACTTTGTATATGTAAGAAGTCTTGCCATTCCCCAACGATTTTTTTTCATAGAGTCTTCCGTTACCTATTGCTACTAGGCTATCGGGCACAATCATGCGAAGTACTGCACCGCTATCGGGTTTATCGCTTTGTATGTCCTTACATGGATACCATACACTTGCGCCCAATCCCTGGCAAGCCACCGTCATCCATGGGTTGCCGGCTTTGTCTTTTTTCCAAATCCAGCCACCATCCCACGGTGCACGCACTGCTTCTTTGGGCACACCGTGAAAGTAAAAGGTGAGGGAACGAATACCGGGTTTTATTTTAAACATAATATTGCTGCTCGTATCTCTGTATTGCAGCCAATAGACATTTTTTTCACGGTTGAAAATAAAATGGCTGTTGTCATCTTTTACACTATCCAATATCATCGGTTCCTGCAGGTCTATTTGCATCATTCTCACCCCTTCATCAAAAAACTGCATGGTGTTTTTTCCCGAAATAGTTTTTAAAGCATAGTCAGGTTCAACAGTAATATCGTATTGCAATACATCCCAGTTCTGTCGGTAAATTCCGTTGCTGCCCCTTAAGGTATCTGCATGTGTAAACAGAAGTTTTTTATCGCCAAGCTGGGCAAAAGCCAGTGTTACTAAAAAAGAAAATACAACAAGCGAGAATATTTTTTTAATCATTGTTAATATGCCTTTTATTTTAAAATCTAAATTATGTTGTTTAAAGCAAGTGAAAGTATAAATTTGTTTTAATGGTAAATAACAAATCACAATTCATAATTTTTTATAAATCTGAGAAGCATATTTTCCTGCTTTTTACTGTTTTCTTTTCTGTGCTTGTTTTAATTTCTTGCAAAGACCACTTCCATACCGATAAAAAGATATTCCGTTACAACGAAACAAGTGGCATTGCGTCTTTAGATCCCGCTTTTGCAAAAAACCAGTCCATCATGTGGGCCATTCATCAATTGTATAATACCTTAATTGAGGTGGACAGTAATATGCAGTTGAAACCTTCACTTGCCAAAAGCTGGCGTTTCTCAGCAGATAATAAAACCATCATTTTTAATTTGCGCAACGATGTTTATTTTCACGATGATGACTGTTTTCAAGCAATCAGTTTTCCAAAAGTGAGAAAAAGAAGAAGATTTATTGCTGGAGATGTACTGTTTAGTTTTAACAGAATTATTAATAAAAACACAGCCAGCCCAGGCGCATGGATTTTTAATAACAGAGTTGACAGCATTGAACCTTTTAAAATTCTCGATGATACAACTTTTCAGCTAAAACTGCAGAAGCCGTTTCAACCAATTCTGGGAATATTGAGTATGCAATATTGTTCTATTGTTGCGCCCGAGGCTGTAGCCAAATACAGCAATGATTTTAGGCAGCACCCCGTTGGTACCGGTCCGTTTGCTTTTGTAGCATGGGAAGAAGGGCAGGCACTTATTTTGAAAAGGAACAATCATTATTTTGAAAAGGACAGCAATGGTAAATTGTTACCTTACCTGGATGGTATTAAAGTGAATTTTTACGACAGTAAAGCGACAGAGTTTTTAGCGTTTCAGCAGGGTCGGCTGGATTTTATAAATGACATTGATCCTTCATTTAAAGATGAAATATTATCCAAAACAGGCAATCTGAAAAAAGAATGGAATGATAAAATAGATCTGCAAAAACATCCTTACTTAAATATAGAATTTTTCGGAATTTTATCAGATACGGACAACGCAATCCTAAAAAATTCTCCTCTAAAATTATTAAAAATAAGGCAGGCAATTAATTATGGTGTTGACAGGAGGAAGATGATGCTGTACATCAGAAATTCTATTGGCACCGCAGCGGAGAGTGGTTTTGTACCGCAGGGGCTTCCTTCGTTTAGCAATGAAAAAGTGAAAGGTTATTTGTATAATCCTGCAAAGGCAAAGCAACTGTTAGCTGAAGCTGGTTTTGCAAATGGCAAAAACCTACCCGACATAAAATTACTCACCATTCCTATATATGCGAACCTGGCAAGTTATGTTGCCAACGAATTAAAACAAATTGGCATAACGGTAAAAGTGGAAGCCATGCAAAAAAGTTTGTTGCTAGAACAAACATCAAAATCGCAGGCACTTTTTTTTAGGGGCAGCTGGATAGCAGATTACCCCGATGCTGAAAATTACCTAAGTGTTTTCTACAGCAAAAACCCTGCACCACCAAATTATACACGTTTTAAAAATGCTGAATTTGATGCGTTGTACGAGCGTGCATTGTCACAAGCGGACGACAGTAGCCGTTATGAAACTTACAGGCAAATGGATAATATTATTATAGCCAATGCTCCAATAGTGCCACTTTGGTACGATGAAGCCATTCACCTTGTTCAAAAAAATATGAAAAACTTTGTTCCAAATAGTTTAAATATGTTGGAACTGCGACGGGTTGACAAAGGAATGAACCGGCCATAATACAATCATCGCCAATAGAAATTCATCTTTATTTTCTCATTATTTTTTTCAAATATTTTTGTAACTATACAGTTTGAAATTAGCCCTAATTTTTCAAACTGTATTTGTTGTGCACATTTGTAATTTTTTGGGTTGAAAGGTAGCCTTCATTCATTATTTAGGTTTAAAAATTTATTTATTTGCGCTATCGGCGGTGTAAAGCCTTGCTTTTTAAAAATCTGTTTTTTGGTACATATTTTTAATTTGAATTGTGTATTAAAAGTGCATTAAATATTGGGTTGTAGCTAGCCCTCAATTTTCTTAATCAATTATATAAAGACAAATGTGTATGGACAAAAGAGTTTAAAATACTACCCAAAGAAGCAATAACCCTAAAAAAAGAATTAACCAGAGCAGATTACTATTACCCCAACAGAAAACGGGATGCACTTTTTGAACGCTTAGATAAATGGCTCAATTACCCAATAA
>JBJXGJ010000100.1:0-11127 GCA_046153805.1 Ferruginibacter sp. | reverse complement strand
ATGGACTTCGCCGCACCAAAACCAATTTTAGATTCGATTCGGAATATGCTTGACCATGGTGTGTTAGGATACGAATGGCCCAAAAAAGTTTTATATGAGACTGTGGCTGAGCGGATGAATCGCTTGTATGGTTGGAAAATAAGCCCAGAGGCTGTAATAGCGGTGCCGGGTGTTGTGAGCGGAATTAATGTAGCCGCGCGTGTTTTAATAGGAAAAGCCTTTGAGAGTGGCTGTTATGTAAAACCTTGCGTAGCAGAAGCAAAAAACAGTTTCGAAATTGTGCAGCATGAAACCTTTGCGCCTATTCTTTACATAATGAAATATAAGACAATGGAAGAAGCAATAGCATTTCAAAACGGTGTACCTCAGGGCTTATCATCGTCTGTTATTACAAACAATTTACGGGAGGCTGAGTTGTTTCTTTCGCAGGCAGGAAGCGATTGCGGTATAGCCAACGTAAATATAGGAACGTCAGGTGCAGAAATTGGTGGTGCATTTGGGGGCGAAAAAGAAACAGGTGGTGGCAGAGAAAGCGGCAGTGATGCATGGAAAGTTTATATGCGTAGGCAAACAAATACCATCAATTATACAGATAAATTGCCATTGGCTCAGGGAATAAGGTTTGATTTGTAAAGAGGCTAGTGGCGAGTGGGAAGAGGCTAGTAGCGAGTGGGAAGAGGCTAGTGGCGAGTGGGAAGAGGCTAGTGGCGACGGGTAAGCTGGAAGTGATTTCATCAATCGGCCGTCGTCTATCGTCCGTGGTCCATTGTCCAATCCATCACAAAATTTCCCAAAAATGTACAAGAGGTAACAATTCTTTGCATGTAAAGATTATTTTCGTTAAAATAAAAAACTTTAAAAACAGTATGAATAAAATTACAACGATAGCTTTTGCAGCAATGCTGTTAGGAACTACATCCTTTGCCCAAAAAAGTACCGAAGAAGTGCCAAAAAACTGGCATCAGTTAGATCCAGCAATTACCGGTTACAATGGTATTAGCTTACAAAAAGCATACGATCTCGTAGAAACGAAAAAATTAAAGAGCAACAGGGTTATTGTAGCTGTTATCGACAGTGGGATATATACTACACACGAAGACCTAAAGCCTATACTTTGGACAAATCCTAAAGAAATACCAGGCAACGGCATTGACGATGATAAAAACGGATACATAGATGATGTGCATGGATGGAATTTTATCGGTGGTAAAGATGGTAGAAACCTGAAAGAAGATAGCTACGAAGCAGCCCGGGTTTACCACAAATTAAAAACAAAATGGGAGAATAAAAACGCTGCTGATGCAGTAAATGTTGTAGATAAAAAAGAATTTGCAGATTTTACAAGAGCAAAAGAAAAAACAGTTGGTGATGCAGATCCGTCTCAGGGTTTTGCGCTTAAAGCAATGCTGCCTAAATTAACATCCGGCGATTCTATCATAAAAAAGGAAATAGGAAAAGAAGAGTATAACATTACTGATCTTGCAAGCTACACCCCTACTGATATGGATGCAAAAATGGCAAAAGGTATTCTGGGGAATATTTCTGAAGCGAACAACACAACAGATATAACAAACATACAGCTGTTACAAGAATTAAGTGGAGAAATTCGCAAATTAGAGGCTGCAACAACTGCCCCGGAAGATAAAAGGAAGGACATTGTAAAGGATGATGAAAGCAACCTGAACGACCGCAATTATGGCAACAACGATGTCATGGCAAATACGCCTTTTCATGGTACGCATTGTGCCGGCATTATTGCTGCGGTGCGCAATAATAAAAAAGGAATGGATGGTGTGGCTGATAATGTTAGAATTATGGCAGTACGTGCAGTGCCAGATGGTGATGAGCACGATAAAGATATTGCCAATGCAATTCGTTATGCAGTTGAAAACGGCGCACAAATTATAAGTATGAGTTTTGGTAAGGATTTTTCGCCTGAGAAGGAATGGGTTGATGATGCATTTAGATATGCAGCAAGCAAAAACGTTTTGCTTGTGCATGCAGCCGGAAATGATTCAAAAAACGTAGATACTACTTATAACTTTCCTAACCCTTATTATATTAATGGCACGGGGAGAGCTGACAACATTATAACTGTTGGTGCTGGTGGAGATTTAAAAAATGGGGGATTAACTGCGTCTTTCAGTAACTATGGTAAAAAAGAAGTTGACGTATTTGCACCTGGTGTAAACATTTATTCAACAGTGCCAGGTGGTAATACTTACGGCAATGCCAGCGGTACATCAATGGCTTGCCCGGTGGTTGCAGGTACAGCAGCTTTGCTGTTGCAATATTATCCTAACCTTACAGCATTGCAGTTAAAAGAAGCTATCGAAAAATCTGCTGTTGCGCCAAAGGAACTGGTAAATAATCCTGAAACAAAAGAAAAAGTATCCTTAAGAGAACTTTCTAAAACTGGTGGATTTTTAAATGCTTATGAAGCTCTGAAATATGCAGGTACTATTCAAACAAAAAAGATGATTAAAATGCCTGAGACAAAGATAAAGACGACAAAAAAAGGATAATGATTTGATATACCTAATACTTAAAACCGCTTTATCTTAAGGCTCTATAAAACAGAAACGTGCTACTGAAATGATATGTTATGAATAAGCAGATAAACTTTCAAGTAAAAGACAAAACTCAATTGACTGAAAGGATTGTTGAATATTTCGTTAAGTCAGGGTTCAGATGTAACGAGATAAACAAGGAGAAACTTGAATTTATTCACAGTTCTTCATTGTTGAATACCTGGACAACAGATCCATTAAAGTGGGGTTCCAAAATAACTGTCACAATTAATGCCAATGAACTAACGGCAGACTTTTGTATTGATACAGATGGTCAAATGAATAGCATAGAAGAGGAAAATATTTGGATTGCCTTTATTGACAATTTTAGAACTTTTATAAGCCAGAAAACTGATGTTAATATTGCTTATAAAAATAGTACTGCTTCAGTAAAAAAAAGTAGATTGATTTACATGGGTGGACAATTTTAGGAGTTGCGACAGGTGGAATAATAGGTAGCTTTTGGTCTAATTTAACAGGAAGTAAATTGATTGGTTATTTTATAATTCCAGTTATTGCAACATTATTCTTGAATAAAAGTTTACAGTATAAAAGAGACAAATGCCGTGTAACCTAAGTAGTTTAGGGATTGTGTGAGTCAGCATTAAAAGCGGTTTTTATTTATTGAAAAATTTAAATTTGAAAAAAAATCATGAACGAACCTACTGTTTACAAAAATTATTTTGAAAACTATACATCGCTTGTACCTGAACAAAATGTTTTAGATGCATTTACAAATCAGTCAAAGGCTTTAGCAAATTTTCTCTCTTCAGTTTCTGAAGAAAAAGCAATTTATGCTTATGCGGAAGGAAAATGGAGCTTGAAAGAAATGCTTCAACACATTATAGATACAGAAAGAATTTTTGCTTACAGGGCTTTATGCATTGCCCGCCAGGAAACTGCAACATTACCTGGCTTTGATGAAAACCTCTACGCAGACAATTCAGCCGCCAATAAAAGAACTTGGGCAGACCTTGTGCACGAAATGAAAATTGTAAGAGAAAGTACCCTATTGTTGTTTGGTTCTTTTACTGAAACGATGCTTTCGCACGCCGGTAATTTTAGTTCTGCAAGTGCAACACCACATACCATCGGCCTCATTATAATTGGTCATTTTTACCATCATGTAAAAATTGCGAACGAGCGCTATCTCACAAATGCATAAATAGAAAAAGCCGCCAAACTTACATACTTTGGCGGCTTTTTAATCTCTGTTTATTTTACTAGTTTCTTTTTGCCACTTTATCGTTTACGATCATCTTATTTAATATTTTTACTGATTCGTCAATGTAAATATCTTCACCTACTCTTTTTACAAATTGCTTGTTGCGGTCTAATTTTTCTTTCGTACTATTTATTGCAACTGTATCGGCAATAATATTTTTTACGTCCAGAGTTTTTGTAAGTTTATACGCTTCTTCTAATTTTTTATAAACACTTTTTAATTCTTTCTTTTCCTCCTCGTATTGTTTTAAGTTTAAGCTAAAAGGCTTATTGGCATTGTTTTCTAACACTTTTACATTATCCTTTATTTTATTAAAATTGGGGCTTATAGCTGTTTGGGCATTAGCTGCACTTATAACTTCGGTAAGGTTGGTAGTGTTATCCCATGGTCTAAATTCGACCTCCTGTATTTCATCCCATCTTAAAGCATATTTGTTATCCTTTTCTCTAAACTTTAAAAATTCAAGTCTGTCAGGTAACACAACATCTGGTGTTACGCCCCTCAGTTGTGTGGCGCCTCCATTAATTCTATAAAATTTTTGCAACGTTAATTTCAACGAACCAAGATCTTCTGCTTTATTTGAACTGATCAATGCATTTTCACTTTCGGGGTTTAAAGGAATAGTTCTTTGCACGGTACCCTTTCCGTAGGTACTTGTACTACCAATTACAATACCTCTTTTATAATCCTGAATAGCTGCTGCAAAAATTTCTGATGCTGAAGCACTTGTTTCATCTACCATTACGGCAAATGGACCTGTATATTGAACAGATTTATCTCTGTCTCTTAAAATAGATGCCTTATCATCCCTGCTTTTTACCTGTACTATTGGTCCATCTTCTATAAACAAACCGGCCATCTGCACAACATCATATAATGAACCTCCCCCATTACCACGAAGATCCAATACGATGCCTTCCACATTTTCTTTCTTTAATTTCTCTATTTCTTTTGCTACATCTGCAGCGCACCTTGGCTTAGATGGGTTTTGAAAATCTGCATAAAACTCAGGCAGATAAATGTATCCTATTTTATGATCGCTGTTTATAATAACAGATCTCGCAAATGTTTCATCAATATTTATTTCATCCCTCAATAAGGAAACCACTTTGGTACTTCCATCAATTCTCCTGATGGTTAATCTCACTTCCGTTCCTTTTTCAGAACCTCTTATTATTTTTACGGCATCGGCAACAGAATAACCTGTAACGTCAATGGGTTCTGCTGCTCCCTGACCTATTTTAATTATTTCATCGTTCTCTTTCAATTCGCCACTTCTCCATGCAGGCATGCCGCTTACCAGACTTGTAATTTTAATTTTACCATCTTCTTCTTTTAGCTGGGCACCGATGCCATAAAAACTTCCTTTCATTGATTCGTTAAAACCTCTAAGGTCTACCGGCGCAAAATAATCAGTATGCGGATCCATACTTCCCGCAATAACATTAACGAATGTGCTGAAATTTTCATCTATTGTTTCTCTGCTCTTTTTTGTTGTAAAATATCTTTCAATTTGCTTACGTACAAAATCCCTTGATTCTCTCTCCAAAGTAGAATCTGCCTTTACTTTAAAATCCTTTTTCTCTTTGTTTTTTGTACGGTCTTCCAATAGATCTGAATATTTTCCCAAGGCCATGTATTTCATGCGCTTTCTCCAAAGGTCTGTACGCTCGGCTTCTGTTTTAGGAAATGATAATTTATCAGGATTAGATTCCACCGTTTCATTCACCGTAAAATCAAAAGGCTTAGAAAGTATTTTTGTATAAAGTTGTGAAACTTCATTTTGCCTTTTTAGGTAAAGCGTGTTTACCGCATAAAAAGATTCTAATTCTGCCCCATGTATTTCATCATCTATACGGTTATTAAATTTGCTCAACTCATTAATATCTGATTGAAAAAAGATGTTTTTTTCTCCATCTAAATCTTCCTCAAATCGGGTAAGCACTGCCTTGCTAAAAGCATCATCAATTTTTTGAGGGCTAAAATGTCCTTCTTCTAATAAAATACCCACATTTCGTAAAATTTTAGCGTAACGCAGTTTGGGGTTCTCTTCATTGTTCGTTTCAGACTTACCCATGGATTTAAATCCAACAAATAAACTTATGCTCATTAATACGAGCATAACCGGTATAAATTTTTTACTCATCATAAATGCCGCAATTTTTTGCATGTAGTAAAATTAACGTAAAAATGAAGTTGTTAGAAAATATGAAATGATAAATGGTAATAATATTTTGTTAAACGAAACCATCAGTCATATTAAATTATAATGCTATAAAAATTCTTTTCAATTACTTTTTTAAAAATCCAATAAGCCCTTTAAAATAATTAGGCTGATCATCCCACATGCTGCAATGGCTTCCGTTAGCACAGGTTGCTAATTGACCATTGCCTAACTTTTCGCTCATCATCTTCATAAAATCAGGATTCATCGTATCGTGCATTCCCCTTATCACCAAAGTGGGCACTTTAATTTTATACAGATCAGCTGTGCGGTCCCATAATGCCAATCTACCGCTTATTCCAAATTCCGATGGTCCTTGCATGATTGTATAAACTTGGGAGTTGGTATGTCCAAACATTCTGCTGATAGGCTCTGGTAGCGGATTTACCCTGCATACATGTTGGTTGTAATAATTGTTCATCAACAAATTCATGTATTTTGGGTCAGCCGTATTATTTTCTCTTTCATGGGTTAAAATGCTGTCTACAACTTTAGGATCCATTTGTTTTTGCAATACATTTTTATTGTATGCAGCATAAGCCGGGCAACTGCTCATCATATTGCTGATGATTAAACCTTTTAAGTTCTGCTGGTATTTTAAAGCATATTCCATGGCAAGAATACCACCCCAACTGTGGCCCAATAAATAAAAATTAGAACTGTCTAAATGCAGTGCTTGCCTTACCTGCTCTACTTCCTCCACAAAACGTTCGGTTACCCAAAGGCTGGTATCTGTAGGCTTATCGCTTCTATAGCTTCCAAGCTGGTCGTAATAAATAAACTCAATTCCTTCTTGTGGCAAAAAGCTTTCAAAACTTTCAAAATATTCGTGTGTGCTACCGGGACCGCCATGTAGCAACAAGACTTTTATTTTGGGGTTGTTACCAAACTTTTTCGTCCAAACATTAAATTTTCCTTTTGGAGTATTAATCGGAATCATTTGAATGCCGCCTGTTTTCACCGATGGACTATCGCCGTCTGCAAAATATTCCTTTACAGAAATACCATTATGTTCACTTTTACACGAAACTAAAAAGACACAAAGGACCAAACTGGCGATAATAGATCGTTTCATACAATTTAAATTTTACCAAATTACGTTTTAAAATAATTCACATTTTCATTAAATAAAAATAATTTACCGAAAAGGTAATTTGAGCGTTTTTAAAAAATAGAAAGTAATGAGATACTTTCGCAGGTAAATCCATGTTCTAAACTAGCATGTTCTGAAATTTTTCATTTTGATTCTTTAAGTGGGATTAGAAGTGAAGTCAAAATAGCTAGTTTGCAAACCTTACAATTCATACAAATGATATTAAAAATATTGACTGTGGTCGGCCTTGCGACATTTGAAATTTATGCAGCTATACCTACCGGTTTTGCAATGGGACTTTCGGCATGGGTCATCTTTTTCGCAAGTGCTTTAGGTGGGCTCACCGGAGTTTTCGTTGCCGCCTTTTTGGGTGACAAAATAAGGGCTTTCGTTGCTAAGTACAGAAAACCAAAGGTGAAAGAAATGAAAACAGATACCCTTGCACATAAAATATGGAATAAATTTGGCGTCATCGGTCTTGGATTTTTCGGAACATTTACAGTTGGTGCTCCAATAAGCATTGCTGTGGGTGTAGGCTTAAATGCCTCTTTACACAAACTGGCTTTTTGGAGTAGTATGGGTGTGTTGGCCCGTTGTGTGGTTTTTACTTTAGCAGGCTATTTTGGTATGAAAATGATATAACATTTATGCCATCGTACATATTCCATGAATATTTTAGCATCTAAAAAAATTTGCGTTATCCCGTAATTCCAGTTTGCTAAAAATTTCGTGCTTAGCTGTTAAGATGAATTGATGCTCAGCGCACCTGATGGGCATTTTTGTACGATTAATATAATTTCAGCGGAAGATGCATTTTCTGGTTGTACCCAGGGGCTATCTTTTGACTTAAAAACCTGCGGTAAATTTTTAACTCAAATGCCCGAATGAATGTATTTAGATGATTGCCATACCGCCGTTACATCTCCGTTCGTATATTCTTTTTTAATGTTTTTAATATCCATTTTAATGTCTTTTCAGTGAATAATTTTTTGTAAAGTCGGTTGAACTGCCTTTGTGATATTTCAATTTAAAAATCAATTTGTTTACAATTTAGCCACTACTGCTCTATTGTACACAACATCTTGCAGCTAAAAAACTCTTTTCTCCGCTCAATTCCCTATTTTTGCGCACCAAAAAAATTCACTTTTATATGATGGAAAATTTGATTTACGTAGTGCCGGCAATGGGTATTGTGGGCTTATTGTACACTTTTGTAAAATATGCATGGGTATCAAAACAAGATGCCGGCAACAATCGCATGAAAGAAATAAGTACTTACATAGCAGAAGGCGCTATGGCGTTTTTAAAAGCGGAGTACAAAATTTTAACCTACTTCGTTATCATTGCTGCGCTGCTTTTAGGCGTTATGGGTTTCACCAACGAAAACAGCCATTGGAGCATTGCTGTAGCATTTATTTTAGGTGCTTTTTTTAGTGCATTGGCTGGTTTTATAGGAATGAAGATTGCTACCAAAGCCAATGTGCGCACGGCACAGGCGGCTCGTACGAGTTTAAGCAAAGCGCTAAATGTTTCGTTTACCGGTGGTAGTGTAATGGGTATGGGTGTTGCTGGTTTGGCAGTGCTTGGTTTGGGCGGTTTATATATAATTTTAAAAATGGTTTTTGCGCCTTCTGCCGGGGTTGACAGTGTTGAAATGGAGCGTACAATTGAAATATTAACCGGCTTTTCTTTAGGTGCTGAGTCTATTGCGTTGTTTGCCCGTGTGGGTGGTGGTATTTATACAAAAGCAGCCGATGTTGGGGCTGACCTCGTAGGTAAAGTGGAAGCTGGCATTCCAGAAGATGATCCTCGTAACCCTGCAACTATTGCAGATAATGTGGGTGATAATGTGGGCGACGTAGCGGGCATGGGTGCTGATTTATTTGGCTCTTATGTGGCTACGGTTTTGGCTACGATGGTATTGGGTAGGGAAACGATTAGTAGTGGACTTGATAATTTTAGTGGTTTTGCGCCTATTTTATTGCCAATGATGATTGCTGCCATGGGAATTATATTGTCTATCGTAGGTACGTTTTTCGTACGCATAAGTGACAGCGCAGGTTTGAGCACTCACAAAGTACAAAATGCATTGAACATGGGTAACTGGGGTAGCATGGTTTTAACTGCCATTGGTTGTTACTTTTTAGTACAATTTTTAATGCCTGAAACAATGGTGTTGCGTGGCTTTCCTTTTACGCCTAATAAAGTTTTTGGTGCAATAATGGTTGGGCTTTTGGTGGGAGCTTTAATGAGTATTATTACCGAATATTACACTGCAATGGGTAAGCGCCCTGTAATGAGTATTATTCGACAAAGTGCTACAGGGCACGCTACAAACATTATTGGGGGTTTGGCTGTGGGTATGGAAAGTACCTTGCTTCCAATATTGGTATTGGCGGCCGGTATTTATGGTTCATATTATTTTGCAGGTTTGTACGGCGTGGCTATTGCGGCTGCGGGTATGATGGCTACCACGGCTATGCAATTGGCAATTGATGCTTTTGGTCCTATCGCGGATAATGCGGGTGGTATTGCTGAAATGAGTGAGTTGCCGGCTGATGTACGTGAGAAGACCGATATTTTAGATGCGGTTGGTAATACTACTGCTGCCTCTGGTAAAGGCTTTGCGATTGCTTCTGCGGCCTTAACTGCACTGGCATTATTTGCAGCGTTTGTAGGTATTGCAAAAATTGATGGTATAGATATTTATCATGCTGATGTGTTGGCCGGTTTATTTGTAGGTGGTATGATTCCGTTTATATTTTCGTCGTTGGCTATTAAAGCCGTGGGTGAAGCCGCTATGGCAATGGTGGAGGAAGTTCGTCGCCAGTTTAGAACAATACCAGGTATTATGGAAGGTACAGGAAAACCTGAGTACGATAAATGCGTGGCTATATCTACGGAAGCATCTTTAAAGAAAATGATGTTACCAGGTGCCATTGCTATTTTATCTCCATTAATTATTGGTTTTGTTTTTGGGCCTGAAGTGTTGGGTGGTTTCCTAGCAGGTGCTACAGTTTGTGGCGTGCTGATGGGGATTTTTCAAAACAATGCTGGTGGTGCATGGGATAATGCAAAAAAATCTTTTGAGAAAGGGGTAGAGATAAATGGTGAAATGTTCTACAAAAAATCAGAGCCGCACAAGGCTTCTGTAACTGGTGATACCGTTGGTGATCCTTTTAAAGATACATCTGGCCCATCAATGAATATTTTGATAAAATTGATGAGTATTGTTTCTTTAGTTATTGCTCCAACGCTTGCAAAATTGCATCACGATAAAATAGAATTGAGAAGGAAAGAAACATTGGATATGCTATCGAAAAAAACTGAGGCTACTGTTGCAGTTCCAGTTAAAGAAAAAGGATTGTTAAGCGATGCTAATGCTACAGAAGCTACGGCTACAACTACCGTTGTTGCAGGCACTTTAAATGCAGCAGGAGATTATGTTTACAACACAGGCGATGTAAAAGTTATTGACTTACTAAACGATGCAAAAATATCTTTAGGTGTTGGGAGTGGTCTATACAAAAGCATGAAAAAATAAGGGCAAATGATGCATCATTGTTAGATAAAAATACTTGGTTCACTTTAGAATATCTTTATTTCGAAAGCGGTAGCTACAAATTGACAGCTGGCTCTGAAACTACACTTAAAAATTTATATGAAATTGCCATTGCTTATAATTTAAATCACTATTGTACGAATAAATTTTTTAAATAAAGGGTGAGCTTTCCTCACCCTTTATAGTTACGTTGGAAGTACTAAACTTAAAAATGTAACCATTGGTGAAGTTAGTGCATTCGTCAGACAGCCGATACCATCACAAATATAAGATTGCATACCCCTCTGCCACCCTACGCAAAATACTACGCAAACACAATAGCAATTATTAATGACTATCCGCAATTAGGAGCAAGGTTTATACCATGCCTCGGCGATAGCCGCCACCATTAACCTATCAAATAATTTTATACCAAAATACCTCCGATTAAATTTGTAGCAAAATTCATTGAGA
>JBJXGJ010000095.1:0-7046 GCA_046153805.1 Ferruginibacter sp. | reverse complement strand
TAACCTACAACGCAGGTTAATAAAAAGGACAGAGCAAGCTTTACATAAACATTTCTCATTACTTTGTTTTTTTTGTTGGGTTTAAAATATAATTGTATTTGCTACTTGGAAATTTGGTCTTAAAAGTATTTGCTGCGGCGCTCGCATCCGGCGCACCACTTGCCTTTTTATACATCATATTGGCAAAAAAATACTCCTCTATGTTTTTATCTGTATTGTTTTGTAAAAAATAGGCAGCAATGCTTAACAAATTTTCTCTGTTAGCATTAAAAATAAAATCTTGTAAAGCTTTTAATGTGCTTCCCGGTTTAGCTGCAGCATTGGTGACACTAAATTTTTCTAAGATGAGATCAGCCTCATAAATTTTTGAGAAACTCATTGATATCATATAATTAAAATATGGGTTTGTAAAACCATTTTGCATAGCAAATAAACATTGGTGAATAGCTCTTGTTAAGTTACCGTGTTCATATTCATGTCTTATAATTTCTACAAGAGCCCTTTCCTTTATATCTTTAAATGCGTCATCAATTGCGCTGCAACAATTTACTTTGTTACTTATGTTTAAACCTTTGGATATTGCATTAAATCTTACTCTGCAATCTGGGTGCGTTCTCACGGTGTCAATATCTTCCTCTGCATTCATAGTTACTACTTCATTTGACAGGCCATTGTATTTCTTTTTCTGCACAAATGCAAAATCAGCTGATACAGATTTTTCGAAAATGTTTTTAACATTATAAAAATTATTTTCAGTGTATAAATTATTTATTGAGTCTAATTTTAATAACGAAGGCGCAGCTTTACTTATGTCATATCCTGCATTTTTTATTAATACTGCGCCAAGGCTGTCTGCTTCACTTTCTTTGTATCTACTGTGGGTGCCGGTTTGCACGGTCATATCTTTTAAAATCGCTTTAAACCCTTTGTATTTGCTATCGTTTGATTTTTTTATTGATTTTATTTCTGCCTTAAATTCATCAGAAGAAAAAAGATCTATATTCTGCATAATTTTCTTTTCTGAATGGCTCAACAATTGATGGGCAATTTCGTGACCGACAACTAACGCAAGCTCGTCGTCATTATCCATCCAAAGAAATAGGCCGAGGTTTACAAATAAAGTACCCTCGCCATAGCAGCATGCGTTACCAATACAAGATCTATTAATAAATAATTTGATGCTGTCAAATGAATATGTTGGATTGCTCTTTTTTAAATTGGTTAAAATATTATTGCACTTATTCAAAAGCATGGTGTCGTATAATAACTCATTGCCTTCAAATTCAAGAACTAAATCTTCATTTCTTTCTTTTAAAATTTCCGCATAAGATTTTTGCTTTTTTTTATCGGTATAAACAATTGGAGCATTTCTTTGTTTGTAAGTATTTATTCTGTCCTTAAATACATCTGAACTGAGAGGAGAAAACTGATAGGATTTATCTTGACCAAAGCTAAGATAAGAAAATAAAAAGCATCGAAATATCAGCATACAATGCTTTGCAACAAAACACATAAACAAATAATTTTGGTATGAGTACTCTTAATTTACCGAGGACATTAATTCTGTAAACAAGATGCACTTCGTTAAATCAGAAACAAATTAATGTATTATTCTTATAAACAACCACTTATATTAAATTGTTTACAATAATTCATGAATTCATAATATAATGTTCCACCGCAATACGGTTGCTGATGCTTTTGGCAAGTGTCATTTCATCGGCATACTCCAACTCGCCGCCAAAAGCAATACCTCTGGCAATTGTTGTAATTTTTACTTTTACATCTTTGAGTTTTCTTCCAATATAGTAAATGGTTGTGTCCCCCTGTATGGTAGGGTTGAGGGCAAAAATCACTTCCTCAATTTCCTCCGTTTTTACTCTTTCCACAAGGGCTTCTATGGTGAGTTGTTCGGGGCCAATGCCGTCAAGCGGAGAAATGATACCTCCTAGCACATGGTACAAGCCATTAAATTGTTGCGTACTTTCTATCGCAATTACATCTCGTATGGTTTCTACCACACAAATTAGGTTTTGCTGGCGCATTGGGTTTATGCAAATGTCGCATGTAACCGTATCTGACACATTAAAACAGCGACTGCAAAATTTAATTTCGTTTCGCATTTTGCTTATAATATGACTAAACTGTGCTACCTCACCGGCTTCTTTTTTAAGTAAGTGAAGTACGAGGCGCAAGGCTGTTTTTTTACCAATACCGGGTAATTTGGCAAACTCATTTACGGCATTTTCTAAAAGCTGGGAGGAAAACTGCATAGCGGCAAAAATAACTTATTGTAAAATGAGAACTAAGAATATTGCTACAGATTTATCTCACGCTCATTTTCCCAGTCTGCACGTACAGAAAGTGTTTGCGGCAATACCACAACAATTTCAGGCTGTAGTTTTTTTGAATAACCTCCGGGCGTCCATTTGCCGTTTTTATCTTTGTCATATAAAATACGTACACCATATTCTCCTGGTGGAAACCTTGTGTTGTTGTACTCTGCCCCTGTTATAGGGTAAGAATATTTAACTTGGTCGCCCACTATAAATTGCATAACAGGATTTTTTGTAAGATCAATATTGTTGAATCGAAGGATTAATTTGCCATAATCTTCCGTACGCCTTGTTCTAAAACGAACGGTATCTGTTTTCGTAAGTTTATTGCCTGCTGAGTCTTCAAATGCATCTTTGTCTATTACTAAAATTAAAGGCATATCGGGTTGCCAGTTTGTAGTAATTGTTATTTTTTTTGAAGTACTGTCCCTTGAAAAACGGATTGGTTTTATTTTGTTGTAGAAAGTATCTGTAAGTGCAATTTTATTTGTATCAAAAATTTTCAGTGCATTATTAAAGCTAAGTTCCAACGGTTCGAGCAAATCCTTTGAGCCCTGTACATTGTTTCCTATACGCAGTTTTTTGTCAGGTACTATTTTTGTCGCAACACTTGTTTTATTATCTTTCTCCAATTTTTCCGCATAAGCCAACAATGAAATTTCTTCGTTGTTTAAGGTAGATACATCTTCATTTGTAAAACCAAAAACCTCCGAAAGGCTGTTGTAGGTTTTACCGCCATCACCATCTTTTAAAGCGTATATTTTAAAAGTGCTTGCGGGCAAATTTGTAAATTTAAAAGAACCATCGCTGTTTACTTTCGCAATATAATTAGGCTTTTTTGTTTTTACAGTACTGTCCACAGCATTTCGGTAAAGCAATACAAGCAGTGTGCTGTCATATGCGCCTGTTTCAGCAAGAATAACATTGCCGTTGAGCGTTAAAGAATCGAGCGAATTGCCGGTTGAAAAAACGTAGCTAAGATTTTTTAAAATATTATTTTCGTTGATATCTCTTACCGCATTCCCAAAATTGATATTGTAAGTGGTATTTGGTAAAAGAGAATCTCTAAACCTTAACGTAATACTTCTTGAATTTGCAATAATAGATGGATTTTTATTTTGCAAGGGGGAAATGAGTAGGTTTTGTTGTAGATCCTGTACATCTATATATTCATCAAACTCCAGGGTTATCTTATTGGTGATGACATTTTTACTGCCTATAGTAGGATTGCTTCGTATTAAAATTGGCGCTAGCGTATCTTTTACCCCACCGGTTGGAAGCCCTATTTGTGCACACCCACCAGATAATAATGAACCAGCAATTAAAAAAGAAACTATGATTAACGAGAATATACTTGAATGTATTTTCATTATTTTTATGACTGAATTTTACCAAAATTAACCCGATATTTCTTATCCACTTAATTAATATCTAAACAAAAAGTTATAACTCACAGCATGGCATAGTGCATTAAAGCGATGAGCTATCCACCTTCCAAAACTTACCACTTGAAAAATTTTACAGCTGCATTGCTATTCTCATTCTTTTCTCCATTCATTTTTGCACAGGTTTATGAGGGAAAAATAGATTATAATAAAACGTCGCAATCCGCTATACAGCAGAGTTTAATTACCCTGAAGCAACAGTGAAGAAATCGTTGAAAGATAAATTGGAGCACCTTGGCTACAAAGTAAAAAGCAGCAAAGGATATTTAATTATCTCTCATGCTGTAATTACAAGCATAAGCAGTAAACCCATGGAATATGTTTTTAAAATTGACCGTAAAAGCAAAAAGGAAAAAGATATTACGGTCGTTTCTGTAATAATGAATGACAATAATACAAATGCCATCACAGATAACGGCTCGGGAGTTAAAAGTTTTCTTAAAGATTTGTCACCTGATATAGATGAGTGAATACAGATAACATGGTAAATGACCAGTATGAACTTGTAACAAAGTCGCAGAAAAAATTGAAAAATTTGCAGGATGACCAGTCATCTATTGAGAAGAAAATTCGTGATCTTGAAGATGGCATTAAAAAAAATGCAAAAGAGCAGGAAAACCTCCAAAAGGAAATTATAAAGCAACAGGAAATATTAGAGGCTTTTAAGACAAAAAAGGCAGGGGCATAAAGCCAAAACCTTCATTAAATACCTTATGTTATAAAACCCACCTTGTAAATTTTTAAAGGGTGGGTTTTATTTTTAAAAGAACGAATATTTTGTGACAGTTATACTTCCTGCCGTTCTTCGTTTTCAATATCGTGAAGTGCTACAGCAAGCTCGTTGCTTTTCACAAAGTTGCACCAATGGCAATCTTCTTTGCCACAGCCTGTATAAAAATCTTTTGCCTGAATTTTTTCCCAAGTATCTGCAATTTGCTCCCTAACAAAATTTGTGTCTTCAGGCGTAATTACAATTTTTTCTTTACGGTATTCCTTCTTGTTATCAGGCTCTACAAAATCAAATTCAGTGCTGATAACTTTCCAGTCTTTCAGGTCATAATTATCAATTAATATTTTATAAAAAACGGCCTGTCGCCAGTAATTTCCGCCTTCAGGTTTTTTATCGTTCGGCCCTTTTAACGAGGGCAGCGCTTTCTCAATATCACCGGTTTTATAATCAACAACGTTTATATTTTTGCCATCAAACTCAAGTTTATCCATTTTGCCTTTAATGGGCACACCATCAACCACCACGCCTCTTATGTTTCGTTCAATAGCTACTACTTTGTTCCAGCTATTTACATATTTACTGTAATAATTAGATAGTACTTCTTCCCCATACTCCATGCGCCTAGCAAAAGATTCCCCGGTAAAATTTTCTCTGTGTCTGCGCATATACCATTCAAAATCTGCCAGCATATCATCTTTGCTTCCAAATTTTTCCTGCCCGCCATCCTGCATTTTTTTGAACAGCCTTTCTACGGCATAATGCACTGCGCTACCAAATTCTGTGGCTTCATTTTTACCTGATGGAATGCGAATGAGGTTGTTATAGTAAAATTGAAGCGGGCACTTTAAATAATTGTTGAGTGCCGTTACATTCATTTCAAATTTTGCGAGCAAACCCTCAATAAAGTCATCTTCGTCATGGCCTATCTCCGGCGCCTGCGCGGTAAACTGTAACAGATTAAACGCTGCCATTTCTTCGGGCAGTATCTGTACGTTTTCAACAGGTAGGTTATGTATTTCCTGTATCTCTGCAATAAACATAGATGGCTCTAAACCCTTGGCATCGTTGCTGTATTTTGCGTAAGAAATATACAAGTGTTTTTCTGCCCTTGTGAGTGCTACATAAAATAAACGGCGTAGCTCTTCTCTTTCAACCTCCCCCCCACCAAAAGAAGGGGAATTGGAAAACATCGTATCAGGAAATTTATAGCCACCACCCGGTTTTCTTTTTTTCTCCCACGACGATGCGTTTACACCCGCAAAAAATACATATTCAAACTCCAATCCTTTTGAGCCATGTGCTGTTAAAAGATTCACCGCTTTTTCATTGCCCGATACTTCTGTTAATGGCAACGGCAGTGCTTCTTTCTCCATCAAATCTATAATTTCAATAAACCCTTTTAAATCTAAATAGGGATTTCTACTGGTTTCTTCTTTTACAAAATCAAACAGGGCAGTAAGGAGTTGTAATAACTTTAATTTTTGTGGGTGTTGCATCATGTAGGGCAACACACCGGCATTGCGAATAATATTATCAAGCAATTGTTGCAGCGAAACATTTGCCACATCACTTATCAGGTTTTCAATGATGATACTTACTGTTTTTAATTTTGAATTGATTCCCGTATCGAAAAGATCTCTGGCAGGCCGGTTGGCTTTATCGTACAATAACCGCCTGATGGAAATAGCGTTGTCACCATATTTTTTTGTGCTTACTTCTACAGCAAGTTTTGCCGTTTCTATTGGTGGAATTTTATACAAATCGTAATGCAATATTTCAAACAGCAGTTCATCGCCACCATAAGGCGTATCATGCTCTGCATTTAAGTAACGCATAATGGTTACTATTTTATTAATAAAGGCATCTTGCAAAATGTTTACGCTGCGTTTACTGTAAATAGGTATTTGTCTTAACCGTAAATAATTTGCGAGCGTTTCTCCATATTTATTTTCTTTATAAATAACAGCAATTTTACCAGCCGGTACATTTTGCTGTAACAAAGAATGAATGGCACCTGTTATACCTGCCATTTCTTCTTTTACTGACTTGTATTCCTGAACAGCAGGCTG
Source organism: Ferruginibacter sp. (assembly GCA_046153805.1). Classification (GTDB taxonomy): domain Bacteria; phylum Bacteroidota; class Bacteroidia; order Chitinophagales; family Chitinophagaceae; genus Ferruginibacter. Next base: position 466 of record JBJXGJ010000095.1, on the reverse strand, counting down.
GTTGGTGAGTAATTTTAGCGCTTCTCTTGATGATACAAGGTCTTTACTTAAACCCGGAATTTGGGTAACCAGCCGCTCTGTATTTTTATTGATCAGTGTTTTAGAAATATCTAAAATTGGTTGTGTACTACGGTAGTTATTGGTAAGTACAACGGTTAATAGGTCTGCAGTATAATTGTTTGCAAAACTGAGCATATTCTCCACATTGGCTCCCTGAAAACGATAGATACTCTGGTCATCATCGCCCACAACAAAAATATTAGGTATTTCCCAGTAGCCAATGAGCAGTTGCACGAGTTTATTTTGGGTGCCACTCGTATCCAGGTATTCATCTACCAGTACATACTGAAAACGCTCCTGGTAATTGGCGAGGATATCTGGGTTGTCTTCAAATGCCTTTATCACCCAGTTTATCATATCATCAAAATCGTAGCGGTTGCGCTCCCGCATAAGGGTTTGATAGTTT
>JBJXGJ010000074.1:0-4153 GCA_046153805.1 Ferruginibacter sp. | reverse complement strand
ATCATCTTTTGTTGTTTTGGTTGCATCATAAGTAATGGTTGCCATGCCGGTTTCTTCATTCCATACTGCTGTAGATACATTTTTTTGGGTAGCAACCTTTTCAATTTTTGTTTTGCACATACCGCAGTTGCCGTATATTTTTACTGTATCTGTCGTTGGGTTTTTTATTTGAGCTGTAGCAGCTGTTATCGTCAATATTATGCTTGCTGCTAATAAATAGATTGTTTTCATTTTGTAAAGTTTTACCGTTAAATGTTTAATTAATAAATACACGAGTAGCCAAGCAGCACAAAGCCGCTGGCAAAAAAAAACAATAATTTTAAATACGGTAAGTACAATACAAAATATGTAACTTTTGTAAGGGGAGTAATGGGGGAGGTCTTTTGTAATTAACGGTTGTATGCTCTGTACTCGCTATGTTATAATTACACGCCTGCACAGCCGGTAAAGTTGCGGGAGAAATTATTTCATTGACAAAAGATGCTGTAGTGCTCTTCTGTTGATCGTTCTCTATTTTTAGCTGCTTGTGTTCATCTTTACAGCAACCTTTCTTAGTAGCATCTTCCTTCATTCCACATTTGCCACAGGTACTGTTTTCCTTGTGCGTCAAACCCCATCCTACAAATTTGTTCATACAAAAGTGTAGATGAACAGAAGCACCAACAGTTGTAACACCGTAAACAAACAATAATAATATGACTACTAACTTTTTCAGATTGTAAAAATAATAACTATTTTGATTAATTATTGTTAAGAGTTATTTATTAAAAGAGCAACCTTTCCAAGTATTTATTAAATATTGTTTATAAAAAACTTGCGTTTTCGGTCGATTTAGTTAATGATTTTTTACAACCCGGCATAATAGAGTGCTTTTGTTTGCAGGAAGTTACCCAAACCGAGAAGGAGTCTGTTGAAAAACTGGCTAGCCATCCTGCTGTATATTTTGCTATAGAGTCTTTTAAGAGAAATATGGCCTAGACAGCTGCCGAACCTTTCAGGGTATTGTTTAAAATAAAGTACCAACTAATGCGGGAGGGTTACAAGCAATGTGCTGAAACCGATACTAATTTTTTACCGCTCGTTACCAAAGATTCAAGTATCAATTATTTGCAGGATTTTCCTGATAAAAATAATCTGACTGCAGAACGGAATTTTTGGTGGTAACATGGAAATGTTGCCACTCGCATCAACCATGGAAATACAAAATGCCGTTGTTTGAATAAAAGGCAACTTTGATGAACGGATGCATGTAGATGAAGACGAATTTATTTTTTGTTGTAAAAGGTAGTTGTATTATGAATGTTGATGACGTGAAGACAGCATACAAGGAAGGTGAATTGATTTTTATTCCACCTTTTGTGCATCATTCGGCGACAGTTACTTCTGCAACGCCCATGTTTACCCTGGTTCAAAGGCAATTGCAATTGCTCGCAATGGCTTAATTTTTTTAGGCTAAAAATCTTTTAATAACGATAAACGCAACAATTGCGAGGATTAATATCGTTACAATAGTTACCATCAACATCGTTTGATCTGGTATTTTCTTCTTGTTTCTTTTTTTTGTTTTTAGCTGAGCTTTCAAATTCGCGTTGAGCTGCGAAATAATATCTGGTATTTTTTCCTGATCTATCTGTTGCAGCCCTTCTTTAGCATCTTCTTCAAAAAAATGATCGTGGTGCTCGTCCAGATCTTCCTCTCTGTTTAACGCATCGCTCAACTCCTGCAGCCCTTTGTTGCTGCCCGGTTGGTGCTGTTGTAATATGTTATCTGTATCATTGCTCATGCTGGGGCATTCCTAACATTAAAATTTTTAAATTTCTTTTTCCGTTTTGGATATTGCTTTTTACCTGTAAAGCATTGTAATGCGTTGTGTCTATTATTTCCTGGTATGTTTTTTTGTGCAGATAAAATAAAGTTACACAAACCCGCTGTTCTTCGTTCAATAATTTTAATGCAGCTTCCAAGTTATTTAATGCAGCCTCTTTTTGTTGTATGTTCAGTCTTTCCTCTTTCTCATCTGGCGACGTAGCCATTTTTTCCTGCACTTCTACCAACACATTTTTTTTATCTCTTAATTTCATGAGGCAATGGTTTTTTGCAACCATGTACACCCAGCTTTTAAAATAATCTACTTTGTATTTTTGCAGCTCATGTATAACCTTTAAAAATATTTGCTGTACACAGTCTTTAGCATCATCTTCATTTTTAAGGTACTTCATACATACGCCCAAAAGCATACCGGTATAGCGTTGCAGCAAAATACCCAGGCATTCTGTGTTGCCTTCATTACAAAAGGCAAGTAACAATTCCTTATCATCTTTATCGTGGTATTTTTGCACCATGCAATACTAAAAGCAGCTTTTTTATATGAGATGGTAAGTTGCAGCTGTTTCCATAAATGTTTCGCTAACTAGTGGTTTCTGTGGTTTGGTTGTGGAGGAGTTTGTCTTCATCTGCCACCTGCTTATCAAAAAAGAGCATTTTAATACCTATGATGATAATTAAAACAGCAAAGCATTTCTTAAGAATTTCCTGTGGTACTGTGAGTGCTATTCTGCTGCCAAAATAACTGCCAATAAAGAATGCCAATGCAATAACCGCCGTTACCCGTATATCTACATAACCGGCTTTATAAAACTGTATTACACCAAGCAAACCTATAGGTAACAACAGAATTGCAAGAGAAGTACCTTGTGCTGTTCGTTGAGAAAAGCCAATAAAATATACTAGTGCAGGCACTATTACAATGCCGCCGCCAATGCCAATTACACCGCTTAATACACCTGCGGCGAGCCCAATAAGTAATAATATTAAAACGGTTTGAGTATCCATTTTTTTACGTTTATTGGCTGTTGGTTTTAGGGAAACACTCATTGTATAATTTTATAGAATCATCTATTACTTTGTAGGCAGCTTCTTTGTTTTGAAATTCATCTATCTCTACTTTTTTATTTTCCAGCACCTTATATTGTTCAAAAAAGTTTTTAAGTACGTTTATAAAATGCTCAGGCAGTTCCTCCACTGTTTTAATGTGGTTTACTGATGGGTCGTAGGCTGCAACAGCAATAATTTTATCATCTTTTTCACCATTATCAATCATCTGCATATTACCAATTACACTTGCTTTTACCAGACACAAAGATGCAATTGGTTCGCTGCATAAAACCAATATATCCAATGGGTCACCATCATCGCCGAGGGTTCTTGGTATGAAACCATAATTTATTGGATAATGAAAGGAAGAATAAATAACCCTGTCAAGTTTTAGCAACCCAGTTGGTTTATCAATTTCATATTTGCAGGCACTGCCTTTTGGTATTTCTATCAATGCATTTACTTGGTGTGGAGCGTCGTAACCATAGTCTGCGCCGTGCCATGGGTGTAGTACGTACATAGTTAATTATTTATTAGCTTAAAAGCGGCAAAAATTGCCAAAATACAGACGGCGACACTTGCAAAAATATAAATCCCAGCCATAACATAATGTCCTGCTTTTATCATTAGCATATTTTCTAAGCTAAATGTTGAAAATGTGGTAAAACCACCACAAATACCTGTAGCTAAAAATAGTTTTAAATTATCAGAAATGAGTTGGTTCTTTTCGCTTAGTGCCAGTACAATTCCAATAATCAAACTACCAATAATGTTAATGAGTAATGTTGAAAAGGGAAAGGCACTTGTTTTCCATAAACCACTCAAAAGGTATCGAAACATGGTGCCTATTGCGCCACCTAAGCCTACCAATAAAAAACGTTGAATCATGCTAATTAATTGATGAGCTGTCGGCCGATGTATATTTAAAATCAACACTCCATACGTTATCTCTCTTTAATACCTTAATATTCATAGGCTGCTTCATATAAGAATTGCTATAATTAATAATGGTGGTTGAGTCATTTTGGTCTGTCAATGTATTTATGGTGTACGAAGCTTTTTTGTAGGCTTCTTTTTTTTCTGCCGGAAGGCGATCATAGTACGTTTGATACGATTGAAACATAGCCGTATTTTGATCGTCATTTAATAAAAGCGTTTCAGCATTTTTAAAATTACCATCCAGCGTTGCACGAATAAATTCAGTGCCTGTTTCTACAGCAGTTGAAGGTCGTTTAGGACCACTATTGTTGCAGGCAATTAAATTTAACAAAATGATTAA
>JBJXGJ010000064.1:0-9816 GCA_046153805.1 Ferruginibacter sp. | reverse complement strand
CCGTATTTACTAACAGGTTACGATATTTATACAAAATGCAAATTCCAATTACTGGTAAAGCAATTGTGGACAAAACGCTATACGCGGCAGCTTACGATGAAATAATAATTGGGTTTGGAAAAAATGTAAGCGAAAATATTTTCGATCAAAATAGGTTTGGAGTTTTATTGGGCTACAGATTTACCAAAAGCTTTAAGCTGGAAGCTGGATTTTTGAGCCAAATTGTTGAGTTGAGTAGAGAAGTTAATAATAGAAATGTAGTTCAGTACAATAATGGTATTATTATTAATTCGGTTTTCAATTTTGATTGAAGCGGAAAGAAATAATCAAGCTTTTACAGTTAAGCAATGGATTGTATTTATGCTAAAATCCCACCAACCCTCTAAATGATTGGAACATCGCTCAAGATTTGTTATCCGTGGGTATAACTGTGATAAACTATGACAAACTATGTAAAAAAGAGCTTATCATAGAAGGTACAGTTAATTGAAGATAGTAAATTAGATATTTTAAAGACGGCTCGCAAGCACCACTTTCATTACCAAACCCGGCACCTCTTTTTGTGTCGCCACTCAAAACGTTCGATAAGGTCTCTCCTCCAGTAAAAACAGGGTTAGTTGTTGGAATCTAAAAAACTAAAAACTCTATTACAAGCTGGAGTTTAGCAACAAGTTTTTTTTTTAATATATAATTTATATATATGAAAACCCCGTCAAGACAGGATGATTAACCCATGTTACAAATTTTTAGTATGTTTTTTTATCTAAAAAAGTGATATCAAATTATTGCGATTAAATTAAACGGTAAATGTAAAATGCAAAAATTATTTTTGTTTCAATTCTGTAATATCCTCTAGTCGCGATTCTTTTAATTCACGTTCCAAAAAAAAGTTAAGTGCTGTACGTAAAACCGCAATTGCTCCCAGCTTTCCAATGTCATCCCAGGTTGGGGCAATGGCTGAAGCGAGAATATCAGCTGCTAACAATAACTCAAGTGTAATGCTAAGTGAGCCTCCAAATTGAATACGAATATTCTGGTTGGTCGTTTCCATCTTAGGCTTGAAAATATTAGCTGAATAGCGAAAAAGAAACTGCAATAAAGCAATGCTAACAACAACAGCAGCCGATATATTTATAATACTGCTTAAATATAGTGTAATGATTTCTACCCAATTTTTCATAAAAAACGAAGATTAAAAAACCTGCCATTGTGAATAAATAATTTTTTTATAAAGGAACAGCTACTGATTTTTCACCGCCTCGTTTAGTATCACCACCAAATGTTCGCTCATATCCTTCATTTACCAATCTTCTTTTCTACCTCAGCAATTGCATTTACCGTTTTAATAACTGAATCTGGTGTTACGGAAATACTGTCAATACCAAGCTCCACTAAGAACTGTGCAAAGTCAGGAAAGTCACTTGGACCCTGCCCGCAAATGCCAACTTTTACACCGGCTTTTTTTGCGGTATGTATGAGCATTTCCAACATCTTTTTTACGGCAGGGTTTCTCTCATCGTACAAATGTGCTACTAAGGAAGAATCTCTGTCGAGCCCCAAAGTAAGCTGTGTTAAATCGTTGCTGCCAATGGAAAAACCATCAATATGTTTGGCAAATTCTTCTGCTAGTATAATGTTTGAAGGGATCTCTGCCATTAAAAATAGTTCCAGTTTGTTCTCCCCTCTTTTCAATCCATATTCGTTCATTACTTCCGTTACTTTGTGCAACTCTTCAACCGTTCTGCAAAAAGGAATCATCACCACCACGTTGCTTAAGCCAATTACATCTCTCACTTTTTTAATGGCTTTACATTCCAACGCGAATGCAGGTTTGTAAATTTCTGAATAATACCTGGATGCACCACGCCAGCCTATCATGGGGTTTTCTTCGTGCGGCTCATAATATTTACCACCGAGTAAATTAAAATATTCATTGCTCTTAAAATCGGAGAACCGCACAATCACTTTATTAGGGTAAAAAGATGCAGCAATTTTTGCAATGCCGTTCGATAATTTTTCTATAAAAAACGTTTCTTCATTCTCATAACCTATAATTCTTTTTTCAACTTCTGCGGTTAAATCTGCATCGTTTAATGTACGATGGTTTAACAATGCCAAAGGATGTATTTGTATGTAGTTGTTTATTATAAATTCTTCTCTTGCTAAACCTACCCCTTTATTAGGCAAGTGCGAAAACTGAAAAGCCAGACCTGGTGAAGCAACATTGAGCATTATATCTGTTTTTACAGCAGGCAAATTCCTTAAATCATACTCCGATTTTTCGTATTTAATTTCGCCTCTGTAAATGTACCCATCATCGCCTTCTGCACACGAAGCTGTAATCAACTCTCCTTCTTTTATAAGGTCTGTAATATTGCCACAACCCACAATGGCTGGCACGCCTAACTCTCTTGCTACAATTGCGGCATGGCAGGTTCTACCACCTTTGTTGGTTATGATGGCCGATGCTTTTTTCATGATGGGCTCCCAGTCAGGATCAGTCATATCGGTAACCAATACAGAACCCGCAACAAACTCATGCCCCTCGCTCACCCGCTTATCCAACGAATACAAGATGGTAGCTTTACCTGACCCTATTTTATCTCCTACTGCGATGCCTTTCGCAATCAATTTCTCATGGCGGTGCTGGTCTTCAATTCTATACTCTGTAATATTGTTGTGGTCTTTTTGAGAGTGAATGGTTTCGGGTCTTGCCTGTACAATAAAAAGTTCTTTAGACAAACCATCAATGGCCCATTCCACATCCATGGGCGTCCACTTCTCTTTTATTTTGCTGTAATAATCTTCAATGATGGCAATCCATTTTGCAAGTTTGATGATGGTTTCATCTTTAAGGCAAAAACGTTTTCTGAATGCGTTTTCCGTTGGGATAATTTTTACTCGTTCATCGCCACCTTCTCCATAAATCATCATCTTATCTTTGTTGCCCATTTTCTTTTCTATTATGGAGCTAAAACCCTGTTTTACCAATGGCTTAAAAACAATGTATTCGTCGGGCGATACAGCACCCTGTACAATCATTTCGCCTAAGCCAAAAGAAGCGTTTATCACCACTGCATCTTTAAAACCACTTTCAGTATCAATAGAAAATGCCACACCCGAAGCGCCCAAATCGCTGCGCACCATTTTTTGAATACATACCGACAAAGCCAGTTGAAAATGACCGTAGCCAAAACTCTGGCGATAACTGATGGCCCTGTCTGTAAACAAAGACGCAAAGCAGTTTCTCACACAATCAATTAATATTCCTGGACCTCTCACATTTAAGAAGGTTTCCTGCTGCCCTGCAAAAGATGCGTCGGGTAAATCTTCTGCGGTGGCGCTACTTCGCACTGCCACGTCTGTAAATTCCTGATCGTATAACTGTGAAATTCTTTTGTATGATTCAATGATTTCCTCACTCATTTCTTTAGGAAATCTTCCGTTTAAAATAAGCTGGCGTACTTGCATACCTCCACGTCTGAGCGATTCGATATTATCGTAATCAATGGCGTTTACAATTTCTTCGATGCTCTCTTCGAGATTGTTAAACTTTACAAACTCGTAATACCCATCTACCGTTATTACAAATCCGTCTGGTATGTTTACCCCAAGCGCAGTAAGGTTTTGAAGCATTTCGCCAAGAGAAGCATTTTTACCGCCAACCAATGAAATATCATTAATGCCAACACTTTTAAGTGGTAGTGTGTAGTTCATAAAGCAATCGTTTTAATATTAGTGTAAAGTACATAATCCTATACCCCAAAAAAATTTAATCCTTACAATTTTTGGGAAATTATGGAATTTGTAGGCAGAAGCACTTTGCTGGCAGCAATTTTAATGCTTTTTCAATTATTAATTAAAAAGGAATGACAAGTTTTAGAATAGTTACACACAATGGTTACATTATGTTGACGAACTTCGAAGCAATTCAACCTAACCAAACTCCAAACATTTGTATAAATGTGCCTGTACTAATTTACCCATGTGGGTTATGTTTAAAAAATTATCATCTTTATGAAAAGCTGCTAAATGTGCCGCAAGCGTTGCTGTTTTATCAGCAGGCGCCACTTCGTACGGCAATGAGGCTTCAAACAATTCTTTAAGCCGGCTTCTGCCAAGTTTTTCTCTGTGGCCAATAAGGCTACGTTCCTCCTGTTGGTATTGCCGCATCGTATCTTCGGTAATATATTGCTGCCCCAAAAATACCAAGGGATTGTTTTCCTTAAAAAAATGCGGTAAGTAAAGGTTTAGCCTTCCTTCATACGACTGTTGGTCAAAGTCAATTGCCCTTATCCGATATTGATTACCCTCAATATCAGGAGTTATCTCCACCACAAAATTATATGATCTCATATCCCCTAATAACCTCACAAAACAGCGTTCATTAAATTTTATAAACTCCTTGCAAATTCTTATTTGATTAAATTTATTTTCCTGCTGCAAATTCTGCAAAAAAAGATCACCGGGTAACCCAGGAATGTGTTCCTCTATTAACGTATTTCCGTCGGTTAAATAATTAATACGGTTCGGCGATAAGATGTGCTCTAGTTCGAGGCCGTACACCCTGCTCGCATCGGCTATTTTCACATAAAAATGATCGTAATTATCATTTAAGCGGTTAATAACTCTTACCCTAAAAGGCCTGGAGTTGCCGAATGTGCAATAGTCAATTCTAGATACCGACAAATGTTTCATTACCTCTAAATGACCCGAAGCGTTCATGAGCGCATAAATAAATTTTAGCCCTGGGTGCAGTTCCTTCATTTCTGCCTCATCGTACAAAACCGTTTGCCACAGGGTGTCCTTATTATTTTTATCGTAAAGTGGCGATGAAAAAGTAAACCTCAACATATCTGCATATTGTACAGGCAACGACACTTCACGGTCGTATTTTACTAGGTAATTTTTAAGCGGATTTTTTATTGGGTAAAAAATCTTTTTCCTTGAGGGTGCATCATTTCTGTTTGTAATATCAGCCATGCATAAATTTAATAAATTAATGCGCAACAAAATTTTAATGGGAAATAATTCTCCGTGAAGTTATTTTTTGGGGCTGGTGGCAGAGGAGCTTTACCAAGCATTTGTTGCGACCATTGGTAGTAACGGCCTGTCCGGTAGGCAGACTCCTCTTCCTTTCGCGCCGTTCATTCCTGTGGGGTACTCCCGCTCATTCGCCAACCTGTTCCGATAATTTTGTAGGGAGCCTTGCGGCTTGTAGCTTTTTTCGTCGTTTCGGTCCTTGGGGGTATCTCAAATTTAATTAAAATCTTCAAAGTATTTCTTTGCGTTATCTAATCGTTGCCGTTGTTGGTATGTAGCCTAGCGCACCAACAACAATTGCTTATGCTTGGCATGAAAAAAATCCTCACAAATGTTGTTAGCACGCCTGCCGCACTTTGCCCTCGTTTAGATATCAAGAGCGGCCACCGCTAAGTAATGGAAAGGAAAAGTCCAAGGTTACCGTTCGCGGCTTCCATCTGATAGGAGCCAAATAATAATTCGTATGCCGCAGTAAGCAGACCAAGCGGCAGCTGCGATGGTAGCGAAGAACGTTGTTGCGCAACGACTTGGGGAGACCATGACGGCAGAGACGTTGCTGAGAAAAGTTCAATGTTACCCGCACGGGCAATAGATATTTTATAAAATTTATTAGAGGTTACATTTTCAAAGCAAGCCCATTTATAAGTATAATTAAGAAAGCCTACTTTCAATTAATTGATATGTCCCTAATAATCAAGTTTCATATTCTGTGTTAACAAATTCATTTATTTTTTAATCACCCTTTTTGTAACCTTTTTTCCGTTTACATGAACTGTTAAAAAATAAACCCCAACTGGTAAATGTGTAATATCAATAGTTCCGTTATTGCTTATTTTCGGGTTCACAATCATTCCAAATACATTATAAAGTGTGGCTGCAACCGGAAGAGAGGGGTTTAAATTGGTTGTATTAAAGCGAATCTTAAATTCATTTGATGTTGGGTTTGGATACAAACTGACAAGGTTATCTGAATCAATTTCATTACCAATTATTCTCGCAGCCACTATTGTACTATAGGTAAGCTTTCCGTCTTTATCTATCTGAACTAACCTGTAATAGTAATTTACATTTTTTGCAACATTCTTATCTAAAAAATTATATTTATTTAAACCAGTAGAGATTACTTTGGCAGCCACAAAGCCAATTTTATTGAAAACATTACCATCAATGCTGCGTTCAATATTAAAACCCTCATTATTTTCTTCATCACCCGTAATCCATTCAACAGTTATTAGATTATTTCTGGCAATTGCTCGTATTTCGAGCAAATCGACAGGTAGTGTACCGCTGTTTTTAAACTCAATCCAGTTTAAATTAAACCCGCCTTTGCGTGCAAATAACCTTAGGTTATATGAGCCGGCCGGCAAAAACACTGAATTTAAAGTAACCTTTGAATAAGTTTGCCCCCCTCCAGTAGCGGCAACCTGTACATTTCCCAACGTATCCCCATTTTGATTTACCAAACTTATTTCTCCTCCTCCAGAGGAGCTGGCTACCCTAAAATCAACTGAAAAATTTGCAGCTGCACCAACAATTACGCCATATTCCATCCAGTCCTTATTGGCAATATGCGCTAAATTATACCCTCCTTCACCACAATTTTGTACAGTTATTCCCTTCATACGAATATAATTTTCGGCCTCAATGCGTGCAGGCAGCAGTACCCTGGCAGGTTCTACTGTTACTACACATGTTCCTTTTAAACCACCATCTTGTGTATAAGCTGAAATTATTGCAGTTCCAAAACTTGGTCCAGTAATCACCAGCCCGTTAGCATCCACCGAGGCTGTAGAAGGATGATCAGAAACATAGGTGATTGCAGCATTGGTTGCATTTGCAGGTGTAACGGTTGCTACAAGTTGAAGCGATTGACCCGCCTGTAATATATGCGATGTTGGTGTAAGCGAAATACCGGTTACTTGCACAGGAACAACACCTGCATTTCCCGAAACAATATTTTTTTGCCCCAGTGTTAGCCATCCTGCAAGGTTTTGGTCCTGAGTATTGTTGGCAAACCGCAACTGCTTTGCCTGCGCAGAATAAACTTCAAGCGGGTTAACAACCCGCATTAAAAATGTATATACCCCATCCGATAAAGTGCTGTTTGAAAAAAAACTCCTGTAATTAGCCAGCTCATTCGGTTGAACAAGATTCAAATTACAGTTTCTTCTAATGCCTAGATATCTAAGCTGGCCGGCTGCATTAACGGCAGCAAACTCAACATCCCAATTAGCATACAAGGGTGCTATGCCTTTGTTTTGAACATTAACTTCAATAATTGGTTTACCGTTTGTTGCTGATACACGGTATTTATCAACATACAAGGTGTACCCCATTGCTTTTTGAACACGAATGGCATTATCCCACTCGGCTGTAGCAGGTTGTGCACTGGTGAGCAGGTGATGACAAAAAAGCCAGGTCGGTCGTATAGAATCAAGGCATTGACCTATATCCTGCCCCACCACATTTGGCGAAACATCAAAAATAGCTGCTTGTAAAGATGGATCTATTTCACCTCCAACTGGGTAAAGCATCCAGTTTTTATCTGCATGTTGTGCTTTTAAAATATTGTGAAAATAAAAAGGATTGGTGGGTGATATAGATTGCCCAAAAAACAAACCGTCACTATAGCCGTATTGCTGGGGGTCGGGCATATTTTCGGGATACCGGGCTAATAAAAACTTATCAGGAAACGCATTTTTAAAGGCATTCGCAATTAGACTTTTATTATAATCTGTCATCTCAAATTCTGGCCTGATTTTTATCACATCTCCAATATGCCATTCTCCCCACAGACCATAAAGCCCTAAATGAACCAAAAAAATCCGGGGGTCATTATTGTATTTCGCACCAAAAGCATTTATAAAATTTAGCATTGCGGTCATAAGTTCTGGATCGTTCCAGTTAGGACACGAGTCCGGCACATTTCCATTATAATATTCCCAGTCAACCTGGTTTATTAAAAACGGTGGCATATCACTTTCTCCAAATGCGGGATCTATATTTACCTGAATGTAACTGTGTCGACCAGCAGCTGCCTGTTGTGTCAGAAAATTATCTATAACCGTCCAGTTAAAGTTATTCATTCCTGTCATAACCTCGTCTAAACCAAATAACTTACCCTGAACGCTACGGGGAAAAGCATTGCTCGGGTTAAACAAAGTGGCAAAGCCCTTTAAAGGATTTAGTTCCAAACCCGGTTGGTTGGGATTATAACTTAGGGTTTCCCAGGTTTGCGCTTTAGTATATAATGCTGCAAAAACCGACAATAACAAAATACATTTTTTCATACTTTTTTATTTTCATATAACCTATATGTAGCTGAACCAAGTATTTTGGGCGAGAAAAAGTTGCTTAAAAAGCCGCTTTTTAGGATTATAAATATTGCTCACACTCCCCATAATTTAGCTTCAAGTTTGCGTACTCTTTATGGAGTAGCGGTGAACTAAATAGAAAAGCAAATAATGCTTAGTCGATATCCTGCTTACTGCGGGCAAATTTACTCACTTTTTGTTCATTGTCAAATTTTACAATAAAAATTATATTTCCGCCCCTGTTGGCATTGCAAATTTAATTAAAATCTTCAAAGCATTTCTTTGCGTTATTTAATGGTGGTCGTTGTTGGGAAGCAGCCAAGCGCACCAACAACAATTACTTATCCTTGGCATCAAAAAACTATTTACACATGTTGTTGCCACGCCTGCCGCACTTTGTCCTTGATAGATACCAACAACGGCTACCGCTAAGTAACGGAAAGGAAAAGTCCAAGCTTACCGTTCGCAGCTTCCACCTGATAGGAGTCAAATATTAATTCGTACAGCCGCTGTAAGCAGACACAATCGGCGGCGATGGTAGCGAAGCACTTGGCCATGCATCAACCAAGGCAAAGGCTTCAGTTAGATTTACCCTCACGGTTAAGACCCTTGCTTTGGACTATCAGTTTCCGATAGATGGCACGCTAAAGACTTTAACGAACAATGGCATGGCGCACAAAAACACCGATCTGCTAAGACCGGTTTTTGTAAAATAGGTTCGTTTTCTTTTATTGTATAACTATTGTTTGAACGGTTTTATTGCCTTTGGCATTAACCAATAAAACATCATAAACCCCTGCTGCAATACCTGCAATTAAAATATGCTGCACTTCGTTTATTGATGAAACATTAATTTGTTTACTAAACACAGTCGCACCTTGTTTTGACATCAGCTTCATGCTGTAACTGCCCTTCATATTTTCAAAATTTATATGAAGTGTTTTATCTATTACCGGGTTTGGCTGGATAGTAAATTGAGGCTTTACTTTATTATCTACAACCTTTACAATCGCACTATACTGCACTTGGCCATTAGTAGAAATTGCTTTTGCACGGTAGTAATTAACCCCTGCAAGTGGTGCTGCATCTACAAAGCTGTAGGCTGAACTGTTGCCATTATTACCTGTAGCAGCCATTGTACCAATTGCGGAGAAACTGATACCATTAATGCTTCTCTCTATATGATAACTGCTTATATTTATTTCGTTAGCTGTATTCCATTTTATGGTATTTGTTTTGTCTGCATTTTTTTCTGCTGAAATAGTGGTGAAGCTTACCGGCAATACAACTACTACAATGCTAGGTTTAAATACAATCATAAACCTGTCAGCCGCCCTGCTTGCCGCATCGCTTGTAATGTTGAAATTTACATTGGTAACATCTGTTAAACTAACGGGTGTCTCTGTTTGCAAGAAATTATCTTTTAAAAATGCCTCCAATGCTAAATTGCCCAATACCG
>JBJXGJ010000270.1:0-20819 GCA_046153805.1 Ferruginibacter sp. | reverse complement strand
CAAGATTTGAAAACTAATGTGATTGGCAAGAAACGCCCTATCAATAAAGGTCAGATGAGAAACAACGTGGAAGAATTTATGAACAAAAGAAAGAATGACAAAAAGCAGGTGCAAAAATATTTTCGTGCAAGCCATGCACAGTACGCTGCTTAGAAAAATTAGTAGCGCTAAATAACTAAACGATTATCACTTGTTGTACCTACACTTACATTAATTGTATATCTAACCGGTATTAACCAGCACCGAACATTTTATCTAAATTCACTTTTATCTACCACAATTTTTTCCATAGCGTTATTTCTGTTTATTTTTATAGGCTTGTTTAATGGGTGGAAATTAAAAGACAATTTAGGTAACATTTTAAACAACTTTGATAAACTGAAAAGCCAAAAGTTTACGGTTTAGATGGATTTTCATCTATCAATATTGCGGGAGATTTTGGAGATGATGCAGGAATTGGTTGTTTGGGTTCTGTTATTTTATGGTTTTTTGGAGCGATATTTTGTGCGATTATTTTCACTATTGGAGCTCTTTTGTATTGGATTGAATTCAGAGCTTTTAGACTTATTTTTAGAAACGCAAATACCTGCAAAAGGAATGCTTTAAAAAGTATTGAACTATCAATTTTATTAACATTTCTCTGCAATTGCTGGATTTATGCCATTATTTTTGCTGCACTCTTTTTAATTAAATAAAACCAATGCCCCTCCCATTTTTCTATACTGAGCCTATATCTTCGTCTAACGATATTGTTGTTTTAAATGAAGACAACTCTAAGCATATTGTGCAGGTATTGCGCATGGCAGCAGGTAGACAATTAAAGCTTACGGACGGGTTAGGAAATGTTCACACTGCTGAAATTACTAATGCAAATAAAAAGAAATGCGGTGTAAAAATTATTGGTACTACAACCGAAAAACATCCGGCACACAAAGTTTGCATTGCCATATCACCAGTAAAAAATGGCAGCCGGTTGGAGTGGTTTTTAGAAAAAGCTACAGAAATTGGAGTAGCTCAGATTGTGTTGTTAGTGTGTGAGAGAACAGAAAGGCAACATATGCGCCTAGATAGACAGAAAGGCATTTTAATCAGTGCAATGCTACAATCGCAACAAGCCTGGCTACCAATTTTAAATGAGCCAATTAAGTTTGAGAAATTTGTAAAAGAAAATGAATCAGCGAATAAATTTATAGCTCATTGCGAAGAGCAAAATAAAATTTCTCTAAAAGAAACAGCAAATCAAGTAACCAACCAATCAACAATCCTCATTGGTCCTGAAGGCGATTTTACTTCACAAGAAATTGCACTTGCTTTAAAAAATAACTATATTCCAGTAACACTAGGCGATACTCGCTTACGCACAGAAACTGCGGGATTAGTTGCAGCAACTGTTCTATGTAAATAGTAATAAACATATTTTTCGTTTCTTGATAAAGTAACCTTGTTTGGCACTTTAACCCATTTTTATCATTTTCCGTCCCCGTCATTAAATGAAAATTCTTATTGTAGAAGATGAACTCCATATTGCCGAAATGCTCAAAGAAATGCTTATTGATTTGGGACATAAAGTAGTTGCAATTACTAAAAGTTTTGTTGAGGGTAAAATTGCACTTGAAAAAAATACATCCATAAATTTCTGTTTTCTTGATATTAATCTGCGTACAGATAAGTGAGGCTTAGACGTTGCCAATCTTATAAATGAAATATATAAAATCCCGTTTGCATTTCTCACTTCATATTCTGATAGAAAGAAAATTTCAGAGGTACTAGAATTTAAACCTCATGCCTATTTAATTAAACCTTTTTCGGAAATTGATTTATTTACAACATTGGAATTAATTAAAGGAAGACGCATTTTATCAAGTTTAAAAACCGAGGAGCCATCAATCATAATAAAAGACGGTACAAAAAATATTAAACTAGTAATAAATAAAATTTTGTGGCTACAATCAGATAATATTTATGTAGAAATTAACACCCTAAATGAAACTCATTTAATACGAGACAGTCTCATTAAATTTTTAGATGAAATGAATGCCAATAGTTTTGAACGTGTACACCGAACCTTTGCTATAAACCTCAACCATGTAAATGCTATTACCGGGCAACACATCATTATTGGTGAAACTAAAATTCCACTTTCCCGAAAATATAGAGAAGGTGTGCTATCTAAGTTTCAATAAATTTTGGTCATGCGCCTACAAATTTTTGTAGTTTTTAACATTTATTGTTTTAAATAAGATTATTTGTACCCCTTCATTTATAGTGCAAGCATTTTCTATTCCCATTTTACATAAATCAGCAAATATGTTTAGCATTTTCTTACGATTTTTTGTAAAAAAATATTCATTTTATGCCTATTTCTTGTAAGGTTTATTTTGCTAAAAGCACAGGCAAATTCTAGTGATGAAGCTTCTTTAAGAGCTCGGATACAGAATACATCATCAGATACCACTAAAGCAACATTACGAGGTGAGCTTGCCTGGAAAACAAATTTTCAAATCCTGATGAAGCATGGTATTGGCAAATACAGAAATTACTATGGGATATCATTTACTGCACAAGTTCAAAATAGCAAAGCCGATATATTTTGGAAAATAACAGGAGCAGAAAACAACACGAATTATATTTTACAAAGTTCTAGAAATGGCACACAGTTTTACGATATGAATACTCAAACAGGAGATAATATAAAAACTGATTTTTATTACAATGATATTGATTTTAATAGTATAGCATATTATCGGCTAAAAATAATAAGTGTAGATGGTAAGGTCGCATACTCCAACATTATTAAACTTTCGAATAAGAAGATATTGCTAACAACCATTTATCCTAACCAAGTAAAAAATATGGCTACAATAGAAATAAATGATAATATTTTAATGGGAACTCAAGCAAAACTCTTAAGTGTAAGTGGAGCGGTGTTACAAAAAATAAATATCAACAACCATTTTGAAATAATAAATATGACTGCATTACCAGCAGGTATTTATTTATTGCAAACAAATAATGGTGCTGTACAAAAGATTATAAAAAACTAAACTAAACTAGCAATCATTATCTGCCGTTGCCTTAAGAAGCAACGGCTTTTTTGTTGCTGCATTTTAATGAGCAGTGTCAGAAATATCATCTGTTTTTTCTTCAATCCAAGGCTCGTTTAATCTTACCACTCTTTTTTTCTTTTGCTTTTTTAGCATCGTCATGTTTAGCAACTCTACCAAAAATGAAAATGCCATACCAAAATAAATGTAATTTTTAAGTCCGAGTTCATGTGCTTTTTCTGGCGCCCAACCTTCTATAACCAAACTTAAACCTATCATAACTAAAAAGGACAGCGCGAGCATTTTTAATGTTGGATGTTTGTGTATAAAGGCGGAGATGGTTGGGCTAAATATAAACATAATGACCATGGCAATTACAACTGCTGCAATCATAATTTCCACATGTTTAGCGGTGCCACCGGCAGTTATAATACTGTCAAATGAAAATACAGCGTCTATAATTACGATTTGTACCAAAGCTTTGCCTAATGTTAGTTTGTCACCTCCAGCATCTTCTGTGTGATCTTCCCCTTCCAGCTTACCATGTATTTCTTTAACTGATTTATAAATTAAAAACAATCCACCAACCAACATTACAATACTCGCAAGGTCAAACCCTGTGCCGAACCAACTTTCGGGTATTATATAATTTCCCTTTTGTGCCAACAACCAGCCAAGCGCCATTAATAAGAGGCTTCTCACGATAATGCCTGATATCATCCAAAAACGTCTTGCATTTTTTTGTTGCTGTGCATCGGGAAGTCTATTCATAATAATGCTTACAAAAATCACATTATCTATTCCTAATACTACTTCTAAAATTACCAATACAAAAAAACTAATTATACTTTCTGATGTAAATAAATGCTCCATGTTGTTGTGAATGGTGAGTGGTTAATTGTGATGATGTGAATGGTAATTTGTTACCAGCGAAAAGGTTGCAAAATTCGATATTTATTGTTTGTGGTTGGCGTTATGTTTTATGGTCTGTCATCTATCGTCTATTTTCCCCTGCAAGATACCTACAAATATTCTTTACAATTGCCGGGCCTTCGTAAACAAAACCTGTCCAAACCTGTACCAAAGATGCCCCAGCATTTAATTTTTCCGCTGCATCTTCTCCTGTAAAAATGCCACCGCTTGCAATGATGGGAATTTTACCTCCCGTTTGTGAGTGAATATGTTTCACCATTTCTGTTGCTCGCTGCTTTACAGGTAATCCACTTAAGCCGCCGGCTCCAATTGTTGCGAGTTGCGAGTTTGGGGTTACAAGTTTGCTTCTATCAAGACTGGTATTCGCAACAACCAAGCCATCCAAATTAATTTCCTGTGCCAAATTTATTATATCGTCAATTTGTATTTGTGAAAGGTCTGGCGCAATTTTTAAAAGAATTGGTTTGGAGTGATAAAAATTTTTATTAAGTGTTTGAAGATGAGTAAGTATTTTTTTAAGAGGTTCTTTTTCCTGTAGTTCTCGTAAACCTGGAGTATTTGGACTACTTACATTTACAACAAAATAATCTACATAATTGTGTAAGGCATCAAAACAAATTTCATAATCTTTGAAGGCATTTTCGTTGGGGGTTAGTTTGTTTTTGCCGATGTTGCCACCAATAATAATTCGTTCTTTCGTTTCTCGTTTCTCGCTTCTCGTTTGGTTTTCAATACTTTTCAGTTTCTTCCACTCGTGTAATCGCTCAACAACTTTGGCTACTCCTTCGTTGTTAAAACCCATGCGGTTTATTAGCGCTTTATCTTTTGGTAAGCGAAACAAACGGGGGGTTGGGTTTCCATCTTGCGGCAATGGCGTTACGGTTCCAATTTCTATGCAACCAAAGCCAAGTACCTCCAGCTCATTTAAATATTTTGCATTTTTATCAAAACCAGCTGCTAGACCCACTGGGTTTTTAAAGGGGAGTTGCAAAAGTTGCGAGCTGCGGGTTAAAGGTTTCGAGTTTGTTAACCCATGACCCGCAACTTCTAACTCGCAACCTGAATAGTTTGCAACTATAATCTTTTTAATAGAGCCAATTTTACAAAGCAGTTTTAATCCCTTCATAGAAAAATGATGCACTTTTTCGGCATCGAACATAAATAAAATACTGCGGAGAATTTTATACATTATTGAACTGCTTTTTTATAAGAACTTGCAATTCTTTATCGGTTATGGAATCTTTATCTGATTTATCGAAAATATCTAATAAGGTTATTTTATCTTCATTTATTAAAACATAGGTTATAACTCTCGCTCCACCACTTTTACCTTGATGTTTAGATTGAATTTTCATTCTAACTTTATAACAGTTGTTACCTAATGGAGACCCTAATTGTGGTTTTTCTTTTAGTAATGCTAAAAGGTCAGCGTAATCAGTTTTTATGGAAGGATACTTTTTAGCAAGTTTTTTTAATCGCTTTGCAAAACTCTCTGAAAGAAATATTTTATAATTCATTTAATAAACTTTCAGCGGTTTTTAATTTTATTTTTCCTTTAGCTGCGTCCTTTGCTTGTTGCAAAGCGGCTAAAAAATCTTTGGCCTGCTTTTTCTTTTTTGGTGAGAGACCTAAAGTGGGATCAACGATGATTTTAATAAATTTCACATCTTCTAAACTTTTTAAAATTTTGTGCGCCTTTGCATCTTTTATAGTAATCAAGACTTGTTCTTCCATTGCAAATCATTTTTACAAAAATACAGTTTTTAATAGTGAAAATTCTCTAACTTTGAGATTGGTTGCATAGACAACCATTTAATCTTGATGTGAGGTTTTTGATTTTAGATTTAAAGAAAGCAAGTTATTTTTATCTAAGAATAATCGGTGAAAGTTGAAAAATGATATTAGGAAGATGGGCTGCGGGATAGAAATGGTCCTGCATCAAGTGCGGGATTGCCGCATTTGAGCAGAAAAGATTGTAACGGATAGCCCTTGCAAATGTTCAATAAAGATTCAATCATCAAAGCGACAAAAAGAAGAAGGAATTTTAAATTATAACAAACTATCTGTCGTCAGTCGTCAGAGGTCTATTAAAAAATAAAACATGCAAGAAGCATACATCGTAGCAGGCTACAGAACAGCCGTAACCAAAAGCAAAAAAGGTGGCTTTAGATTTACTCGCCCAGATGATTTGGCGATAGATGTAATAAAAGGTTTGCTGGCAAGTGTGCCGCAGCTTGACCCAAAAAGAGTGGATGATGTAATTGTTGGAAATGCTGTACCTGAAGCGGAGCAAGGGCTACAGGTAGGGCGTATCATTGCTGCAAGAGCTGTTGGTTTTTCTGCAGCTGGTATCACCATTAACCGTTATTGCGCAAGTGGCTTGGAAAGTATTGCCATGGCTACGGCAAAAATACGCAGTGGCATGGGTGAATGTTTTATTGCCGGTGGTGTAGAAAGTATGAGCCTTGTACCCACAGCCGGTTGGAAAACTGTACCTGCTTATTCAATTGCTAAAGATGAGCCCGATTACTATTTGAACATGGGGCTTACAGCCGAAGCTGTGGCGAGTGAGTACAATGTGAACAGAGAAGACATGGATGCATTTAGTTACAACAGCCACATGAAAGCGGCGAATGCAATTAAGGAAGGATATTTTAAAAATGGGATATTGCCAATTAATGTGGAGCAAGTATATGTAGATGAGGCGGGTAAGAAAAAGACCAAATCTTACATTGTAGATACAGACGAAGGCGTTCGTACAGATACAACGTTAGAGGGCCTTGCTAAGCTAAAACCCGCATTTGCCGCCGGTGGCACGGTAACGGCAGGGAACTCATCGCAAACAAGTGATGGCGCAGCTTTTGTATTGGTGATGAGTGAACGCATGGTAAATGAATTGGGCTTAAAACCAATTGCCAGATTGGTAAATTGTGCAAGTGCGGGCGTGCACCCACGTATTATGGGTATTGGGCCTGTAGAAGCTGTGCCTAAAGTTTTAAAGCAGGCAGGCATGAATTTAAATGATATTAATTTGTTTGAGTTAAACGAGGCATTTGCATCTCAATCTCTTGCCGTAATTAGAGAGCTTGGCCTCAATACAGATATTGTAAATGTGAATGGTGGTGCAATTGCGCTTGGTCATCCATTGGGTTGCAGCGGTGCAAAATTATCTATACAGTTAATACACGATATGAAGCGTTTGAATAAGAAATATGGTATTGTGACTGCTTGTATTGGCGGCGGCCAAGGCATTGCTGGGATAATAGAGAATATTGATTAAAGCCTCCTTCAACCCTTAAGAAGGAGAGTAACAAAAAAGCCACCGAAAATAATTCGGTGGCTTCTTTGATTAAATAATTAGGCTATTTCAATTAACCTCGGTTGCTTTTGTTTTGCATGTTCTTTTTTAGGTATTAAAAGATGCAGCAACCCATTTTCATATTTTGCCTGAATGTTTTCAGTATCTACCACATCATTTTGCAAAGTAAATGTTCGTGAAAATGATTGATAGCTAAACTCACGGCTTCGGTATTTTACGTTTTCGTCGTTCACAACTTCATTTTCTTTTTGCGAACTAATGGTGAGATTATTGCCGACCAATTGTACAGTAAAGTCTTGTTTGGTCATGCCAGGTGCTGCCACTTCTACCACATATTCATCATTACTTTCTTTAATGTTTACAGCAGGAATTGTGGAATTGGTTGTTGAAAAATTTTGTGACCCCCAATTAAAAATATCTCTGTTTAGGAAATCATCAAAAAATGTTGGGAACTGATTTACAAAGTTTCCGTTTCTTCTTAATGTTGTCATAATCGTAAGTTTTTAAAATTGGTTAAAAAATATTTTAAAGCATCAATTTCAATTTTAATGCCAGCGGATTTTCCTAGTTTTCTGAATGAAAATTTTTCATTTCAGCATAAAAAAATGTCAGTAGAATGGGACATTTTTTCATTCGACGATATATTTTTTGCAACACCATTGCATTTTGTATATTTGCAACATAGTTTCAAATAGTATAATTATGAAAAAAATATTTACTGTTGTTTTGGTCTTACTATCCGCTTTAAGTTTTGCAGGTAAAAACGGCGAAATTTTAAAAGGAAGTTTCTCTGGCATTATTACAGATGCAGCTACAGGTAAGCCTTTGAGTGGTGTATCTGTTTATATATCCGACAGTAAAGCCGGGGCAAGTACAGATGCCCTTGGCGCATTTACGATAAGCAATATAGCCGAGGGCTCTCACTTAGTGGAGTTTTCTCATATTGGTTACAACACAATAGCCGAACAAATAATTATTAAAGGCGACACAAAAAAAGATATTTCTCTTAGCGAATCAGTAGTAGAAAACAATGCTGTAATTGTTACCGGTGTCTCTCGGGCGTCACAGTTAAAAAAAGTGCCTTTTCAGGTATCTGTAATGCGGAGGGAAGAATTACAGCAAACCACGTCTACCAATATCATAGATGCGATTACCAGAAAAGCTGGTGTATCATCAATAGCTACTGGTCCGGCCATTTCTAAACCTGTAATTAGGGGATTAGGTTACAACCGTGTGCTTACCATAAATGACGGCGTGCGCCAGGAAGGGCAGCAGTGGGGCGATGAACACGGCATTGAAATAGATGAAGCGAGTGTAAATAAAATTGAGATTTTAAAAGGTCCGGCTTCATTGGTTTATGGAAGCGATGCAATGGCAGGAGTTATAAATATAATTACCAATGTACCTGTTTCAATGAATACCATTAAAGCAAATATTGGCTCCAATTATCAAACAAATAATAGATTGAGAAGCGTGTATGGCAATATTGCAGGCAATGCAAATGGCTTTAGCTGGAATGTTTATGGTACAAAAAAAGCTGCGGCCGATTACAAAAACAAGTATGATGGTTATGTATTTAATTCGAAATTTAGCGAGCGGAATGTGGGTGGTTATGGTGGCTACAATGGCAACTGGGGGTTTAGTCATTTGGTAGTCAGCAGTTTTGACCTTACTGCCGGGTTAATTGAGGGAGATAGAGACAACGAAGGCCGTTTTATAAAAGCGTTGCTTGGAGGTAATGAAGCGGCAGCTACTGATGCTGACTTTAAAAGTACCAATCCAGCAGTGCCTTTTCAGCACATAAGGCATTTTAAAATAGCTACAGACAATAATTTAAAAATAGGCGAAAATAATTTAATCCTCAATGTAGGGTATCAAAGAAACCGAAGGGAAGAATTTGGCAACCCCGATGATTTGGCAGAAAGGGCTTTGTTCTTCGATTTAAAAACCATTACTTATGCTGCGCAATTTCATATTAAAGAGAAGAACGGTTGGAAACCATCTGTTGGCGTAAATGGTATGGACCAGAGAAATACGAACAAAGGAATAGAACAGTTGATACCTAATTATAACCTTACTGATGTTGGTATTTACGCTTTTACAGAAAAAGATTTAAATAAACTTACCCTTAGTGGCGGTGCGAGATTTGATACTAGAAATATTGAAGCAAGCAGTTTGATAGATGAAACAGGTGCAGCAAAGGGGGTGGCTTTTAAAAAGAGATTTAGTAATTTTTCAGGCAGTGCAGGCGCAGCTTATGAGGTAAATAAAAATGTAAATCTTAAATTGAATATTGCTCGTGCGTTTCGTGCACCCAGCATTCCTGAGCTTGCAAGCAATGGCGCACACGAAGGCACCATCCGTTACGAGTATGGAAGCAGTAATTTAAAAAGTGAAATTAGTACCCAGGCAGATGCATCGGTTGAGTTAAACAACCAACATGTATCATTTAACCTTGCTGGTTATGTAAACTCTTTTAGTAATTTTATTTTTTACAGAAAACTGGAAGCTGCAGCCGGTGGCGATTCATTGGTAGATGTTGGCGGAGACATGTTAACCGCTTTTAGGTTTGACCAGCGCAAAGCAACCCTTGCGGGCATAGAAGCTACGCTGGACATTCACCCACATCCTATTGACTGGTTGCATTTTCAAAACACATTTTCTTATGTGCGGGGTAGGCTAAAAGAAACAATTGAAGGAACAAACAATTTACCATTTATACCTGCAGCAAAACTGCTTACCGAATTAAGAGGCGATTTTAAAAAGGTCGGAAAATCTATTTCGAACCTGTACATAAAACTAGAAATGGATAACAACTTTCAGCAAACAAAAGCGTTTACTGCATTTGAAACAGAAACAGCAACACTTGGCTATACATTGTTCAATGCAGGCATTGGTACTGACGTAAATTGTAAAAATGGTAAAACATTATTGACTATAAATTTTTCAGCAAATAATATTGGAGATGTTGCTTATCAAAACCACTTAAGCAGGTTAAAATATGCAGCGCAAAATGTGGTGACCGGTCGCAACGGTGTTTTTAATATGGGTAGAAACTTTAGTGTGAAGGTGAATATACCGCTGGTTTTTAATTTGAAGAAAAGCTGATAAATTACGATTTACGAATTACGTGACTTCAAAAAATAATGATGATATATTGACACAAATAATGGTTAAAATGATTTTTTCTTTTTAATATTCCCCATTCGCAATTGCCCATTCACCCATTCACCATTCACAAACACTATTCAAATTCCTTCGGCGTCGTCTTTTCAAAATCTTTATCATAACTCACAAAAAACCTAATGTATAAAACCCTGCTGAAACGCATGAGCCAGGGCTGTGCCACAATTAACACAACCGCATTTATGCCAAGCCACCAGTAAATTCTGTTATCGCCATCTTTTACTGAAACTCCTATCAATACTACCCAGGCTACAAATGTGGCAACAGATAATGCTACGGTTAGCGCATAACTTACATAGCTAGTGCCATACCAAAATCCCGGTTCCATATCATACTTCTGCCCGCATAACGAACAATTATCTGGCATAGCAAAAATATGTTTTAGCGAAAGTTTTCTGTAAGCGCTACTATTGCAAAACATTTCTCCGCGCCGGCACCTTGGGCATTTCATGGTAATCATACTCCAGAGTGCATTTGGCGTAGGTAATTGTTTTTCTTCTTTCATAACATCATTATTGCTTAAACGTAAGTTTAAAATAAACCATCATAAGCACCATAGAAAGTACAATGCCATTGGTGATCATTAATGGGTAATCATTTTTTAATACACCATAAGTGAGCCAAAGTGAAACATTTAATATTAAAAACATAAGGGTGACCATACTCAAGTCTTTGGCCGACTTTGTTTGCCATATTTTTATTACCTGAGGCAAAAATGTTACTGATGAAACAATACCACCTGCAACGCCAAAAAGGTTTTCTATGTTCATATTTATACTTTTGCCGTAAGTTTTTTACGCTCGCCAATTTGTTGGCGCCACATTGCATAATACAAACCTTTTTCTTCCAATAAAGAATCATGCGTTCCAGTTTCTACTACTTCGCCTTTCTCCAACACATAAATCCTATCTGCATGCATAATGGTACTCAACCTGTGCGCAATCAAAATAGTAATCTGTTCTTTTAATGCTGATATTTCTCTTATCGTATCTGTGATTTCTTCTTCTGTAAGCGAATCCAAGGCAGAGGTTGCTTCGTCAAAAATGAGCAATTTAGGCTTGCGTATAAGCGCACGTGCAATGGAAATTCTTTGTTTTTCCCCACCACTTAATTTTAAACCCCCTTCTCCCAACATGGTATCTAAACCTTTTTCAGCTTTGGCTAAAAGATTGGTGGCACTCGCTTTTACCAATACCTCGTTCATTTCTTCTTCAGTTGCGCTTGGGTTTACAAAAGATAAATTTTCTCTTATGCTGCCGCTGAATAAATTGGTATCCTGCGTTACAAAACCTACCTGACTTCTCAAATCATCAAAACTGATGTTCTTCTCATCTATTCCGTTGTACAATATCTTTCCCGTTTGCGGTCTGTATAAGCCTACAAGCAATTTCATCAATGTAGATTTTCCACTGCCCGATGGGCCAACGAATGCAACTGTTTCTCCAATTTTTGCAGTAAAGCTAATGTCATCAATTGCTTTTACAGAGGCTGTTTGGTGTTTAAATCCAACATGGTCAAAATGCAAGGAGTTGATAAAGCCTATATGTGTTGGGTTTGCCGCAGTTGGTTCAGGTGCTTTCTGCATAAGTGCATCAAAATTATTTAAAGAGGCTTCCGCTTCTCTGTATGAAACGATGATGTTGCCAATTTCCTGCAATGGGCCAAAAACGAAAAACGAGAATACCTGCATGGTGACCAATTGCCCTGCGTTCATATCATTTTTAAAAATTAAATACATAAGCATAAATAAAATTACTTGCCTAAGTGTATTTACAAATGTGCCTTGTATAAAGCTGATGGTGCGGGTGCGTTTTACTTTACTTAATTCCAACCCAAGAATTTTAAAAGTATTTTTATTGAGTCTTTTTACTTCCTGCCCTGTAAGCCCGAGGCTTTTTACAAGTTCAATATTTCTGAGAGATTCTGTTGTAGCACCGGCGAGCGAAGTCGTTTCTGCTACAATTCTTTTTTGAATAGATTTTATTTTTTTGCTTAATAAGTTGGTAATGATAATAAGCAAAATAATTCCACCAAAATATATGAACGGAAGTTTGGCGTCAATTCTGGTCGAATAAACGGCTACTATAATTATTCCGACAACAACCGGGAAAAGAATATTGATAAATGCTGCAATAAACTTTTCTGTATCTATTCTTACTTTAGATAAGATACTTAAAGTTTCGCCGCTGCGCTGGTCTTCAAAATCCTGATAAGGAAGTTTCATTGCATGTTGCAAACCATCTGTAAAAACCGTAGCACCAAACTTTTGGGTAATGGTTGTTAAAAAATAATCCTGAAAGGCTTTTGCAATCCGGCTTATCATCGCAACGGTGATGGACGCAATTAGCAAAGCCGCCACTCCATAAAACGGTTTTGAAAAGGAAAAGAAAAAGTCGTGGGCAGTCATTGCGCTACCGGGCTTTTGGTGCTCGCCCGCAAGGTTTACCAGTTTGCCTAAAATAATGGGGTCAATAAGGGAAAAACTTATATTTATGGCTGCTAAAAACAGTGTAAAAATCATCAGCCCTTGGTATGGCTTTAAATACTTCAGTAAAATTTTCATTATAATTTATCAATTGGTTGGATAAAGATTTTATGGCATCAAATAGGGTGCAAATTCGCCAAAAATGTCGTAAAGGCAAGCTATCTCCTGTAATAGTTAGTATGAAGATGCTTAATTGGCACTTATGCTGCTTCTGCTGGCGCATTAAATAATCTTTACTTAATTTTCAGACAACAGACAACAGACCAAGGGCGAAAGAGGATGGACCAAGGACGAAAGTCCAGACACGATAGAGTTTAGCCCACTTCTAACGAAAATTGACTGCCCTTTAAAATTTTTAAGAAATAACACCCAGTTTATAATTCCTCATTCCTAACTCCTCATTCACCGCTCCCCATTTGTAGCTCACGCACCCCAACCTTCTCTATCCAAACTCCTGTATTGTATGGCTTCGGCCAGGTGTTCTGGTTTTATATCTGCGCTTGCGCTAAGGTCTGCAATGGTTCGGCTTACTTTTAAAATACGGTCATAAGCACGGGCGCTAAGGTTAAGTTTTTCCATAGCAATTTTTAAAAGATTTGCACCTGCGGTGGAAATGATACACACTTCTTTTAATGTTTTGCTGCTCATTTGTGCATTTGCATACACACCAATATTTTCTTTATAACGTTCGGCCTGTATCTCTCTCGCCTTTACTACACGTGCCCGAATGCTTTCACTTTTTTCGAAATCTTTGCTGGATTGCATTTCGCTAAATGCAACCGGTGTAACTTCTACATGAAGATCTATTCTGTCTAACAACGGTCCTGAAATTCTACTTAAGTATTTTTGTACAATGCCTGGGCCACATGTACATTCTTTTTCAGGATGATTAAAATAACCGCAAGGGCAGGGGTTCATAGATGCAATGAGCATAAAGCTTGCAGGGAAATCCAATGCAATTTTTGCCCGGCTAATGGTTACTTTTCTTTCTTCCATTGGCTGGCGCATTACTTCCAATACGGTTCTTTTAAACTCAGGCAATTCATCTAAGAATAGCACACCGTTGTGTGCCAAAGAAATTTCTCCTGGTTGTGGGTTACCGCCGCCGCCAACGAGAGCTACGTCACTGATTGTATGGTGTGGCGATCTGAAAGGCCGCTTGCTTACAATCGTTGCATTCTCCGGTAACTTCCCCGCCACACTGTGTATTTTGGTTGTCTCTAGTGCTTCATGCAAAGTAAGCGGTGGCAAAATGGTACGTAATCTTTTTGCAAGCATGGTTTTGCCTGCACCGGGCGGGCCAATCAATATCGCATTGTGACCACCGGCCGCTGCAATTTCAAGCGCACGTTTTATATTTTCCTGTCCCTTTACATCACAAAAATCTATTTCAAAATCGCTTTGTGCATTGGCAAATTCTGCTCGGGTATCTACCAGCGTTTGAACCAATAATTTCTCATCTTTAAAAAACTCAATCACTTCATTAATATGCGTTACGCCAAATACTTTTAAGTTGTTTACCATGGCTGCTTCCCGAGCATTTGCTGCCGGCAAAATCAAGCCTTCAAAACCTTCTTTTCGGGCCTGTATGGCAATAGGCAATGCGCCTTTAATTGGTCGTACCGCTCCATCTAAACTCAGTTCGCCCATTATTACAAACTTCTCTAATCGTTCGGGGTTTTGTATTTGCTCCGTAGCGCCAAGTGTACCAATTGCAATGGGAAGATCAAATGCCGATCCTGTTTTTTTAATATCTGCCGGCGCAAGATTTACCACTAGTTTAGTGCGTGGCATATAATAATGATTGCTTTTGATGGCACTCTCCACCCGTTGCAAGCTTTCTTTTACCGCATTATCTGGTAAGCCGACAATAAAATAATGCTGCCCCTGGTTCGTAACATTTACTTCTACTGTTATTGTTATGGCTTCTACGCCATACACCGCACTGCCAAAGGTTTTTACAAGCATGTAGTTTTACATATTTTTTTTGAAGATAGTTAAAAAAAATCCTATCTCAATTTTACAATTGATTGATAAAATTTCACTTTTAAAAGGAAGGTAGGTCGCATGGCTTTTTTAAGTTTATAAAGAGTTGATTTTTGTTGCCTGCCTTTGAGGCAATAAAAGATTGCAGCGAATAGCCCGGTCTTGAGACACGCCCAAATGATTCTAAAATTGAATGACTAATCTTTCAAAACAATTTCTCGTTTGGTAACAGGTACTCCATTGGGATACATCATGTTTTGTATGCGTTGAGACATTAATTTGTCATCTTCAAAATTGTTTACCCAAAAAACTTCGTAGTATGCTTTTATAATGCCGGTGAGTGGGGTGGCCAGCAATATGCCAATGAAGCCAAATGCTGCACCCATTGCCATTACAGCAAACAGAATGGCCACTGGGTGTATTTTCATGGTGTTGGATCGTACTCGTGGCATAATAAAATCTGCCATCAACTCGTCTGACGCCAGGTAAAACACAGCCACCCAAGCTGCGGTGGAACCGCCGACGGATAAGGCAATTAAAACAGGTGGTATTGCTTTTATAAAAAAACCAATGCGTGGTATAAACTCCGTAAAAAAGGCAAGGGCTCCCCACACAAAAGCACCGGGCACACCCATAATATGTAGAAAAATAGTTGCGGCAACTCCGTTTATTGCGCCTCCTATTAGTATTGACCGCATCCAGCCCCTTATCATAAACGAAATGCGGGTAAATGCTACAGTTGCTTTATCTCTTTTTGGTGAAGGAAAGCTTAACAAATATGACTGAAACAAAGGGCGTGGATTTGTAACCATGTACCCAACCATACTTATAAAGACAATTACAATTAAAACCTGCGATAAAATGGAAAGCGACAGCGACCCCACCTGCATAAGTGTTTTTGGAATAGAAGGCAGTAGGGATGCTAACTTTGTAGGATCTATTTTTATTTCTTTCTGAAAGTCAGGATATTTATCAAACCATGAGCTGACGGTGTTGGAGGCATTTGTGGCATAAGCCGGGAGGTTGCTCACCAGCAAAGATATTTGTGTGTTTATTTTTGGGCCTACAAAAACAGCAGTGCCTGCAAAACATACAAGAATTATAACAAAAACGATGGTGGTAGCCCAGCCTCTTTTTACATGCCTTTTTTCAAGATTAGTAACAGGGCCATTAATTGCCAACGCAAGTACGATTGCAAAAAGCAGTAACAATACTACACCTATCATTTTATAAAACAACCATAATAGCACTACTACACCGGCCGCCAAAAATATAGCTTTTGAAAGCTGTCGGTATAAATTATTAGACTTAAGATCACCTGCCATGTTTGAAATTTATATTTGTGGAATCAATTTTCCTGAAATTTAAAACCAATAAATGTTCCAGAAATTTAATAGGATTTTGTTGGCCAATGATAACAATTTGATAATAAAAAAAATCTAGGTATATAATTTTTGATTAGAGCATTTCTCCCAACATATTCTTCAAATTTATTTTTACAAAAAATGCATCGTTTCTTATTTTTAAAATGCACAAATGCCCCTTTAATATATTTAGCAAACACTTTTGGAATTTTTTTTTGCACAAGAATAATAAGTAACTAGCAGTTAATAAAAGAACAGCCGCCACAAGGTTATCAACCATAGATAAGTAAATTTGATTGTATATCTGTAGAGGCATGCCGAAGTAACTACAGACTTTACAAACTCAAAAATTAAGATACAAAAGACGAAAGGAAATATTATTGCAAGCTTTATAGTGTGCGCCTTAGCTGCGTGCAACGGCAACGAAAGAAAAACAGCAGAAAAACTAACAGCAGATACAACAGCCGCGCCACTGATAAAAAAGAAAATGCCCGCATGGCAGATATGTGCAACTTTTATGGTTATGCTACAGCAAACGATACGGTGAATCTGCAAATAATGGTGATGGGGAACACGGCAACAGGCGATGCGATATTTCAATATTCGGATAAAGATAAAAATACCGGTATCCTTACTGGTGGAATGAACGGTGATACGCTTATAGCCAGTTACAAATTTATGAGCGAAGGCAAAGAAAGAGTAGGGCAACTTGCCCTCTTAAAAAAGGGCGACAGTTTTAGCGAATGCTATGGCGAAGCGGAAGAAAAAGACAGAAGTATGTTTTTTAAAAATACAGGGGCGTTAAAATTCACCGGAGCGGCGTTGGTAAAAATGGATTGTAAGAAATAATGAATTGGTGAAAAATAGACTTCTTTAAATGAAGGAATTCATTTTGTTGCATAAAGAAGAACGTGGCTTTAAAGATATTGGCTGGCTTAAAAGTAACTGCTCTTCTAGTTTCAGTGATTTTTATGATTCCGCTAAAAGTGCGTTTGGAACATTATTAGCCTTCAATGACGATTTTGTTGAAAGTGGGCAAGTATTCGGGATACGCCCACATGTAAATATGGAAATTATTTCGGTTTTACTAAAAGGTAGGGTGAACCATATAGACTCATCAGGATATAGCACGACAATTGAGGAAGCTGGTGTGCAAGTTATGAGCGCAGTTGAGGGCTAAAACACGAAGAATACAATATAGACGATGAGGAAGTGAATTTTTTACCGATATGGATTCAACCCAAACTGCAAAATATTTCGCAGAGGTAGCAGTTGAGGCATTTTGCGAAAACCAACAGAATAAACAAATTACAAACCATTGTGCTAAACGAAGAAGGACTGAATCATTGCTGAATAAACCAAAATGCAAAATTGCCTTTGGGTTGTTACGATACAAATGCAAACATTAAATGCAACTTTAACCCGGCAAATAGATGTGTATTTATTTCTATCATGGCATAAAGTATAACTAGTGATAATAAAACGGTAAACACCAAAGGTTCAATAGGTATTTAGGACACAGGAACTTTACAATTTAACTGCAAGGCAAATGCCGAATTTATCTTAATTGAAACACCTGCTAACCAAAAATAAATCAGGGTTTTAAAAAGTATAAATAACTGCGCCGTAGCCACCTTCTTCGCCCTCACTTCGTCCTTTTGTGTAGGTGCTGAGCCCACCTGCAAGTCCCAATTTTTTATAAACAGGTACAAATACATTAAGCCCTATACGGGAGTAATTTAGGTTAGAGCCTGCAAAGGCTGAGATATTGTTGAGATTATTTTGCGAGGATTTTGTAGCGGCAGATGTTTGCCCGGCAATGTAACCGTCAACATAAATACGCTTCCCTGCAAAACCTGTTTTAAATTCTAGAATAGCAGCATTTGGCACGTTGTTACTTCTTAAACTATAGCCCGCAGCGCCGGTGAAAAACAGACCCGAATTTAATTTGTAATGTAAAAGAAATACGCCGGTAAATTGAGTGCTTCTGCTGCCGATAGTAACAGCAGATTGGTATTTTTGATCTATTTGATAATCTCCAAAAGGGGTAAGTAAACCTGCTGCACCTAAAAGAGATAAGGTTGATTTACCTATTTTAAAATTGAAAGGGTTGTATTTTACATAAATACCAATATCCTGCAAGCCGCTCTTCTCATTTTTTTCACCGATATTATCTCTTATCTCTTTTGTTACTTCGCCCGATGCCGATGCGTATGGAAGATTTATTTGCAAATCGACTTTTTTGCTTACACCAAAAGTTGTGAATGCACTTACTATTTTTGATTTCACCTTGCTGTTTACTAGTATTCCACTATTTGCAGGAGCTTCGTATGCACGAATATACGTTTCAGTATAATATGAAAGGACCGCACTGCCTTTGCCTTTTCCCTGCATAAAACCATTTACGGGAGATTGTGCATTGCCTGTAACATTTGCTAATACGATTAATAACAAAGTATAAAAATATTGAGACTGCTTTTTCATTGATACTGATTAACTTTCTTTTACATAATAAGTACGACATTAGTAAACAAAACTTACAGTGGTAAATGCGAGATTTTAATTTTATTAAACTCGGGTTTAAATTTCTTTGTACATTAATACAAACGGAGGTAGGGTTTGCCCGTTAAAACTAAGTGACGCATAGAAGAAGAAATTTCATGATATTTAAAAAACCCCGTCTTTTAAAAGAAGGGGCTTTGGTAATTTTTCTATTTTTATTTTCAATTCGTTTTAAACAAAATAAAACCCGTAGTTGCAGGTAGTTCAACTTCTGCTGTAAAATGCATTAATCCTTTTTCGTTAATGCTGTTTCCATCAGCCACCAATGTCCATTTCCCTTCGGGAAGTTTTATGTTTTTACCTTTTGCTTCACCGTTTAATAATACAATAATATCCTTCCAGCTGTCATCATTTGCATGGTTGTTTAGTTGGTAGATGATGAGCAACGGATCTTCTGTGTCAGTAAACTGTAGATGCTGCTGTATCATTTTTGTGGATGGCATTCTAAATGCTGGATGATTTTTGCGCAAAGCAATTAAACCTTTGTAATAATCAAAAACGCTGCTGTATTTTAATTTTCTACTCCAGTTAATTTCGTTGATGGAGTCTGGTAAATTATAAGAATTTGCAAAGCTCTGTTTGGTTCGCAACATTTCTGCACCTGAGTGTATAAAGGGCACTCCCTGCGATGTGAGTACAATTGTTTGGCTCAGTATATCCATCTTTATAATTTCTGCTTCTGTTGCCTGAGGGTTGCCAAGTTTCAGCCTGTCAAACAAAGTATTATCATCGTGGCACGAAACATAACCAATCGTTTGCGACGGCTCGTTGGCCCATGGGGCTTTAGAATAATTTACTATGCTGTAATTTATTTGAGGGTGTTGTGTGGCAGCTACAATGCCAAATTTTATACTCTCTTTCCACCCGGTTCCACCACTTACAAAACCTTTTTCTTTTACATTGTTGTATGGCCCGTGTAAGCCATCTCTAATATCGTCGCTAAAGGCTGCAATGTTGTTTAGTTGATAAGTATTCTTTTTTACAGCACGCAACTCTTCTGGTATGGGTGTTGCGCCGGCCGTCCACCCTTCGCCATAAATAAAAATACTCTTATCTATTTTATGCAGGGCACCGCTCAATTCATTCATAGTTTCAATATCGTGTAAGCCCATCAGGTCAAACCTAAAGCCATCTACATGATATTCCTTCACCCAATGCGTTACCGATTCAATCATAAACTTTCGCATCATTGCTTTTTCAGATGCCGTTTCGTTGCCACAACCAGAGGCATTTGAATAGGTATCATCTGCATTTTTACGGTAAAAATAATCTGGCACAAGCAGGTTAAAAGGCGTTTCCTTATTTGACGTGTGGTTGTAAACTACATCCATTATAACCCTTATGCCATTGGCGTGCAGCGCCTGCACCATTTGTTTAAACTCTTTTATTCGCACTCGCCCATCATACGCATTGGTTGCATAACTTCCTTCTGGCACATTGTAATTAAGTGGATCGTAGCCCCAGTTGTATTTTGCGTTTGGTGCTGTTTCATCAACAGAATTAAAATCAAAAGAAGGCAATAAATGTAAATGTGTTATGCCGAGTTCTTTTAAATGCGAAAGCCCTGTAGGTAGCCCGTCTGTGCTTTTTGTGCCAACTTCTGCAATGCCTAAAAATTTTCCTTTGTTTTTTATACCCGAGTTTTTGCTGATAGATAAATCTCTCACATGCGATTCGTACAACACGATGTCGGTGTAGTTTTTCAGGGTGGGTCGTTTATCATTCTGCCAGTTGGTTGGGTTTGTTTCTGGCATGTTCACAACCATTCCCCGTTGCCCATTTACGCCTACTGCTTTTGCATAAATGTCTGGTGTTTCCTGCAATAATTGCCCACTCACTTCTGCCTGAAAAGTGTAATATGTATTTTTTATGTCTTTCTTAATGTTGTATTGCCAAATGCCATCTGATGCCTGTTGCATACCAATCACTTTGAAGGCCAT
>JBJXGJ010000269.1:0-8082 GCA_046153805.1 Ferruginibacter sp. | reverse complement strand
AAAGCACCATCATAATTAGAAAAACCAATAATGTATATTTATTTGTAAAAGCCTGTTTTATTTTCATTTAAAGGAATATTATATTTTTTGCATTCTTAAAATGAAATAAACAAAAGGCATCAGTTTGACAAACATTAATGGCGGTTAATAACACAAGTAAATGAAAATTAATTTTCTTTTTAGTTCAAATAATGGTATCTGGAAAAACAATAGGCCATTTATATTGTTTGTTCTTATTCTGTTTGTAATTTATTGTTTGTTAAAAATAATATTTTACTTCAGTAACCAACATTTTATCTTCAATAATAATAACGAGGATATTGTTAACGGAGCAAATTTAGCAGTAATAAAATGGTCTGTCATAAATGATTTAATGATAGTTTTGATTCTAAATGTACCATTACTTTTCCTGTTGCAACTAAGCAGGTGGAAATTTAAATCGTTACTTACTTATGCTGTCTTACCGGCTTTTGTAATAATAAATAGTCTTGTCATTTTTCTAAATCTCGTCGATATTTTTTATTACAGATTTCATTTTCAGCGTGCCGATGCAGATTTATTACACGTTATTGATTATCCCTTACAAAAACTGTTTTCGCTGAATTTTTTTATTATAGCTGGCTTCTTAATTTTAATTGCTGGTATTATTTTACTCTTAAATAAACTCTGCAAAAATCTCTATAATTCATTTGCAGTTGGACATCGCTGCAATGCTATTACCTTGCTATTTGTAGCAATATTTTTACTGATAACTGCGTATATAAATCATTTTAAGAAAATCCTGTTACCTACATATCCACTTGTCAATTTGAGCAGCAAACAACTAGTAATAGTTCAAAATTCGTTTCACACTTTTATGTATTCTTTACTTCGGAGCAATCATGATGCGGCTATAAAAGATTACATGTCTATCCAACAGGCCGAGCACGAATTGTCAATAAAAAAATTGCTCTCAGTTAACGGGCGAGACTCTGTGCAAAAAAATATCGTGCTTTTTATCATGGAGAGTGTTCCCTTTGAATTTTTTGATTCTACATCTGAGTATAAAGTAAAAATGCCTTTTTTTGATTCGATAATAAAAAAGAGTACTTTTTTTAATAATGCGTTTAGCTATTCACTGGAGTCAAATAAAGGAATTACCGCTGTGCTGGCAGGTACACCAACGCTTACTGATATACCTCTTTACCATAGCCCGTTTGTCAATATGCCAATTACTGCCTTAGGTACCGCGTTACAGAAAAATAATTACCAATCGTTTTTTTGTATCGGAGATGACTTTAATAATTTTGGCTTTGCCGAATGTATTAATTGGTTGGGAATACGCAACTATTATTGTAGGAGTGATATGAGCAAATATGTGAAACTGTCTCCACATAGTATGGGTTTGCAGGATGAAGATGTTTTAAACTTCATGAATAATAAAATTGATGAAACAAAACAACCGTTTCTTGCTGTTAATTACAATATATCTACACATTACCCTTATGATATACCAACTGGTTACGCAAATAAGCTGGATAGCAAATATACTGACGCGATGAAAAGCATGAGTTTTTATGATTATAGTTTACAGCAGTTTTTTAATGCGGCGAAAAACAAATCATGGTTTAAGAATACTATATTTATTTTTTGCCCCGATCACTGGATGGTTCCAAACAACAAAAAAATAAATTTAAATGCCGTCAACAGCCATAAAATTCCAATTATTATTTACGATCCTTCATTAAGCAAGCAGACTACAAATCCATCGCTGGTCAGTCAATTTGATATATTAGGAACTATCCTCAACATTGCACAATACAAAGACACCATCATCAGCTATGGTGGTAGTTTGTTAGCCAGTAATTCGTTGAACAAGGTTGCTTTTTGTAAAATTAATGACGGATTATACCAGGTAATTGATACATCGTATGTTTTAGGATTTAGTGCCAACAGCAATAAAGTGGAGTATTTATTTCATTACAAAACTGACACAAACCTCAAAGAAAATTTGCTTGAGAGATCGTCTTCAAAGATGGTCGTTGATCGTTTATCAAAGAAAATAAAGGCGTTCTTGCAAAATAGCAGCAGGCAATATCATAATTATTTTCACTAGCAACAAAATATTTCTGTAAATCTCTGCCATTATTGCACACATTTTCCATTGGCACAATCATTGAACTTGCCTAGCAAATTAAATATCATTAATTATGGCTAAAATAATAGGAATTGATTTGGGTACAACAAATAGTTGTGTATCGGTAATGGAAGGCAACGAGCCCGTGGTTATTGCAAACGATGAAGGTCGTCGTACCACTCCATCTGTAGTGGCGTTTTTAAAAAATGGTGAGCGCAAAGTAGGAGATCCAGCAAAACGCCAGGCTATTACCAATCCACAAAACACCATCAGCTCTGTAAAGAGATTTATGGGAAGAAGGTTTGATGAGGTTACAGAAGAAAGCACACACTGGAGTTATAAAGTAGTAAAAGGTGACAATAATACTGTTAGAATAGATATAGATGGCAGAATGTACACACCACAGGAAATAAGTGCGATGGTGTTACAAAAAATGAAAAAAACTGCGGAAGATTATCTTGGTACAGAAGTTACTGAAGCAGTTATAACCGTGCCTGCATATTTTAACGATGCACAAAGACAAGCAACAAAAGAAGCGGGAGAAATTGCGGGTTTAACCGTTCGTCGTATTGTGAACGAACCTACTGCTGCAGCACTTGCCTATGGTTTAGATAAAAAAGGACAAGACCAGAAAATTGCCGTATTTGACCTTGGTGGTGGTACGTTTGATATTTCAGTTTTAGAACTTGGTGATGGAGTGTTTGAAGTAAAATCTACCAACGGTGATACCCATTTAGGTGGAGATGATTTTGATAAGGTAATTATGGATTGGCTTGCGGATGAGTTTAAAACTGATGAAGCAATTGATCTTCGCAAAGATCCGATGGCGTTACAGCGTTTAAAAGAAGCTGCAGAAAAAGCTAAAGTTGAATTATCAAGTAGTACTGAAACGGAAATAAACCTTCCTTATGTAACTGCTGTAGATGGTGTGCCTAAGCATTTGGTTAAAAAGCTTACCCGTGCAAAGTTTGAATCATTGGCAGATAAATTATTTGACCGTTGTTTAAAGCCTTGCGAAGCTGCGTTAAAAGATGCAGGAATGTCTGTTTCCCAAATTGATGAAGTTATTTTGGTTGGAGGTAGTTCTCGTATACCTAAAGTACAAGAAATAGTAGAAAAATATTTTGGCAAAAAGGCAAACAGAAGTGTAAATCCAGATGAAGTTGTTGCCATTGGTGCAGCAATACAAGGAGCAGTTTTAAGTGGAGATATTAAAGATGTATTGTTGCTAGATGTTACGCCGTTAAGCCTTGGTATTGAAACCATGGGAGGTGTAATGACAAGATTGATTGAAAGTAATACGACTATTCCTACTAAAAAATCTGAAAGTTTTAGTACTGCAGCAGATAACCAGCCAGGTGTGGAAATACATGTTTTGCAGGGTGAACGACCAATGAGTAATCAAAATAAGAGTCTTGGTAAATTTAATCTGGCTGATATTCCACCGGCACCACGTGGCGTACCACAAATTGAAGTAACTTTCGACATTGATGCGAATGGTATTTTACACGTGAGTGCAAAAGATAAAGGCACCGGAAAAGAACAAAAAATAAGAATTGAAGCAGGTAGTGGTTTAAGCAAAGAAGAGATTGAAAAAATGAAGAATGAAGCCAAAGCCAATGAAGCCGGAGATAAATTAGAGAGAGAAAAAGTAGATAAAATTAACCAGGCAGATAGTTTGATTTTTCAAACAGAAAAGCAATTAAAAGAATACGGCGAAAAAATTCCTGCTGAGAAAAAAGCACCAATTGAAGCGGCACTAGAAAAATTAAAAGCTGCCCATAAATCTCAGGATCTTGCACAAATAGACACAGCCACTACAGAAATGAATGCAGCGTGGGCTGCGGCAAGCGAAGATATGTACAGAGATACGCAGTCACAGCCGGGGGCTGAACAAGCTCAAGGTGGTGAGCAACCAAAAAGTGGTGCAGATGCGAGCGAAAACGTTACAGACGCTGAGTTTGAAGAAGTGAAATAAGAAAATTTACTGGATTCTTTTTATAATGTGTAAGTAAAATGTTTAACCTAAATATTTTTACTTACACATTTTTATTGAAAAAGGTATTCAGCTTTTTTATGCCAATAACCTTTTACATAATACCAGCACGTTAAACCAATAGCAGTAAAATTTATAGGCTCGAATGTAGACAAGAGAGAAGCGTGCGTTTTTAAGGCTTTGTATTGGGTAACCTTACTTTGAATAGTGATATGTGGCCATAATTTTTTACGGTCGTTGTTTATTAAGAAAATTGATAAATCTTCTTGCATTTCTTTGTGTAAGTCCAACAGTTCTTCACACTCAATTTGGTAGGCAACACCGTTTTTTTGCAAAACAATATCGATGATATTCAGCTCAAAAGATTTTCTTTTAGCAAATTTTTCTAAACTTTTGTCAATCTCAATTCTATTTGATGGTAATTTGTGAAACAGCGTAATATGTGCATCAACGTAATTGCAGTATGCAGGAAAATATTTTTTACGTTCCGCATTAAAAAGCTTTTCTGCAGGTTCATCTATTTTTAAAGTGATTACCAACGGTGGTGGTTTTAAAAAAATACTCATACTTTTTAAAGATATGTTTGAATAATTAATTTGAAATAACTTACAAATTATTTAT
This sequence comes from Ferruginibacter sp., assembly GCA_046153805.1. GTDB lineage: Bacteria > Bacteroidota > Bacteroidia > Chitinophagales > Chitinophagaceae > Ferruginibacter. Next base: position 3,349 of record JBJXGJ010000269.1, on the reverse strand, counting down.
AACAATGCTTCCATGAAAAGAATCATCATTTACATAGGCTTCATAATTTCCATCCTTTCCTGTTCCCAAAAGAAAAGTGAGTTTCCTTTAATGACCATCAGTACAAATTACGGTGATATTGAAGCAGAATTGTACCCAGCCAAAACACCAAAAACGGTGGCGGCTTTTTTATCTTACATCGATAAGGGCTTTTATAAAAACACAACTTTTTACCGGGTGTTAAAAGAGGAAGAAATGCCGACTGACTATAACTCAGGACTTATCCAGGGCGGCGTGTGGCCTAATTTAAAATCTGTTGCAGGTATTGAACATGAGTCAACCAAGCAAACTGGTTTGTCTCATACAAGTGGTACATTATCTATGGCAAGAACAGGTGTTGGCACAGCCACAACAGAATTCTTTATTTGTATTGGTGATCAGACAAGCCTTGATGCAGGAAGAAGCGGAACTACCGACAGTCTAGGCTTTGCAGCTTTTGGCAAAGTAACAAAGGGAATGAGTATAGTAAGAAAAATACAGGCAACCCGAAGTACCGGTGACCAGTTTGATGAGAAAATAAAAATTGTAAATATTGAAGTGGACTAAATGAAAATGTATCTGATTCAACCTATTTTACACTAATGTCAGTAAAGTAAATTCTAAACTTTCCATCTTCTGATGTGAAATTGGTTGCGGTTTTAATTCCTTTGTTTTTCACTGTGTTTTCCCACCTTGTATTTAGAGAAGGTTTTTCAATTCCCTTGCTTTTATAAACCCATTCTGTTACCATGTAATTTTTATCAATGTATAAATCATAAGCATCGCCTGGTGTATAGCCATCCACATTGTTGTACTGTATGGTAAGCATAGTGGCGTTCGCCTTACCGATGGGTGATGTTACATTTTCTTTCTGCGTAAGTGTGCAACCCTTATCCATCACGGTATGAAATGGAAAGATGAACCAATACTGGTCATTAATAAATCGTCCATCTACACTTTTCATAGTGGCTGATTGTATGGTATCTCTACGGTAAGTGATGGTATGATTTGGCGTTGTCATCGTCACGATATTGGTTTGTACATCCCAATTCCAACTGCGGTAACTAACAGGGAAAGTATCTCTCTTAATATTAAAAGTGTATGACATAGACTTTACCTTTTTAAAATTGCTTAAACCATAAGCATCTGCCACTTTCTGTGCCAATGCAATACCATCTGTTTGCGCAAAGCCTCTGTAGGAAAGAAAAGAAACTGCGATAATCAGGGGAAGAATATTTTTCATAACAAATTAATGTTTAAACAAAGATAATTTTGTTTTCGTTATAAGCAGAAATAGGAATTTAATCCCATCTTGATTTTTACATCTTAAAAAATATATCGTAAGCAAATCTTAGGAGGGTACCAACTACAACAATCAGAAAGAAAACCCTAATAAATTTGTTGCCTTTGCTAATGGCAAGCTTGGCGCCAATAAAGCCACCGGCAGCATTGCACAATGCCATAGGTACGGCAACTGCCCAAATAATTTTACCTTTTAAAATAAATAGAGAAATAGAACCAAAATTAGTAGCAAGGTTTACCATTTTTGCGTTTGCCGATGCATGTAAAAAGTCGTAGCCCATCAGTGCGACGAATGCCAATACCAAAAAACTACCTGCACCGGGCCCGATAAACCCATCATAAAACCCAATGGCGATACTAATGAGTATTGAGTAAAAAATATGCATGGCAGGAGAGTGCGTTTTCTCTTTATACTGTCCAAAATCTTTTTTAATAAACGTGTAAATAGCCACAAGCGTTAAAATAACCAACAGAACGGGCTTCATAAAATCGTTGTGAACCATTGTGAGCAGAGTACTTCCCGCAAAAGAGGCTAGCATGGCAACGGCCATCATTGGCAATAAAAGTTTCCAGTTGATGGCAACTTTTTTAACATATTGCGCTGCGGCAAAGGCCGTACCACTAAACGCGGGAATTTTAAGCGAGCCTACAACAGACGAAACAGGTAATTGTGGCAGAAGAATAAGACCCATCGGTGTTTGTATAAGTCCTCCGCCACCTACAATAGCGTCTACAAAACCTGCAGCAAATGCAGCGAGACAAAGCAATAATATGGTTGTAGTTGGCAAGGTTAAATTTATGATCCTATTTTATACAAACTTGCTTCAATTCCTTTAATAATGGCAAAGCTAAAACACCCTAGTGTTCCATTTCATTATGGCTGGCAATGCTACAACCTGGCGGTATAGTTACTTTGTTAATTTCTTGCTCGAGATGTGTTTTGGTGGTGAGCAATAATTCTGCTGCACCCTTTACTATTCGACACAGACCCATGCTGCACGATAAGCCTGAACACAACTATCAACCATTATCAATCTCCATCATTTTTTCAAACAGCATTTCATATTCTGTATTGGCAGCAGCAAGTTCGGTTGTTACGTTTTTGTAGGCTGTTTCGGTTTGCACAAATTTATTACTGTCGCTGTAAATATCCGGATTCCCCAGTTCAGCTTCCAAAACAACTTTCTTTTTATTTAACTCAGCAATTTTACCTTCCAAAGAATTAAATTGCCTTTTTACTTTCTCTGTCTCTTTTGCAGCGGCATTGTCTAAAGGCTTAGGATTTTTTTTTACGTCAACCACTTTTTCGATTTTGGTTTCGGTTTTTAAATCTTTTTTCTCAGCAAGTTTTGCTTTTTCTCTGCGCTCTTTCCATTCTTCCCACTCAGCATAACTGCCTTTAAATTCCAATATTTTGTGGTCTTCTATTTCCCATATCTTATTTGCTATTCTGCTGATAAAATAACGGTCGTGACTTACCAATATGATCGTTCCTTCGTATTTATTCAATGCTTCCACCAACAAATCTACCGAGTGAATATCCAGGTGATTCGTAGGTTCATCCAGCATTAAGAAATTAGCCTTGCTTGCGATGGTTTTTGCAAGGGCTACACGAGCTTTTTCGCCACCGCTCAATACTTTAATTTTTTTCTCAACGGCATCTCCACTAAACAAAAATGAGCCCAATAAACTGCGAAGTTCCAAATCATTTTTACCGCTTCGTGCTTCCTGCATTTCAGCTATTAAATCATTGTCGGGGTTCAAAACTTCCAACTGGTGCTGCGCATAAAACGATTCCTCTACATTATGGCCCCACTCACGTTCTCCTTCAAATTGTTCTGTACCTACCACTATTCTAAGCAGGGTTGATTTTCCCTTTCCGTTCGCACCAATCAATGCAATTTTATCGCCTCTGTCAATTTCCGCTCCGGTGTTTTCTAAAATCTTTAAATCGCCAAAACTTTTACTTACATGTTTAAGAGCCGTTACAACTTTACCGGGCGTTTTGTTAAGTATGAAATTTATTTTC
>JBJXGJ010000257.1:0-4008 GCA_046153805.1 Ferruginibacter sp. | reverse complement strand
TGGGGGTTGCCAAATAGTGGCAGAAGAAAAAGAAGGGAAATTTATTTTTACAGAAGGATACTTTACAGCTAAAGAAATTTGTTTTGAAATTTCGTTTACATTAATTGCCTGATGAATAATTGAAGCCGCACAACATGCGCAGATACAAAATGGCGTACAATTTTCGGTTTCTTTATGGTCTTCTTTGTTATTTGCACCTGCAGTAATATGACTTTCGTCGGATTCTATGCATGTATCTACATCTGCACACGGGAAAAAGGAGAGTGCTAGCAGGTAAATATTAAATAGAAGTGCGAAAAGTTTCATTTGTGTAAAAGTACAGATATCTCCTGCACAATTAAAACTAAATATATGTCTGAAGATCAAACGTGCTACGCCAACTAAGCTGCTCCCGCTTATTGCGGGACTGCTTCTTTGCACGTAAACCACCCAAAAAAATACTGAATGGATTTTTATTTACAAAACTCAAACCTTACCTTTGCGGCAAATTTGGAACCCTCAATTATTTTAATATATAAATATGGCAAGTACAGGTAAAGTAAAATCAATTATTGGTGCCGTTGTTGACGTGCAGTTTGACAACGATTCAAAACTTCCGGAAATATTGAACGCATTGGAACTTACCCGTGAAAACGGCGATAAGCTTATTATGGAAGTGCAGCAGCATTTGGGTGAAGACAGTGTGCGTACTATTGCAATGGATGGCACTGAAGGTTTGGTACGTGGCATGGTTGTGACTGATACTGGCAGGCCAATTACAATGCCTGTAGGTGAAGCTATAAAAGGCCGTTTGTTTAATGTAACCGGCGATGCAATTGATGGTTTGCCACAAGTGAGCAAAGAGAATGGTCGCCCAATACATGCTAAGCCACCACTATTTGAAGACCTTAGTACAGCAAACGAAATTTTGTTTACAGGTATTAAAGTAATTGATTTGATTGAGCCTTATGCAAAAGGTGGTAAGATTGGATTATTCGGTGGTGCAGGTGTGGGTAAAACAGTATTGATTCAGGAATTGATTAATAATATCGCGAAAGCATATAGCGGTATATCGGTATTTGCAGGTGTGGGTGAAAGAACACGTGAAGGAAATGATTTGATGCGTGAGATGATTGAAGCAGGTATTATGAACTATGGCGAAAAGTTTAAGCATAGTATGGAAGAAGGTGGATGGGATTTAGCTTCTGTAGATATGGAAGGTTTGAAAGATTCTAAAGCAACTTTCGTATTTGGACAAATGAACGAACCGCCGGGAGCTAGAGCACGTGTGGCTTTAAGCGGTCTTACTATGGCGGAATATTTCCGTGACGGTGAAGGCGACGGACAAGGGAAAGACATTTTATTTTTCGTAGATAATATCTTCCGTTTTACACAGGCAGGTTCTGAAGTATCGGCATTACTTGGTCGTATGCCAAGTGCGGTGGGTTACCAACCAACCCTTGCTACGGAAATGGGTTTGATGCAAGAGCGTATTACTTCAACAAAAAATGGTTCTATTACATCTGTACAGGCTGTTTATGTACCTGCGGATGATTTGACCGATCCGGCTCCTGCTACAACCTTTGCGCATTTGGATGCAACAACGGTATTAAGTCGTAAAATTGCGGATCTTGGTATTTACCCTGCGGTAGATCCGTTGGACAGTACGTCAAGAATTTTGACAGTAGCTATCGTTGGTGCAGAGCATTACAATACGGCTGATAGAGTAAAATTAATTTTACAGCGTTACAAAGAATTACAGGATATCATCGCCATTCTTGGTTTAGATGAATTAAGTGATGAAGATAAATTGGTTGTAAGTCGTGCACGTAAAGTACAACGTTTCTTATCTCAACCGTTTTTTGTAGCTGAGCAGTTTACTGGTTTAAAAGGTGTACTTGTTCCTATAGAAGATACAATCCGTGGTTTTAATGCAATTATGGATGGTGAAGTTGATGAATACCCCGAAGCTGCGTTTAACCTGGTAGGTACATTAGAAGATGCGGTAGAAAAGGGTAAGAAATTGATGGCAGCGGCGCAGGTGTAAAAGACATAAGATGTGAGTATCAAGACACAAGATTGGTACTAAAAGATTATAGACATGAGTATCAATACACAAGATTGGTACATCAAAATTTTAAATGTTTAAAAAAAGTTTAGTGTTTTGCCTTGTGTCTTAATACTTGATACTTGATACTATGACTCTTGAAATATTAACACCCGAAAAAAAAATCTTTAGTGGCGAAGTGTATGGAGTACAGTTGCCTGGCATTAATGGCTTGTTTGAAGTATTAGACAGACATGCACCATTGGTAAGCGCTTTAAAAAATGGTAAGTTAAAAATATTAAATGATAAAACGCAGACAGAATCTTATACAATTCAAAGTGGATTTGTAGAAGTTTTGAACAACAAAGCGACTGTTCTTGTTGAAGGTGCTGTAGGTATATAATCTTTTTAAAAATTTGGAAAAGCCTGCATATTAAATGCGGGCTTTTTTTTTTTGTGCCTATATATCTTTAAATTCACTGTAGGAAGTGGTAAAAAAATTAAAACTGCTTTTTCAACTGCACATAACTCCAAGCAAAAAAGGGTAGAACTAAAAAAGTACACAATGCCCAAACTTCCAAAAAATACAAAGTAATAAGAGATACAAGCACTAAATAAAAAGGATACAGCAAAAACAACATGCCAACCATCACAGAATCATAGTGATCTATTTTTCCAAATTTTTTAAAGCTAAATTTTTGTAAAGGAATGTATAACGGAGCATGCAAAATAAAACCAAAGAATGCGGGAATAAAAAGTAGTATTTTTTTTATTGGTGAACCCGGAATGTAAAAAGTTTGTTTCAGTATTTTTTCATCAGCTGGTTTTATTTGTATGACTAATTTTTCCAGTTGTTGTTTTAACGCCGTATTAAATGTCTGCACTTTTACACCATAAGCATCTTCATTTTTAAATGCAATATTTTGTTGCGTAATAAATTCACCAAAGTTTATAATAATATTTTTCCCAAAACTTGTAAAGGAATGATAGCTTAACCCTAACGGAATTATTTTTAGCGGAATCCCCTGCTCCCACGCACTTATAGCCAAACGTGCTGTACCTTTTTTTAACGGTCGAAGATGCCATTCGTTAATACAACGACCTTCACTAAAGATTAAGACAATGCCGTTTTTTTTAAACACTTGCAGGCAATTATCAAAAGTCTTATAATTTTCTTCTAGGTTTTCTACCCCCTCGCTTACTCTATATACGGGAAACATATTTAATGAAAGCAACAGTTTGTGTATAAACTTATTTTTAAACGCATCTCCTCTTGCAAGCGAATAAATTGGGCGTTTAAAAAGCGCACAAAGTAAAATAGCATCTAAAAAAGAATTGGGATGGTTGGCCGCAATAAGCAACGGTCCTTTGGCTTGTAAAATCTCTTTTCTATTTATATGCAAATGCCTGCACCAAATAAGCAGCGCAAGTTTTGCAGGAAAATGAAGGAGTTTATAAAGCAATTAATCAGTAATTATAAGATTCAATAAATGTCTCAGCGAAAACTCTTTTACTCATATTCTCTGCGGTGAAAATTTTAATTCAATTGTGGGTCTGTAGGAAAATGTACCATCATTTTATATTTACCGCCCAATGCTGTTAAGCTCAGTTGCCATACATCCTGCGGTGTAGTATGAAAAACTAGCTGTTCGTTCGCATTCAGCGTTATCCAGCTGTCTTCTTTTATTTCATCTTCCAGTTGGCCGGCACTCCAACCACTATAACCCAAAAAGAATTTTACATTATTTACATCAACAGTACCTTCTTTTATGTATTTTTTCATCAACTCAAAGTCTCCACCCCAGTAAACATTTTCCCTAATTTCAACAGCATCTGAAAAAAGCTCGGGGTATTTGTGTATGTAATGCAGTGTATCTGTTTGCACTGGACCACCAAGGTATACGGGTATTTTAAACCCTTCCATATCTGCGAAAAGATTATCGAGGGTAGTGTGCAGTTTTCGGTGAATAGAAAAGCCAAAA
>JBJXGJ010000240.1:0-21842 GCA_046153805.1 Ferruginibacter sp. | reverse complement strand
GTGCTCAGTCGTCCGTTGTCTGTCGTCCTTGTCTCCTCCAAAATAAGCCTTCTTCCCAATCTCTATAATATGCCTTTGCCCTATTTCATCTTCCAGAGTTTGTGCATTTACAAAATCAGCTGCATTCAAAACCTTTACATATAAATTGTCGGTCGCATTTTCATCTATTTCTTTAAAAGTAAACAGCGACACACCATCTGTTTCGTCTTCAATTTTTTCTCTAATAAATTCCCAGTCTTCCATCCACACCACTGTATTCTCAGGTAAAAATTCTAACAACGAAACTTTCTCTCCTGTTTCAAACTGTGTCTCTACATTGGGAATGATATTTACCTGCAATAATTTCCTTTCGCTCAACTGCGTTTCGGGATCAAAAATTCGAATACTGTCCACCTCATTTCCAAACAATTCTATACGGTAAGGTTTTTCATTTCCAAAAGAATAAATATCCAATATACCACCACGTATTGCAAACTGACCCGGCTCATAAACAAAATCTGTTTTGGAAAAGCCATGCTCTATAAACCGCTGCAGCATGGTATTCACATTCAATTCGTCAGCCTGTTTTATGCTGATGATGTTTTCGGATAATGTTTTTGATAATACAACTTTCTCAAAAATTGCTTCGGGATAAGTAACTACAATTTTCTTCGCTTGCGATAAGTTTTTTGCCTGCGTAATTTTCGTCAAAGCTTCTGTGCGAAGCATGACATGACTGCTGTTTAAAAGCTGGTAATTTTTTTTATTTTTAAAAGAAGAAGGAAAGTAAAATACATCCAGTGCCCCGGTAATATTTTCCAGAGAGTTGTGAAAGTAAGCCGCTTCTTCTGCGTCTCTTAAAATAACAAGATGGTTTAATTGCGAAGCCGCATCGTTGGCATGAACAGCCGCTAAAATGAATTGAGAAGCACTTCCATTTAGCCCTTTTAAATGCAGTTGCTGTGGTTTAGACCCCGACAAAGTAGCGGCAGGCAATGTGATGCCATCCACAATTTTAAAACTGCGGGGGTCATTCTTATACATACTCATCAACACATCTGCATTCATATTCTGGCGCAAAGGTATAAGAAATAGCTTCGTACGGCAATGCTTTTTTGCAAATACGGTTACAATTAGGGGCATTTATAAGAGAAAGCCAGTATTTGCAAAATATTCCTCTTTTCGAAGTTTAACTGTATTGGAATCATAAGTTGATTCGTGTGGGAACGTAGTCCTTTTCACCTTAATATGAATTAGTGTCTCAAAATTACATCTATCTGTTTCGGCACTTTAAGCACTAAATTTTATTACATTTAGGTACGCAAAAAATAAAAAAATTATTATTCCCAGCCATGAAAAAATATTTACTTGCCTTGCCGCTTACATTTTTCTTTTTTTGCAGCAGTTTTGCGCAGCTACCAGTAATGTTTTCCAAAGGAAATTTTTTGCCGGATAATAATATACAAAAAGGAAATTTTAAAAAAGAAATTCTTACCGGAGGGCTTAGTAACGGTTTCTATTTTGGGTTAATACAATTTTCGATATTACCATCTGCCACCGAAAAAATGCTGCTTGCCAAACAAGGTATTGTACTCGAAAACTATCTACCCCAACATGCCTACCTAGCTTCGATAGCGGAAAATACTGATTTTACAAAACTCACAAAAAAAAATATTATTTCTATTAACATAGTTCCTACCTTTTTTAAAACAGATGTTGCTGCTGAAAACTACAAAGAAGAAAAATCGAAATCGGCTGGAAAATATTTTGCAGTAAATTTTTATACATCAGCCGGAAAAGAAAAGGTGCTGGAAGCGCTGAAGAAATTAGGTGCATCTGTGGTAAAAACAAATTTTGATGCAAATGATGTTATTTATATTCAACCAAAAACATCCATACTTGCAAATATTGCAGCTCTTCCTTTTGTTTCATTTATAAGCATTCAGTCATTTGCCGCCAGAGCCTTAAATTATGATGACGTAGGAACACATTCACTCGCCTCCATGCAATCAATTACAGGCAGAAATTTGCAGGGCAAAAACATTACCCTTGGTGTGGGGGATATTGCAGATACCAAAACACATATTGATTTTTTTGGAAGGAATATAGCCAGGGTTCCTGTTGGGCCGAGTTTTCATGGTATTCACACATCGGGCACAGCGGCAGGCGGCGGTATAAAAATTCCGGCTAACAAAGGTGTAGCACCCAAAGCATCGGTAATTAATGCTTACTTTACTGATATTATTTCGCAAACACCTGCCTACATTACTGATTATAATTTAACCAGTACAAACAACTCCTATACCACTGCTGATAACGGTTGCGTGGGCAACGGCAGGTACGATGCAAGCAGCAATTTTATAGATGACCAGTTACTAAATTTTACACAGATCATGCATGTGTATGCGGCAGGCAATGATGGCGGCTTTAACTGCGGCGGTTTTCCCACTAGTTTTGCCACCATAAAATCTGGATGGCAATGTGCAAAAAATGTACTTACGGTTGGCAATGTAAATGGTGACAACTATTTAATAAGCCCTACAAGCAGCAGGGGCCCTGTAATTGATGGAAGAATAAAACCAGAGATTGTGGCAGATGGCTCAGGGAAGACGTCCACTATTCAGTTTAATAATTACGGAAATTCAAGTGGTACGAGCATGGCAGCGCCCACTGCAACCGGCACCATTGGTTTGCTTACAGAACGGTACAAGCAATTAAACGGAAATGCAAATCCTTCTGCAGCTCTAATGAAAGCCCTGATGTGCAATACTGCTGAAGACCTTGGAAACCCCGGACCGGATTACACTTATGGGTTCGGGTTACTAAACGGGAGGCGTGCAGTGGAAGCACTCGAAGCAAACCGATACTTTTTTGGCAATTCGAACAGTTCCATACCAATCATAATCCCTGCAGGCGCAAGAAGACTTAAAGTGATGCTGTATTGGGCTGATGTGGCCGCGGCGAGCAATGCAGCAACGGCCTTGGTAAATGACCTAGATTTAACTGTAACCGGTGCATCGGGGCTGCATTTGCCACTTGTTTTAAATGGCAATGCTGCATCAGTTACCAACAATGCTGTGGAAGCTGCAGATCATTTAAATAATATAGAGCAAGTCGTTATTGATAATCCTACCGCGGGCACGCACAACCTTAATGTAAATCTATTTAATGTACCCCAGGGCTCGCAGAACTATATAATCACCTACCAGGTAGATATGAACGGGGTAACCGTTGAGTATCCGTTTGGCGGAGAAACACTGGTACCAGGCGAAACAGAAAGAATAAGGTGGAGTGCAAATGGAGATGAAAGCAGTACCTACACAGTAGAATATTCAAACAATAATGGCTCATCGTGGAATGTTATTTCTGCTAATGAACCGGCAGGAAGCCGTTCACTTTCATGGGTGGTACCTGCAAATGTTACTAATGCTGCCTTAGTAAGGGTTTCAAAAAACACATCTGCCCTAAACGATGTAAGCGATGCAAATTTCAGCATATTAGGCGTACCAACGCTAACTGCTACAGTTCCTTGTGAAGGATATGTGGAGCTAAACTGGAATACGGTTGCCGGTGCATCTTCGTACGATGTGTTGCAATTGGGTGCCGACAGTATGGAAATAATTACCAATACAACCGGCTCCAGCTTTTTGGTAAAGGGCTTGCAAGCAGCAGGTTCCTATTGGTTTGGTGTGCAGGCAAAAAACGGACTCGTAAATGGTCGCCGATCCATATCAGAAAATGTAGTACCTGCTACAGGCAGCTGCACCCTCTCCCCTGCATTTGATAATAATTTTAAGGCCGTATCTGTAGATGCACCGGTAAACGGAAGAGCATTTACATCTTCTGCCCTTAGTGCTGCTGAAGCAGTAAGAGTAACTATCAAAAATTTAGATGATGCAGCTTCGTCAGGCAGTTATGATTTATTTTATCAGATAAACAACCAAACTGTTGTGATGCAAACAAGTGCAGCGATTATTCCAGCGCTTGCATCCGCTCAATTTACATTTACTACGGCGGCTGATTTTTCTACATCAGGCATTTACACGGTAAAAAGCTGGGTAAAAAGAACCGGTGATACACAGCCGCAGGATGATACAGCCACTTCCATTATCAAAAGCTTAAGCAATGGGGCAGTTGCCCTTCCTGTAGATGATGGTTTTGAAACCACCATCAACGAGGAATACACCGTAAACACCATCGGTTTAGATGGCAATGACCGGCTTGATTTTAAAACAAACAATGCAAGAGGAAGAGCCAGAACATTCGTAAATACGGGGTTTGCTTTATCGGGCAACCGGGCCATTACACTGGATCAAAATGCACCGGGCGGTGAAGTTACGGACAGTTTGCTGGCTACTTACAACCTCAGCAATTATACCGCAGGCAATTTATTGAGGTATAATTTTTCGTATAAAAACCATGGGCAGGAAAACTTTCCAAATAATAAAGTGTGGATACGAGGCAGTGATACAAACCCATGGGTGCTTGCTTATGATCTGGCAGCAAACCAGGCTGGTATTGGACAATGGAAAAATGCCATTATCAACATAAACAATGTATTGGACACTGTAGTACCTGCGCAGCCAATAACAAGCAGTTTTCAGGTAAAATTTGGCGAAGAAGGTATTACATCCGCTAATATTCCAAACCCAATTTCTGACCAAGATGATGGCTATACTTTTGACGACACCAAATTATCGGAAGCAATAAATGATGTGGAAGTGTTGGCTGTGGTATCGCCTACCAAATCAGGCTGTGGCGTTGCCGGACCGTTGCCGCTGCAGGTAACTTTAAAAAATTATGGTGCTATTGCGCTTTCAAATGTAGTGGTGAGTTATAGAGTAAACGGAGGCACGCAGGTAAATGAAACCATCAATAGTTTACCCGCAGGAGCCGCTAACAATTACACATTTTCTTCCCTTATTAATTTTATACCCAACACCGATTATACCATTGATTGTTGGATAAGTGCGGGGGCTGACAATTACAAAAGCAATGACAGTTTGTTAGGGTATTATTTACATACAAGCGAGGTAATAAACACATTCCCATATATTGAAGGTTTTGAAACCGGCAGCGGAGGATTTTTCACAAATGGTACAAATAACAACTGGCAATTAGGTACACCTTCAAAGACGGAAATTAATAAAGCCGCAAATGGTACCAATGCATGGGTAACAGGGCTTTCAGACAATTACAATAATTATCAGACAGGCTATCTTTATTCCCCTTGCTTTAATTTAACCGGCCTTACCGTTCCCGTATTATCGTTTAGCCATATTTATAAAACGGAGCTGGATTATGATTACAACTGGGTTGACTATTCAACAGATGGCGGTGTTACATGGGTTAAGCTTGGAGTGCAATCGCAAGGAACCAACTGGTACAATGATGTAAAAAGATTGTGGAATATTTCAAATGCAAAATGGCACGTTGCAAGCTATGATTTGCCTGTAGGTGCTGCCAATGTAAGATTTCGCTTTGTATTTACTTCAGATGCGGGCGTTACAGATGAGGGCGTTGGCATAGATGATATACATGTATTTGACAAAGCCACCATTTACACCGGGGTAAACGAAACATCTACCAACACCATCAGTGGAAGCAACTGGCTTGATGTAAATGCGCCAAACGGAAACAAAATAGCCTCCATAAATCCGCAGGGAAACAACCTGGGCCTAACCAATACAGCAGTTTATTTTAATACAGGGGCAGTACGGTTTACCAGCGTACCTAACAATCAATACTATCTTAACAGGAATATTGTGATAAGGCCCGCCACCCAACCGGTTACTCCCGTATTGGTGCGTTATTATTTTACCGATGCAGAAGCCCTCGCATTAATGAATGCAAACGGATGTGGCACCTGCACGTCAATTAAAGACCCTTACGAAGCGGGTGTTACAAAATACAGTGGTACTGCCGCCGAGGAGAATGGCAATTTTAATGATAATTTTACAGGCATTCATCAATTTATTTTGCCTGCTAATGTGCAGGTGATTCCGTATAACAATGGCTATTATGCTGAGTTTTCTGTAAACGGCTTTAGTGAATTTTGGATAAATAATGGTGGCCCGGGAGCCAACCAACCGCTGCCAGTGTCGTTGCTGTCTTTTAACGCCAACAAGCAGGAAAAAACAGTAAGGCTCGCATGGAAAACAACTTCGGAAATAAACAGCAGCCATTTTGTTGTAGAGCGCAGCAGCAACGGAATGGCATTTGAAGCCATAGGTAACGTAAACGCCAAAAATATCCCTGGTGAACATGATTACTCTTATATCGATTTGCAACCATTAAGTCCCGTGAATTTCTACAGGTTAAAGTCGGTTGACTTAAATGGAAAATTTGCTTACAGTGAGGTAAGAAAAGTAAATTTTGAAAATAGTTTGTTTGCTGTAAACATTTATCCAAACCCAGTTATAGCAGGAGTCATAAACATTATTTCGTCAGAAAACTGTTACAAGGCAATTTTGTACGATGCAGTAGGTACGGCGGTTGCGAGGTATAAGCTTTCCGGCAAAAACAATCTTGTAAAAGTAACATCGCTGGCAAAAGGAATGTACCAGATAAAAATATTCAGCGATAAGGAAGTCGTTACAGAAAAAATAATTATTCAGTAGAGCCCCCGCCGCACCCGTGGTGAATGAAACAATCAAATAAAGCTAGGCTGTCTACCCAAAAAACGGCAGACTGCCTTATCATATTATTTTTAAAACTTAAGGCGTATCTTTCTAACACCAAAAAGTAATTTATGGCATTAGAACCATGGCGCACAGCCACTGTTATAAAAATAGAACAGCAAACATACAATACAAGAAGATTCTTTATCAGGATAGATGAGTTGGATGTTTTTAATTTTACTCCCGGCCAGTTTGTTACGCTGGATTTACCAATAGACGAAAAGCCAAATAAACGCCTTAGAAGTTATTCCATCGCAAGTTGGCCTGATGGCAGCAATGTGTTTGAGTTGTGTATCGTATTATTGGAAGGCGGCGCAGGAACTACTTATCTTTTTAATGAAATAAAAGAAGGTTCTCAACTCACACTCCGCGGTCCGGTTGGTGTATTTACGTTAGGTGATCATGCGCTGGAAAACGATCTGTTTTTAATTTGTACAGGCACTGGCATTGCACCTTTTAGAAGCATGTCAAATTATATTAAACTACATAGTTTATCTCACAAAAATATTTACCTGTTATTTGGTTGCCGTACAAAAGCAGATCTATTGTATTTTGAAGAACTAAAAGAACTGAGTGACAGCATGCCGAATTTTCATTACATACCGACCTTAAGCTGGGAGCAATGGGATGGTGCAAATGGATATGTACATGAAGTGTACGAGAATATTTTAAAAGCAAATAACAATCCGGCGGCAAACTTTATGCTTTGTGGCTGGCGGGCTATGATAGACGAGGCAAAAATTAGAATTATAAATTTAGGCTACGATAGAAAGGCGGTTCATTCGGAATTATACGGATGACAAGGAAGGCGCTTGTTCAAGGTTCAAAGTTTAATGTTCAAAGTTTAGTGTACCACATGGCCTATTTTAAATTTCAAAGTTTCAAAACCTTGAACCATGAACCTTCAACTTTAAACCAAATCCTCCAACTTAAAACTTTCCTTCATCCTAATCCCCTTGTCTGTTATTTGCACTGTGCAACATTCAATGGTAGGATCGTGTTCAAAAAACAATACGTAATCATTTTGCTGCGCTTCTGTAAGAAAAGATTTTTTTTCGTTTAAAGTAGTGAGCGGAAACATATCATAAGCCATTACATAAGGTAAAGGGATATGACCTGCAGATGGCAACAAATCAGCCATGTACAAAATCGTTTTACCCTTGTAATTTATTTGTGGCAACATCATGGCTTCTGTGTGGCCAAACACCTGGCGTATCATAATATTTGCCGGAAAATCATTGGGATGCTCTTCAATAAATTTTAGTTTGCCACTTTGTTGTATAGGCAAAATATTCTCTTTTAAGAAAGATGCTTTTTCTCTGTCATTAGGCTCTACCGCCCATTGCCAATGCCTTGCATTGCTCCAATAAGTGGCGTTTTTAAATGCCGGAACAAGTGTATCATTCACTTTTTCTATTGCCCCGCCGCAATGATCAAAATGAAGATGCGTTAGCAACACATCTGTTATATCATCTTTTGTAAAACCATGTTTCGCCAAAGATTTTTCCAAAGTATCATCACCATGCATGTAGTAGTGACCAAAGAATTTTTCATCCTGTTTATTACCCATGCCCGTATCTACCAATATCAATCTTCCTTCATCTTCAATAAGTAAACAACGCAGTGCCCAACTACACATATTGTTTTCATCAGCCGGGTTTATTTTATTCCACATACTCTTTGGCACTACGCCAAACATAGCGCCACCGTCTAATTTAAAATGCCCCGCATTTATGCTGTATAATTTCATAATAAGTCTTTATTAATTTCCTCATCAGATCCCTGTAATGAGAAAGGTTGTTTTTGTTTTGCGACCGTTAATAACAGAAACACAAATCCTAACACAAAAAATACAACCAACGATAAAATGGACTCTCTGATGCTAAACAAGCCTTCTACAATCCCAAAAGTTATCAAGCCAATTACAATTGCCAGTTTTTCAGTAATATCGTAGAAACTAAAGAACGAAGCTGTATCTTTTGTATCTGGCATCATCTTGCTGTAGGTACTTCTACTTAGCGATTGTATGCCACCCATTACCAAACCAACGAGTGATGCGATAATATAAAAATGCATTTCTGTGGTAATAAAATAACCCGCAATGCAAACGCATATCCATAGCGATACGGTAAAAATGAGCACTCTTATATTTCCAAATTTTGCTGAAAGCTTGCTCATCATAATTGCACCTGCGATTGCTACGAGCTGAATGATAACCGCTGTAATAATTAGTTTTTCATTGGGTAATTTTAATTCTTTTATACCAAAATCTATTGCAACAAGCATTACCGTTTGTACGCCCATGCTGTAAAAAAAGAAGGCAGATAAAAAACGTTTCAACACTGGCATCTCCTTCACCATGTTCCATACTTTTTTTAATTCTATAAATCCATTTGCCAATACATGGGTTTTACTTTTTCTTTCGGCTTTGGCTGTTGTAGGTAAAGCCCTGAATGTTATTTGTGCAAATGCCACCCACCATATACCAACCAATAAAAAAGTAAGTTTCAATGGCCATGTATCATTTGGCATCATAATAACCAATCCAAACCCAATCATCTGCATAATAACGCTGCCAATATAACCAAGTGAAAATCCTTTTGCACTAATGCGATCCATGTCTTTTTCCGAAGAAATTTCGGGCAGATAAGAATTGTAAAAAACCTGGCTGCCATAAAAACCAATCCCCGCAAACATAAAGCACATAAGGCCCAAGGTGATGTGAGTATCATCAAAAAAGTACATGATGGAACAACTTGCTGCACCGAGATAACAGAAAAACTGCATAAAGCTTTTCTTGTTTCCTTTATAATCTGCTACTGAGGACAGTATGGGAGACATAAAAGCAACAACCAAAAAACCGAATGCTAAAACATAATCTTTCAACTCGGTATTTACAAACGTGCGACCCAGAAATTTTATCCCGTAGGGGTATTTTTCAAGCCCCGTCATGGCTGCATAATAAGCAGGAAAAAAAGTAGTTGTAATAACAAGATTGTAAACAGAATTTGCCCAATCGTACATGGCCCATCCGTTTACAATTTTTTTAGAAGCAGTTTGCATGGTGTAGTTATGAGTAATGAAAATACAGAAAAATTTGGAGTTATTAAAGCAGCTTCACCGCAGAGTTTTGGAGTTAAAAGAGTTTGCGCAGAGAATGCAGACTTAAAAAGTGGCTACAAAAATTTTCTCCGCCTAACCTCTCTTATCTCTTTTCTCTGCGGTGAATAAAATACTATCCTGCAATCACCCCCTTCCAAATCAAAAACAACAACACAATCCCCACAACAATCCTATAAATGCCCCATACTTTAAAGCCATATTTTTTCACAAAGTTTATAAAGAATTTTATAGCAAGAATGGCTACAATAAAAGCAACAATATTTCCCACTGCAAGTAATTTTATTTCTTCCGTTGAAAAGCCACCGGCTTCTTTATAATACTTCAACAATTTATAACTGGTAGCAGCAAGCATGGTAGGTACAGCCAAAAAAAAGGAGAATTCGGCAGCTTCGCTTCTGGTAAGTTTTTGCTGCATACCGCCAATGATAGAAGCTGCACTGCGGCTAACACCTGGTATCATTGCAAGGCATTGCCAAATACCGATGATGAATGCATTCACAGGTTTTATTGCAGCTTCGCTGTGGATGCGTGGCCGTGTAAAAAGTTTATCTACAAACAATAAAATAATACCACCAACGAGTAACGCAAAAGCAACCGTTGTTGCACTATCGAGCATGGCATCAATCTTTTTTGAAAATAAAAACCCCAGCACCAAGGCTGGAATAACGCCAATGACCATCTTTACATAAAACTGCCATTTGCTAAAATCAAAAAACTTTTTCCAATACAAAACAATTACAGAAAGTATAGCCCCTAATTGTATGGCAACTATAAAAACTTTTACAAAATCTGTTTCGGCTACTTTAAGCAAACGTTCTGCTATAATCATGTGCCCTGTTGATGAGACCGGCAAAAATTCTGTAAGCCCTTCTACAATGGCAATTACGATGGATTGAAATAAAGTCATTAGTGATTTTTATGGGCTAAAATAAGAAATGACACTACAAAAAAACGCAGTAAGAATTTCACTTCCCCTGCGCCTGTCTAATATCTTGTGTCTAAAATCTTGTGTCTAACTACTCAGTACTACTTTAGGCTTCTTCATTATGCCTACAATTTCTAAAATAAAACCAATAATTATAAGCAATGGTGCAATAGTAATACGTGTTGTGCTGTAAACCTCCTTAGGGTCAAATACTTTAGGATCAGCACTTTTACCACCGGCCATTAAAATAAAACCAATTACCAACACTACAATACCTGCAAGCATCCACCTATAATTTTCTTTACCAAACAGATTGTTAATAATAATCAGTTTTTCTTTCTTTTCCTTTAGCATAGTTTTTAATTAAAGTTGCAATATAAAGCGTTTGTTTTTAATATAGATCGTCCAGTTTCATACGAAGGTATTTTATCACCGCTCTATGTGTGCTTAGTAAGGTGATGGCAATACCCATTAATATGATGATTCCAAATAAAGTAAGCAATCCATTGGTATCGTGTAATATTTTAAACTCAGGCCTTATTTTTTCAATCAGTAATACGCAGCCCCATACAGCAGCAATAGCAATAAAAGCCGCAATTAAACCATTTATAACCGCCCGTCGATTTATCGGTTTTGCTATAAACCACCTCGTTGCACCCACCATCTGCATGGTTTTTATAATAAAACGGTTACTGTACATATCCAGCCTAATCGTGTTGTCAATTGAAAAAACGACCAGTGTAGTAAGTATGATAGCAGAAATTAAAAATATTAACCCAACTGTTTTTACAAATTTACTCACCTTGGTAACCGTCTCGGTTGGGAATTGAAATTCAGATATTACGCCGGGGTAAGCAGTTTGAAGGTCTGTAGCAAGCTTGTTCAAGCTGTCCTTTTCCACATGGTCTGCTTTCACATAAAAATCTATACTTTCAGGTAGTGGGTTGTTGCTCAAAAATTGTTTCCAGGTACTGTCATTTTCCTGGTTCCATTTTTGCATTGCCTTTTCTTTCGTTACATATTCAACCCTGTTGGCATAAGGTAAAGCCACAATGTATTGGGTAAGACTATCTATTTTTTTATTAGATGCATCTCTGTTTAAGTAGGTGTGCACCTGTATGCTCTCCTTAAAATAATCTCCAGTTTTGCGAAGATTTAGAAAAAACCATCCAACAATACCAAATAAAAACAATACAAGAGATACCCCAATAATTGCCCCTAAATAACTTGATTTTCCTTTTTTGCTGGATCCTTTTCCTAATTGCGCCATATCTAAAATATTTAAGGTTAGTATTTATTGTAGGGTTGCCGACAAAAATAAAGGTTTTTGTGTTGTTTAGTTTATTTTTGAGCCCATCAGTAATTTGATGTTCAAATATATTTTATGCTGCGCAGAAACGTTGCATATTAATTTGTTAAAAAAGTTTTTTGAAGAATTTGGGCGTGTACATTCCTGAAAATCAAAAATAATCTTTGAGTAGAAAATTGAACTACAAATAGATCTGTGAAAATAAAAAGCAATTTGTGAGCAGAATCTCAATACTAACATCTCAATACTAATAGCATAAATGGAATACAACTTTAGAGAAATAGAAAAAAAGTGGCAACAGAAATGGAAAGATACCAATGCTTATACAGTAAGCAATGATTCACCAAAACCATCGTTTTATGTATTAGATATGTTTCCTTACCCAAGCGGTGCAGGCTTGCATGTGGGGCATCCACTGGGCTATATCGCAAGTGACATTTACAGCCGCTACAAAAGGCTGAAAGGCTTTAACGTACTGCATCCTATGGGTTTTGATAGTTTTGGCTTACCTGCTGAGCAATATGCTTTGGAAACCGGGCAACACCCCGCTGTAACGACCGAAAAAAATATTGAAACCTTTAAAGCCCAGCTCGATAAAATTGGTTTCTGTTACGATTGGAGCAGAGAAGTGCGCACCAGCGATCCATCGTATTACAAGTGGACGCAAAAAATATTTCTTGACCTTTTTAATTCTTATTTCTGTAATACCTGCAAGCAGGCAAAACCAATTGCTGAGCTAATAGAAAAATACAAAACAAAAGGTGGCAGCAGTTTTACTGCAGAAGAATGGAATGCATTTTCAGACAAAGAACAGGCAAATATTTTAATGAAGCGCCGCTTGGCGTTTTCTAAATTTGGCGAGGTAAACTGGTGCGAAGCATTGGGAACCGTTTTGGCAAATGACGAAGTAGTAAACGGTGTGAGCGAACGTGGTGGCCACCCTGTAGAAAAAAAGAAAATGCGCCAGTGGTACTTGCGCATTACCGCTTATGCAGACCGTTTGTTGCAAGGCCTCGAAACAGTGCAGTTCAGCGATGCTATGAAAGAAATGCAAAGGAACTGGATTGGAAAAAGTGAGGGGTGTGAAATGCAGTTCGCAGTTGGCGATGAACAGTCGGTAATCAACGTTTACACGACAAGACCAGATACTATTTTTGGTGTTGATTTTTTGGTATTGGCTCCTGAGCATTCTTTAGTTAGTAAAATAACAACAGAGGCTGAGAAAGAAAAGATTGATGAATACCTCATCTACGTAAAAAGCCGCAGCGACCGTGAGCGCCAGAGCGAAGTAAAACAAATTACAGGTTGCTTTACAGGAGCTTATGCAACCAATCCTTTTAATGGGAAGCCAATACCTGTATGGATTGCAGAGTATGTATTGGCAGGTTATGGCACAGGCGCCATCATGGCGGTGCCTTGTGGAGACCAACGTGATTTTGCATTTGCAAAACATTTTAATATTCCTATCACTAATATTATTGGTGAGCAATACAATGGCGAAGAAGCCAACTCAACCAAAGATGCCACGCTACAAAACTCAGGCTTTTTAGATGGTATGTTAATGAAAGATGCCATTGCAGTTGCTATTAATAAAATAGAGGAATTGGGCATAGGCAAACGAAAAGTAAATTACCGCATGAGAGATGCAGGCTTTAGCCGCCAGCGTTATTGGGGCGAACCTTTTCCAATTGTTTGGGAAGATGAAATAGCAGTGCCATTAACTGAAAATGAATTGCCGCTAGAGCTTCCGTATGCAGAAAAATATGGTCCCGGACCAAATGGTGAAGGACCATTGGCGAATATGGAAGAATGGGTGAATGTTGGGGGTTCTTTAAATAAGCAGGTTGACCTCACCCCTAACCCCTCTCCAAAGGAGATTCAGGAAAACCTCACCCCTAACCCCTCTCCAAAGGAGAGGGAATTGCAAGATCAACTAGAAGAAAAAACGAATGACGGCAAAGCCTATGGTTACATAAACAGTACTCCACAGGAATGGAAAAATACGCTTGCATTTGCTAAGCAAAATCGGCATAATCCTACAGAAGCAGAAGATGCACTTTGGCAATTGGTTCGAAACAGAAATGTTGGTGACTACAAGTTTAGAAGACAACATCCGGTTTCGGGTTTTATACCAGATTTTGTCTGTTTGGACAGGAATTTAATTATTGAAATTGATGGGGGGTATCATAATGAAGCAGAACAAAATATTTTTGATATTGCCAGAGAAAATTGGTTAAAAGAATATGGTTTTGAAATTATAAGATTTACGAACGATGATGTTTTAAAAGATATAGCAAACGTAAAAAAAGCCATAGAAGAAAAATTAAAAGAGATTGAAGAAAAAACGGAGAGCTCACTAGCCCCTCTCCCTAGGAGAGGGGAAGGGGGTGAGGTTTCTTCGGCTCCTCTCCTAGGGAGAGGCGGGGGTGAGGTCTCTGTAAAACGAGAAACCTCCACCATGCCCGGCTATGCAGGTTCTTCATGGTATTTTTTGCGCTATATGGATCCCAACAATACCGAAACTTTTTGCGACCGCAACGCCAGCGATTACTGGAACCAGGTAGATGTTTACATAGGCGGTACCGAACATGCAGTAGGGCATTTATTGTACAGCCGTATGTGGACGAAAGTATTGTACGACTTGGGCTATATTCGCTTCGATGAACCGTTTAAGAAATTGGTAAATCAGGGTATGATAACAGGCGTATCTGAATTTATTTATAGATATAATCCTAGTGACAACGATCAGTCAATTGACATGGGAGATTTGATTCCATTTTCAGAAATTAATCTATCAGGTCTCCTACCAAAAAAAGAAAACATAGCTGAGGTTATGGCAAGTGGTTTATATCCACAATTTTATTTTTCTTATGACGCTATTCCTGATGATAAAAAAAATCTGTTTGTTGCACTTCATGTTCCTATCGAATTTGTAGATACGAATAATTTAGATATTCAATTGTTAGTTAACAATGACGCCAAATATCAAAAGGCATGCTTTGTTACTAAAGAAGGTTTCTTTTTGAATAATTCATGGTATGATCTAAAAAAATCAATTTCTACAAAACAAATATTTAAGACGACCTCGGCCGGAGAGAAAATGTCCAAGTCAAAATACAACACGGTAAATCCTGATGTATTGGTGGACAAATATGGCGCAGATACTTTCCGAATGTATGAAATGTTTTTAGGTCCTGTAGAACAAAGCAAACCATGGGATACGAAGGGTATCGAAGGCGTTCACCGTTTCTTAAAAAAATTATGGCGGTTGTTTTACACAGATGCAAATCCTGCAACAAATGCACCCGGCAAACAGGTTTGGAACTATGAAAAACCTACTGATGCAGAGTACAAAATCCTACACAAGACCATTAAAAAAATTGAGCAGGATACAGAGAACTTTTCTTACAACACAGCTGTTGCAGCATTTATGATTGCTGTAAACGAAATGGCAGACGCTAAGTGTTTTAAGAAAGAAATCTTATCGCAATTGCTGATCATTCTTTCACCTTATGCACCGCATATTACGGAGGAGTTGTGGAATTTATTAGGTTGCCAAGATTCTATTTTAGATGCAGCATATCCAACGCTTGAAGAAAAATATTTAATAGAAGCAACCAAAGAATATCCGGTTTCCATTAACGGGAAAATGCGTTCGTCTGTAAATTTACCAACAGAAGTAACAGAAGAAGAAGCAAGGCAGGCAGTACTTTCAACTGAAGCCATTACCAAATGGCTGGAAGGTAAAGAAATAAAGAAATTTATTTTCGTAAAGGGGAGGATGATAAATGTGGTGGTATAGAATTTTAAAGACAAAGCATATTTTTAACACAAAGGGCACAAAGGTTTTTCACAAAGGTCACGAAGGTTTTTCGCCCTATGTCTTTTGTGTTTTATTTTTTTTGTGTTCTTGTGTTTAAAATTAAATTGATTATTAAAATGCAAAATTGACTAATAAATTACCTTTATGAATTTTCGATTTTGCCCGCTCTCAACGCAAGCATTTCTTTGGTATTTAGTAATTTTCTATAACTGAGTTTCTTAAGCCCATTATATAAAACCTTATCCCCCGTCCATAATGAAGCTTTTAAAAATTTAGATAGCGCAATAAAATCTATATCGTCAATATCAATTTCTTTTGTAATTTCTTCCGAGGCTAACCAAATTTCTACAGGAATAATTTCTTCGTTAATAAATTTGATTTTTAAAAGAACCTGCGTATAAGATATTTGCAATTGCTCATCTGATAATTTTGAAATTTTCTTTAATCTTTCCCAGTGCTTTTTAATTTCATATCGCATATAACTACAACTATAAAATTCAAATTGTTTGTCAGAGTTAAAAATAAGGTCGCCGATATTACTATTAGAATTTAAAAGCGTGCTGAAGACAATGTTCGTGTCAACTACAATTTTCATTTAACAAATCTGCTTTTGTTTTTTTTCCACCAACCTGCTTTCACATCGGATGCTAAAGTGTTAATGTCAATTTGTTTTACTTTCGATTTTGCAGTTGCTTCTTTATAAGTTAAGTAATCCACCAATCGCTGTAATCCGTCGGTGCTTACGTATCCAGGCAATCTTATTATTACTTCTTTTTTCGTTCTTTCAATTACCATATGGCCAGTTTTATTGAATCGAAGTTACGTAATTATTGTCTTTTAATATTTGGATTTATATCTTTAAAGTAGTCATAAAAAAGTACAATGTGCCCTTAAAACCTTGAAAACACTTACCTTCAACCCATGAACCAAGACCTTGCATTTACGCTTCAAAAATACAAAACCACTTACCACCCCATCATAGAAATTGATGCAGAAAAAGACAGCTTTTTTCCTTTCAATTTTACTGCATCAAATACAGCCATTACCAAAGAACTGATTGGCAATACGACCCTTTTTACGGAATGGATTAATGCAAAACTCAAAAGTGAAGATGCAAGTTTTGGCATTGGTGGTTACAATGAAAATCGTACATTTTACAGTCGTAGTAATTTGTTTGATGCTGCACAGTCCCGCACTTTACACCTCGGCGTAGATATTTGGGGGCCGGCAGGGACGCCCGTTTATGCACCTATTGGTGGCATGGTAAACAGCTTTGCTTTCAACAATAATTTTGGCGATTATGGCGCAACGATTATCCTGCAACATAATTTAGATACTACCGCTTTTTATACATTGTACGGGCATGTTTCCCTTGCAGATTTAACGGAAATGCGTGTAGGTAAATTTGTCACCCGTGGCGAAGTATTTGCACATTTTGGCAACGCAGAAGAAAACGGAAACTGGCCGCCACATCTTCATTTTCAAATTATAGAAGACATTGGGTTGTGGGAAGGTGATTACCCCGGCGTTTGTAGTTTGGACGATGCGCAGAAGTTTTTAAAAAATTCTCCGGATGCTAATTTGATGTTGACTTTTTAACTGGTTTAATCATAAATCAATACCTGGCAAGCAGCCAACAAATGCGTAATCTTGCTATTTTTGTACGTCTCTTTGTAGACAAAAAACGCCTATTATGACAACCAAATTGACTTTAACTATATAAGATAAGGTAATTGATACAGCAAAAATGTATGCCAAAAAACGTGGTAAAAGTTTATCTCATCTTGTTGAAAATTATCTAAAATCAATCATTACAGTTGAAAAAGATGACATTATCATTTCTCCTAAAGTTTTAAAACTGCAGGGGATTATTAAGTTGCCCGTTGCCTTTGATTACAAAACTGACCTAGCCAAGGCATTGGCTAAAAAATATCAAAAATGAAGCATGCTTTTTCGATACGAATATTGTAATTGATTTTATGGCCTGACAGGAAACCGTTTTCGGAATCTGCTGCACAATTGTTTAACTTTACCCTATTGGGAAATGTAAAAATTTATATTTCGACGGTATCTTATAATAACATTTACTATATATTGAGGCAGTCGTTCTCAAATCTTCAAACTATCCATTTATTAAATGGACTATCTGAAATGGCTGAAACGGTAGATGTTACGAAAGATATTATTAAGAAATCTCTAAAATCTGATTTCGAAGATTTTGAAGACGCTATTCAATACAATTGCGAACTTAGCTTAAATACAATAGATTTTATTGTAACCCGAGATACCAAAGATTTTAAAAAGAGTTCTTTACCGGTTATGAATCCTCATGAAGCAGTAAGCATTGTTAAGACTTTGTAAGTTAAATAGTGCATCAGTGCAGTCTTCTCCATCCAAAATATGAAGATAGTATTAGTGCTCTAGGGCTCCCAACAAAAATGCACGGGGCACGCGGCGGATGGGCAGTAGTCCCTACAAATTCGATTGCGGGGATACAGATAATCCCCGCAAATGTTCATCGAAATTCCTCCGCCCACCGCCCCAACTATTCCGTATATTTAAATCATAATAACTTATTATAGATTATTTTTGCAAACACAAGAAATTACAATGGAAATAACCCCTGGTCCACTACTCCAACAAATTAACAGCCCGGCAGATCTTAAAACGTTTAGCAAAGAGCAAATGCAACAGGTTACAGATGAGCTGCGCCAGTATATTATAGATGTGGTAAGCGTACATGGCGGTCACTTTGCTGCAAGTTTGGGTGTGGTAGAACTTTCTGTGGCATTGCATTATGTTTTTAATACACCATACGATCAGCTGGTGTGGGATGTAGGTCACCAGTCTTACGGGCATAAAATACTTACCGGTCGCCGAGATAATTTTCCTACCAATAGAAAACAACATGGCTTAAGCGGCTTCCCCAAGCGCAGCGAAAGTGAGTATGACACATTCGGTGTGGGTCATTCGTCTACCTCTATTTCTGCAGCGCTCGGCATGGCAATGGCAAGCCAGTATAAAGGCGAGACAGATCGCCAGCACATTGCCGTAATTGGCGATGGAGCAATGACGGCAGGTATAGCTTTTGAAGCTATGAACCATGCAGGTGTAGAGAAAAGCAACGTCATTATTATATTGAACGACAATGGTATTAGCATAGATAAAAATGTAGGTGCACTAAAAGAATATTTAACGGATATTACCACATCGCACACCTACAACAAAGTGCGTGATGATGTTTGGAATTTGCTTGGCAAACTGCCCGTGGGCAAAACATTTACCCGCAGCATGGCAGCAAAACTTACAGATGGATTAAAAGGCATGGTAAGCAGTAGCAGCAACCTGTTCGAAGCATTAAAACTCAGGTACTTTGGCCCTATAGACGGGCACAACGTTGCCAAACTGATTGAAACATTACAGGATTTAAAAGATATACCCGGGCCCAAATTACTTCACATTAAAACGGTAAAAGGTAAAGGCTTTGATTTAGCCGAAAAAGACCAAACCAAGTGGCATGCACCTGGCTTATTCGATAAAGTAACTGGTGAAATTGCAAAGAAGGTTTTTCAAGTAAAACAGGCGCCAAAATACCAGGATGTATTTGGCCATACCATAATAGAACTAGCAAAAAAGAACGATAAAATAATGGGCGTAACCCCGGCAATGCCTAGCGGTTGCTCTTTAAAATTTATGATGGATGCGATGCCCGATCGTGCGTTCGATGTTGGCATTTGCGAGCAACATGCGGTGACACTTAGCGCAGGTATGGCAACACAAGGGCTGAGGGTTTTTTGCAATATTTACAGCAGCTTTATGCAGCGGGCATACGATATGGTCATACACGATGTTGCCATACAGAAACTACCGGTAATTTTTTGTTTAGACAGAGCAGGCTTAGTGGGCGAAGATGGACCTACTCACCATGGCTGTTACGATATTGCATACATGCGTTGCGTACCACACATGATTGTGAGTGCGCCAATGAACGAAGGCGAACTAAGAGATTTAATGTACACTGCACAGTTAGAAAAAAACCAGTTGCCTTTCTCCATACGCTACCCACGTGGTGAAGGTGTAATGCCTGAGTGGCGCACCGAGATGAAAGAAATAAAAATAGGCACGGGTCGCAAATTAAAAGATGGTGAAGAAATAGCTATCCTCAGTTTTGGCCACCCAGGTAACTTTGCTGCCGAAGCTATACGTAATGTAAAGAAAGATGGTATTAATCCGGCACATTACGATATGCGTTTTGCAAAGCCGTTAGATGAGGAAATGCTGCACGAAGTTTTTGCAAAATTTAGTAAAATAATTACGATAGAAGATGGTACCATCGTTGGCGGTATTGGCTCAGCAATATTAGAATTTATGAATGAGCATGGCTACAAAGCTGATGTAAAAATAATGGGTATTCCGGATAGGTTGGTAGAACATGGCACCCCAAAACAATTGTACGACGAAATTGGGCTCGATGCAAACGGTATTGCGAATATGTTGAGGAGTTTAGTTGGGCAGAAAGTGTTGGCGTAAAAACAATGCTGAAAATTTGTATTGTTGGTGGACGCATTTTTCGCTAATATCTTTCAGTTCTTTCTCTGCCTGCCCCGCTTATTGCGGGGGAGAAGGGTTGGGATAAGGGCTTTCTGTCCTGTCATCAGTAATTTTTAATTAGCATTTGCGGAGCTTGCCCCGCGCTTGTTGCGGGGGTGCTATCCGCTTGTACTCCTTGCCCCGCCAAAGGGCGGTGCTGTGGGGAACCCGCTCCTATCCTGCCCTTGTCACTGTATTATTGTCGGGAGCTTGTGACTGGGTAATCAATTACCAGCTTTAACGATGCATTAGATCGGGTTAACATAAAAACATAAACGGATGAAATGGATGATAGTGGTTCCCGCCTTTTTATTTTCCGTAAATACATATGCCCAAACAAAGGTTGCAAAAAATACCTCGGTGCCGGGCTGCGGACCCGTTTTTGAAAAAAATAAAAAAGCACAAATGCAAAACCAAATAAAAACAGGCGAGAAAAATGTGTTGGGTACCGATCTTCAAATAGCAGGGACATCGCCTCTCACAGGTTTTTACCGAGATGGTTTTTGCTCTACAGGAAAAGACGACAATGGAGTGCATGTGGTAGCCGCTACACTAACCGATGAATTCTTGCAGTTCTCTAGAAGCAAGGGCAACGATTTAATTACCCCAATGCCCCAATACAATTTTCCGGGTTTAAAAGCCGGAGACTGTTGGTGCCTGTGCGCCAGCCGCTGGAAGGAAGCTTACAATGCAGGTGTGGCCCCGCCGGTAAAGCTTGCCGCCACTCACCAAAAAGCATTGGAATTTGCTACGCTTGAAGAATTAAAAAGTACCGTTAAAAAGTAATTTCTTGCCTGCGCTTATGACCATTCAGTTTTCTCTTAGTGTTATTTTGCTCGTTGCAGGTATTATTATTGGCATACTCTCAGCAATTGTATTGTTTGCCGAAAAACAAAACAGGCCAGCCAACAAGTATTTAGCCGGACTTGTACTTATTTGCGTAGGTACACTTCTTCACAACTTTTTAATTGCAAGCGGCATCTACAATCAAAAACCAAATCTTTATTTTTTACCGGTTTTACTGTCATTTGGCATTGGCCCGCTGTTGTATCTTTTCATTAACAGGCTTATATTTCTCAACCCCATTAAAAAGCCCGTTGTTTTTTTTCACCTCCTTCCCTTGCTTGTGCAATTTTCGTTTTATCTTTTTTGCTTTCTGCAAAATGGCGATGTGAAGTATGAAATTTATTCACGCTACTATGAGCCTATAATAAAGCCCATTCAAATTCTGGGGAACTATATTTCTGTTTCCATATATAGCTACCTCTGTTTTAAAGAAATAAGTTTCTACAAACAACAGTTGAACGATTTTTATTCCAACAGCGATAAGATTGCCCTTGGTTGGCTTCGTCGACTGTTATATGTGTTTATATTTTACTATCTTTTATCTATTGTATTTGTAGTTATATCCTA
>JBJXGJ010000189.1:0-3255 GCA_046153805.1 Ferruginibacter sp. | reverse complement strand
GTAACAGGTGTTGAGATGTTCCGCAAAATCCTAGACCGTGGCGAGGCTGGTGACAATGTGGGCCTATTGCTACGTGGTATTGAAAAAGAAGCCATCCGCCGCGGCATGGTTATTTGCAAGCCAGGTTCTGTAAAACCCCACACAGATTTCAAAGCAGAAATCTACGTGTTGAGCAAAGAAGAAGGTGGCCGTCACACGCCATTCTTTAACCGCTACCGCCCACAGTTCTATATGCGCACCACAGACGTAACAGGCGAGATAACCCTACCTGCTGACGTTGAAATGGTAATGCCTGGCGATAACATCACAATCACCGTGAAACTTATTGCACAAGTAGCTATGGACAAAGGCCTGCGCTTCGCCATTCGCGAAGGTGGCCGCACCGTGGGTGCCGGTCAGGTTACAGAAATCCTTATCTGATTTAACATACCTCCATATAAGAAGCCCCGCCAAATATTTGGTGGGGCTTCTTTTTGTTTATGATTAAATAAAAGGTCACTTAAAAAAGTATGGTCAAAATTCAGCCAAAGTATAAGTGATAAAAAGTCTAAGATTATTATACAATGCATGCCGCTTCTTAATCGCGATTTTGGCCGCGCTCGTTGCCAGCGTAGCGGTAGCGTTTGGCACTGCTGGCACGGCGTTGTTCATGGCTTTGTTAGCTAAAATTTATCTCGATAGAATTTCAATATCATAAGTATAAAATCTATCAATTTGGAGTTCTCACGCCTTTGGCCTCTCAGAAGTACCCGTGAAACCCAATCAATCTCATCTTTAAAAGCTTCTGGTTCCAATTTCATTAAAATTTTAACAGCAAGTGCTTTGTGATAATTCGTTCCAGCATGTAACCAAACATCTAATTCATTAATATAGACATCATAATCAGGATGTTTAAGCTCCTTTAAATACTCTAACTTAGCAAGTATTTTTTCTTCAATATCATAATCATAATCCCGATCAAATGCCCCGTTTAACCGAGAGGGGAAAATATAATAATATAGTGGTTCTGTCATGGTATCTACTGCGTTTAACTATTGAATTTGTAATTGAACGACTAAACAAGACGTCGGTGCCTCCTCCAGCAGGTTAATGCCCCAAAAGGTTTCCTTATATAGAGCGTAGACCAAATTTCGGCCCAGCCACGGGGCATTGTAACGCGCCACAACGTACACCAGGCCGCTCTCGAGGTCATGATTTTTGGCCGCGCTTTTGTCGGCGTAGCGCTTAGCGCTGGTGGAGACGATGTTGTGCGGGGCTTCAAGTTAATAATAAAAACCTGGAATGTTGGTTACTAGCCAGTTACAAACTGACCCAATACCTCGCACGCGTTTGGCGTTGCAAAAATCAATTTACATGGTTTTTTCTATTCCCAATATCTAGAGGAAATAGATAAAAATCACAGTGTTTGCTTCTTAAGAATATGCAATTATCCGAAATTTCCATTATTTGTAATGTGTCACTTTGAATTATAATGTTAGTGGATGTTATTAACTTCCACCTATTTTTCAACTCTAAATCGCCTGGATTATTAATAAATATCTCATCTGCATCATAACTACAATATTTAAAAACCCCGTTGGGTCCAAAGTAGTAAGCAGATTCATAATATGTTTCCCTTCTTGAATTAGTCCGACCTAAGCAATAAAGGTTAGTCCTCCATAACTTTCCACTTTTATTAACTAGAATATTTTCATACTCCTCCAATTGGGTATCTCTACCGCAACTAAAAAGTAAAAAAGCTATGTAAACCAGAATTGTCTTATTCATGGTCCTAATATACAATTGCGCTAGAAATCTTTGAACCCCTAGGCCATTTCTGTTTGGGAGTTGCTGGGGGGGGGTAAGAATTGCAATAGCGATGGGTCACTTTAACTCTTTAAAGGATTGTATAAACTCTTTAGCTAGCTTGGGTTTGAAATCTTTAGAAATGGAAGCACATACTAGTATATAATCAAAACTTTTACCTATAATGAGTGCAGACTCATGGGTTATATTTCTTTCAAGAAACCTTACATGTATTCTATTGGGATTTCTTTTAACGAAAATAAATTGTATAAATCCAGGTCTATTTGATACCTCTTTAATAAAATCGTCTATTGTTTGATCATTATTAAAATTTACGCTCTTAGGAATTGGCACCATTATTTCTGTTAATGATTGATAATCACATCTTTGAGCTATAAAACCAATTTTCGAAGATTCAATAATTTTCTCACATGGACAATGATAGACAACTTTGAATTTATAATCATCCCTTACTAAGGGGAATCTTTGCTGAGCATATACTCCTTGGATACAAAAAAACAAAATGAAAGAAAGGATACGCATATAATTACTATTTTCGATTTAAAGAATTATTAGCCGAACGGGCGACTTGACCAGCAAATACATCAACCAAGATATTAACAGGAACAGTGCCACCAAGCTTTTTTGAGACTGGCCCCACACTCACTAGGCGGGCACAGCAAAAGCATTAAAAGTGCAAGAGAGAAAAGTCGTAGTTGAATGTTCATTGCTATTTTCAAATTAATTGAAAGGCTGTATCAATTGGGGCAATCTTTGTTGCGCCAGATTTGGGCCCAACGTAAGATCAAAATAAGTTACTGAATGTGGGTAAGGAATTTGTCATCAAGGTAAGATAAGGTACAAAATTTTTTTTAACTAGATTTGCATCGTAATTTAATTTATAAAATTCAATAGTCGTGTTGTTAGATATTGTTGATGAAACAACAATATGTTCTGAAAAGTCCGAACCAAATATCTCTATTTCTATATAATCGTAATCAATTTCATCATCAAATAAAGGATTCCTATATCGCTTGTAAATACTTTCAACTTCATTGTTTAAAACAGCATAAATGCAATACTTTAAAATCTCCTTCGTATAATATACTGTAATAACTTTTAAAATATAATTTGGCCTTAATCCCGTCATGATTTCATATTGATTAATTTTATTAACTTTACCTAAAAAAACAGGCCTGTGAAAGCTAGTCTTAAAAAAAAGATTTAGCACAAGTAGTTGTGTATCCCTTTTAAAAGTGAAAATTGACTTTATTGACTTAAGCAGATTTGCTATCATAATCATAAATAGGCACCTCGCTTTTGCCAGTAATTACAACTTCTGGATATACATAGGTGCTAGCCAAAGATATACGTTTCTATGGTGGTTAAAAAGTACACCCCCAACGCAAAAAAGCGCAAACACCTATATTACAAGGGTTTGCGCTTCTGTAAAAGTAGCCCGTACGGGAA
>JBJXGJ010000173.1:0-7469 GCA_046153805.1 Ferruginibacter sp. | reverse complement strand
CGCAGTAACGGTTTTTGCAACGAGAGACACCATCATCCTTTCGTGGTATCTCTACTACAATTTTCGGGAAAGAGACTCAAGCTGAAATCCGTGACACATTCGAATTCTTGTAATTATTTGGTAAATTGTAGACAACCACGACCGCGAGAACAGTCACAACTTTGTTGGTTCTCTGCAACGTCATCATCATCATCGATACAAGAGACTGCCAGACAATCCGATCCCACAATGGCCTTGGACCTGCAACAAAAGCAATCAGAAAAACTAGACCAACAACAGATCCTGAATCAGTACCAGCAACAAGAGAATGATCAAGTAAACAAATAGACACCGAAGCGCAAAGCACAGAAAAAAATGGTAAAAAGTATTTTGGTTACAAAGGGCATATAGGCGTAGATGTGGAAAGCAAAATCATTCGCAAAAGAACCTTTACGTCCGCCAATGTTCATGACAGCCAAGAGATGGAAAATGTATTAAGTGGCGATGAAAAAAGTATATGGGCAGACAAAGCCTACCCCAAACAAAAAGATAAAAAAGGAGCGAGGGCTAGGGATATTTATTACGGAGTGCTGGACAAGGCATCAAGGGATAATCCCTTATCTACCAAGCAACAAAAGCGTGATAAACAAATATTGAGTGTAAGAGCATTAGTAGAACATCCATTTGGGCTTATGGGCAAAAAATTAAAGGTAGCAGTAATAGATGCAAAAAACAGGCTGCGTAATGCCCTACGGTTTGATATGTGGTGCAGAGTTTACGATGTATGCAGAGCATCATTTTTATTAAGGGGCATCTCGAAAAAGCCCTTTATTTTTTCTGTAGCTGCGCTTATGACTTGAATTCGCCCTACCCTTAAACTCAAAAAATTACAAATACGCATAACAAATAGCTTTTGAAAAATTAGGGCTAATTTTAAGACTGAATAGTTATTAAAAATTTAAGGTTACATTCCATATAATATCGTATTAATGATGGAACTTTATTTATCATATAATCGTTGGTACTGTTAGTGAAATCATTTAAATCCTCATTTTTATTGTTAGTTATTTGTCTGTTTAGCAGCAGGCAAATGGTTTGTGCCCAACAAACCAATGCGTATGATACGATAAAAACCGAGGCCATTATTTATGATGGCGATACTCTTGAGTTAAAGACACTTGAAAATATTTTTACTTATGCTAAATTATCTGCGGCACAGGTAGCGGCAAATGCCAAATACAACAGATTGAGAAATGCGGTGTATGTCACTTATCCTTATGCTCGCCGTGCAGGCTTCATCATGAATGATATAAATGCCAAATTAAATGGAGTAAAAAGGAAAGAGGAAAGAAAAAAATACATTAAAAGCAGAGAGAAGGAACTTAAAAAAGAATTTAGTGACCCACTCACCAACCTATCGGTATACCAAGGCAAAGTTTTAATGAAGCTGATAAACAGGGAAACCGGCAACAATTGTTACGAGATTATTAAAGAATATAAAGGAGGCGTTACTGCAAGATTTTATCAAACAGTTGCCTTCTTTTTTGAAAGTAATTTGAAACAGAGCTACGACGCAGATACGGACGATGCAATTATTGAACACATTGTAAAAGAGGTACAAAGAATGTACGGTTATGACAATCCCCCACACAGCAAAGCAATGTAAAGCCGTTTCTATATTGTAATTATAACTATAAAGATTTTATGCTTGAGCTAGGCAATATTGCCTTTATTACCAAAAGTTATACACTATATTTTTTTTTACCATTGTGAGTATATTGGCAATACCATCCACTCAATTTTCGTAAATTGTGGGTTCACAGTTGTGTTATAAATATGAAGATAGATGTATTGGCTTTTGGTGTGCACCCAGATGACGTTGAACTTGGTTGTGCCGGTGTTTTGCTTTCAGAAAAAAAGAACGGAAAAAAAATTGCTATAATTGACCTCACGCAGGGAGAACTTGGTACAAGAGGCAATGCAGAAACCAGAAAGGAAGAAGCTGCCGACGCCGCTAAAATTCTGACTGTTGATGCAAGAGAAAACCTACAGATGGAGGATGGTTTTTTTGAGAACAACGAAACAAACAAACGAAAAATAATTACAGTTCTTAGAAAGTACCAGCCTGAAATAATTTTTTGCAATGCCCCTGAAGACAGGCATCCAGATCACGGAAGAAGTGCCTTACTCGTTGAGGAAGCTGCTTTCTTATCGGGTCTATCGAAAATAGAAACATTTTCGGATGGTGAATTGCAAACTGCATGGAGACCAAAATTTGTTTTTAACTTTATACAAGACAGGTATTTAAAGCCTGATTTTGTCGTAGATATTTCAGATGAAATGGAGCA
Organism: Ferruginibacter sp.; assembly: GCA_046153805.1. GTDB lineage: Bacteria > Bacteroidota > Bacteroidia > Chitinophagales > Chitinophagaceae > Ferruginibacter. The sequence goes on along the minus strand of JBJXGJ010000173.1, from coordinate 5,142 downwards.
AAAAATAGAATCGGTAAATGCATACAAAACACAGTTTTTTAACGCTGAAAATATAAGCGGACCCCAAACATACATATCCTCACCTGAATTTTTAGAAAGTGTGTATGCGCGTGCTGCCATGTTTGGTAAAATGATTGGAGTAAAATATGCTGAAGGATTTCTATCAAAAAAAATGATTGGATTAAAAAACCTTGACGGATTAATTAAAGAAACTACCTAATAAAAATATTAATATGGCAACCCCCAAATTTAAAAACGCAACAGGAATTAATTTCCATAGAGAACTCAAACAAAGAGTAAACAATTACTTTATTGAAAACAAGAAAAAAAGCACTGGCGATTTCTCATTGTACTTTAAAGCCGTCTTACTTTGGACTTTTTATGTTGCGCTTTATGTTCACTTAATTTTCTTTACACCCGGCGGCTGGTATGCTATTGGCGAATGTTTTTTAATGGGTGGGCTCACCGCAGCAATTGGGTTCAATGTAATGCATGATGGCGGTCACGGCAGTTTTAGTGCAAGTCCTTTTTGGAATAAAATTGCGGCGTTTTCCGTAAATGGTTTAGGGGCAAGTATGCTTATGTGGAATAACAAACACAATATTATTCACCACACTTATACTAATATAGATGGCGTAGACGATGATATAGAAATTAAGCCAATGCTACGGATGTGCGAAACGCAGAAGAAGTATAAAATTCACCGTTTTCAGCATATTTATGTTTGGTTTTTGTATACTTTTTTGTTGGTTATTTGGGTATTTGCAACTGATTACACAAAATATTTTAGAAAGAAAATAGGCAGTGTGCCCATAAAAAAGCTCAGTGCATTTAATCATTTTGCCTTTTGGGCCGCCAAAGTTTTGTACTATGCATTGATGATTGCGCTGCCAATTTACATGGTTGGCTTTTTACCTTGGTTAGTTGGCTTTTTGGTAATGGCTTTGTTTGCCGGATTCGTATTAAGCGTAGTGTTTCAACTTGCACATACAATTGAAGAAACTGCTTTTCCTGTTGCAACAATTGCAACAAACGATATTGAGAATGAATGGGCAATACACCAGATAGAAACAACGGCAAATTTTGCAACCAAAAACAAGTTAATATCATGGCTGGTAGGCGGTTTAAACTTTCAGATCGAACATCACTTATTTCCTAAAATTTCTCATATACATTACCCCGAGATTAGCAAGATTATAAAAAGAACCTGCGAAGAATTTAATGTAAAATACATTGAACATAGAAAAATGCGCCATGCGCTTGTATCTCATGCAACACACCTGAGAAGAATGGGAAGATCGTAGGAAATGATTTACAAAGTACATTTTAGATAAAACAAGATATAGCCCGATGTTGAATGGGGTTATTTTTTGGGTCGAATTCATATCTCATTCAGGTTTGGGATGACAAATTAAAACACAGAAAGTTAGTAATAAAGCACTCAAAACAATGGAGGAAAATATCAAAATATAAACCAACATACTTTCACATTATAATTTTATAAAGCATTATGTCAATTACCAACTGGCACCAAAAACATATAGCTACTTCAAGTATTGGCGATCGACTTTCTGACAGCGTTGCCAATGGAATGGGCTCATGGAAATTTATTATCTGGCAAACCATTGTAGTATTAATATGGATGGCACTGAACATAACTGCATTTGTTCGCCACTGGGATCCCTACCCTTTTATTTTGCTCAATCTAATTTTCAGCACGCAGGCTGCGTATGCTGCTCCTATTATTATGATGGCGCAAAACAGGCAAAGCCAGCGAGACAGGTTGCAAGCTGACAACGATTACCATACCAACCTTACAGCGAAGGAAGAAATTGAAGCATTGCAATTGCATTTAAACAAAATAGAAACGGAGAAACTAGATATTATTATAAAGATGTTGCAGGAAATGAAAAAGTAAACTAAACCGCTGCGAAAACACCCCTGCCTCCCTTTCTCTGCCAGGAGGTTTTGAACTACTCACGCAGGCAGAAAAGAAACCAACCCTTTGCATAAACTCCTTTGTCTCTTTTCTCTGCGGTGGTGCTTTTGAACCACTAAGGCAGCATTTGAATAATTTAATAGTAGCGACCCCAGGAAACAATTTTTTTTATAATAAAAATATCTATGAATGTAGTGCTAATTTAACACTAGTAGAAAAAAAATTGTAGGTTCAAGTTAAGCCCAAATTAAATGGTGACGTTTTTTTTGAAACGCCACCATTTTACTGTAACTAATTGATATATGGATTTCTTGGGTGCATACTTCATGGCATTAATATTGTCCTTATGCACGTCTGCAAAATTTTACGATGCTAACCCGTTACTTTTGCCATATTGACGAATTAAACTTTTTTGATGAATAATAATTTTTTTATGCAGGGGCAAGATGACGACATGGAATTTATGCCAATCATTCCGCTTAATGATGAAGAAGACGGGAATGCAGATGACGATAAGCTTCCAGAAGAATTGCCCATACTTCCGTTAAGAAATACGGTGCTTTTTCCAGGTGTAGTGATACCGATAACGGTAGGCAGAGATAAGAGTATAAAAGCTGTAACAGATGCTTACAAGGCTGACAAAATGGTGGGGGTAGTAGCGCAAAAAGACAGTACCATTGAAGAACCGCAAATAGCAGATTTAGAAAATATTGGAACAATAGCCAAAATTGTAAAGTTGATAAAAATGCCCGATGGCGGCACTACTGTAATTATTCAGGGTCGTAAGCGTTTTCAACTGGAAGAAATAACTACCGAAGAACCGTATTTTAAAGCAAGAATAAAAATACTTGATGAGGAAAAACACAAAGGCGACAAAGATTTAGATGCATTGGTAGGAAGTATAAAAGATTTGGCTGCACAAATTATTGGCTTATCCCCAAACATTCCAAGCGAGGCTGGTATTATTTTAAAGAATATTGAAAATCCTTCTTTTCTTATTCATTTTGTAAGTAGCAACCTTAACAGCGACTTAAAAGAAAAACAGAAGCTGCTTGAAATAAGTGACTTAAAAGTACGTGCAGAGTTGTTAATGAACCTAATGCATACCGAGCTTCAATATGCAGAGTTAAAAAACAAGGTTACCAATAAAACCCGTGCTGAGCTTGATAAGCAACAACGGGAGTATTTTTTGCAGCAGCAAATGAAAGCCATTAAAGATGAATTGGGTGGCGATAATGTGGCAGAAGTAAAAGACATGCAGCAAAAAGCAGCCTCTAAAAAATGGAGCGCAGCCGCGGCAGAAATGTTTAAAAAAGGAGCCGAAAAGCTAGAGCGTATGCACCCGTCTACCCCAGATTATTCTGTGGTGTACAATCATTTAGATTTAATGCTTGATTTACCTTGGGATGAGTTCACCAACGACTCCTACGATTTAAAGAAGGCGAAAAAGGTGCTGGACCATGACCATTACGGCATGCACAAAATAAAAGAACGGATACTGGAATACCTAGCCGTACTCAAGCTAAAAGGCGATATGAAAAGCCCAATACTCTGTTTTGTAGGCCCTCCGGGTATTGGTAAAACAAGTTTGGGTAAAAGCATTGCAGCAGCCATCAATAGAAAATATGTGAGGCTTAGCCTTGGTGGCTTACACGACGAAAGCGAAATACGTGGGCACCGCAAAACGTATATTGGCGCTATGCCGGGGCGCATTTTACAATCTATACGCAAGGCGAAAAGCGGTAACCCGGTAATGATATTAGATGAGATAGATAAAGTGGGGACTGACCAGCGAGGTGATCCATCGTCGGCATTATTAGAAGTATTGGATCCTGAGCAAAACAATACTTTTTATGACAATTATTTAGAGCTGGAGTATGATTTGAGCAAAGTTCTATTTATTGCAACTGCCAATAATATTAGTAACATACAACCTGCGCTGAGAGACCGTTTAGAAATCATAGACCTAAGCGGGTATGCAGTAGAAGAAAAAATTGAAATTGCTAAAAGGCACTTAATGCCTAAGGAAAAAGAAATGCATGGGTTAAAACCCGAAAGTTTTAAAATGGCGGACACCGTGTTGCAAAAAGTGATAGAAGATTATACAAGAGAAAGTGGCGTGAGAGAACTTGATAGACAGCTTGCAAGCATTATGCGCTACCAGGCAAAAGAACTGGTAATGCGTGGAAAACTAAAAGCGACCATTACCAACAACGATGTAGAAAAGATATTGGGTAAAACAAAATACAGCAACGAATTATATAAAACTGCGGGTATGCCCGGCGTGGCTGTTGGTCTAGCATGGACATATGTAGGTGGCGATATTTTATTTATTGAAACCCAGTTAAGCGATGGAAAGGGCGACCTACAACTTACAGGAAACCTTGGTAATGTAATGAAGGAAAGTGCCACCACGGCTTTTACCTGGCTTAAAGCAAATGCAAAAAAGGCCGGTATCGACCCTGAATTGTTTGCTAAAAAGAATATCCACATACATGTGCCCGAAGGAGCTACACCAAAAGATGGCCCGAGTGCAGGTATTACCATGATGAGTGCGCTTGCGAGTGCATTTACCAGTCGTAAAATAAAACCTTATCTGGCAATGACTGGTGAAATTACTTTGCGTGGGCAGGTTTTGCCAGTTGGTGGCATCAAAGAAAAAGTGCTTGCTGCAAAAAGATCGGGCATTAAAGAAATTATTATATGTTACTTAAATGAAAAAGACATCAGCGAAATAAATCCGGCTTTTATTACAGGAATGAAATTTCATTATGTAAAAACAATGGCGCAGGTATTGGATTTGGCATTAGTATAGAGGTAAATGGTGAGTTGTCTTTTCACGAATTTGTACGTTAGTTTATATTAATCTAACAATGATAAAACCATCTTAAACTATTTACCGTACATGATTACCTATCTCGACTAATTTCATGTTGGTTGTTTTAAGGGTTAAAAGAAAATTCCCGCCGGTTCTCCGGGGGGAATTTTTATTTTTGATGGTGGTGGTGCAAATTAATTATACATTTTAGGGCATCTCTAAAAACCCTTTATTTTTTCTATAATTTTTAAGTATTATTTTTTTTGATATTTTAAGTTTTGCTTTTTACGCTGCTATTCTATTTTTTAGTGTTTTTTTACTCGGTTTTTCATGTAAGGACATAGGTCTCCTATGCTATCTGTATTTTACGAAAAAAATTGTATGT
>JBJXGJ010000167.1:0-15714 GCA_046153805.1 Ferruginibacter sp. | reverse complement strand
TGAGAGATATGCACGAAAAGTTGAAAGAAAAATTAGAGCACAACATTTCATTCATCACGCTGTCAGAAAAAGGTGTGTTTTGCGAAAATGACAAAGAAAGCGCCATCATTCCTACACACATTCGCAGCATTGCAGACGTAAGCGGTGCAGGCGATACCGTTATTGCGGTGGCTTCTGTGGTATTTGCTGCTACGCAAAACATACGGCTTATGGCCGAGGTGGCAAATATAGCAGGAGGGCTTGTTTGCGAAGAAGTGGGTACGGTGGCTATTGATAAAATGAAGTTGCTTGCAGAATGTAAACATTTGCTCCTGCACTAGCGGTTATTAAAACTGCGGGCAAATTAAATAATTTTAAAACTCAACAAATACCCAAAAAAATGCAAACATTTTCAATAACAATACACGGCGGAGCAGGAACAATATTAAAAGAAGATATGACGCCTGAGCTTGAACAAGCTTATACGCGAGGCCTTGAAGAGGCACTCGACGCCGGTTATGCAGTGCTCGAACAGGGAGGCGAAGCAGCAAATGCCGTAAAAGCAGCGATTGTGGTGTTAGAAGATAATTTGCTTTTTAATGCAGGCCGTGGCTCGGTATTTACAAAAAAGGGTGTGCAGGAAATGGATGCTGCCATTATGGATGGAAAAAACAGAGAGGCCGGTGCCGTGGCAGGTGTGAGAAACGTAAGAAACCCTATTGAGCTTGCGGCAGAAGTGATGCACAACAGCAACCATGTTTTTTTGAGTGGAAAAGGTGCCAATGATTTTGCCATAAAACAGGGAATAAAATTAGAGCCTGATGAATTTTTCTTTTCACAGTTTAGATACGACCAGTGGAAGGCTATGCGTGACAGTGATAATTATTCTCTGGATCATACACATCAGGGATTAGAGGAATTGATGAAAGACAAAAAGTTTGGAACAGTTGGTTGTGCAGCATGTGATATGCAGGGGAACATAGCGGCAGGCACAAGTACCGGCGGCATGACCAACAAAAAATATGGACGAATTGGTGATAGTCCGATTTTGGGTGCCGGAACTTATGCTAATAATACCACTTGCGCTATAAGCTGCACGGGCCACGGAGAACCATTTATAAAAGCAGTAGCGGCGTACGATGTGGCAGCACATATGGACTACAAGGGCATGAGTTTGCACGATGCCATGTACCAAGTAGTACATACCAAGCTAATTGAATTGGAAGGAGAGGGAGGGATGATTGGTGTAGATGCCAACGGGAATGTGGCAATGATGTTTAACACTACAGGTATGTATAGGGCTATGAAAAACAGTAAAGGCGAAAAGGAAATCGCTATCTACAAAGAAAAATAAAAATCAGCGAAAAGCTACTAAAATCTGTGAGCCAAAAAAAATCGTTACTATAGATTAGTTTATCAATAAACAAAGTAGATAGAAAAATCTGTGTAAATGTGTGGGTAAAATAAAATGCGTTTGTAAGGGTTAACACAGCAGCAAAAAAAGTAAAACGAATCACTGAAAATCCTAAAAAAGAAATACTGAGATTTGCTAGATAGCAGATTAGAAAAATACTTTATTAAATGAAAAAATATGCAATAATTGTTGCCGGAGGCAGCGGCACAAGAATGAATAGTATAACACCCAAACAGTTTCTTTTACTAAAAGGTAAGCCAGTTCTTTTTTATGCCATCAATACCTTTTTGAAGACATACGAAGATTGCAAAATAATTCTTGTACTTCCAGAAGAGCATGTAGGAGTTGGACAGGAAATCATTGACGGTTTTTTTGATTATAACAGAATTCAGATAGTGGTTGGGGGTCGTACGAGATTTCATTCTGTACAAAATGGACTGGCTGTTATTGACGATGAGGATTGTGTAATTTTCGTACATGACGCTGTGAGGCCATTACTGAGCAGCAATTTAATAATCAGGTGTTACGATGCAGTATCTGAATTTGGTACAGCAATACCTGTTGTAGCCTGTAAAGACAGTGTGCGTGTTGTAAATGACGATGGCAATGAAGCTGTTGAAAGAAATACGATTAAATTTGTGCAAACGCCACAGGCTTTTCACGGTAAAATATTATTGCCTGCTTTTTTTGGAATAGACTACAAAGATAAGTTTACGGATGAGGCAAGTGTTGTAGAAGCTTTTGGCCTCAAGGTAATACTCATGCAGGGCGAAGATGAAAATATTAAAATCACAAAAGCAGCAGATTTATTAATGGCAGATTTTTTTTTAACAAAAGCGAATTTATAGCCTACAAATTGTAAATACAACAAACCTGGTATGAGAAAATGGATTAACAAATCGAATTTTTTGTTTGCATTTAGATTTAGTCCTTTGATAATAAAAATGTGGCTGTTATTTAGACCTTCGGTTAATAAAGAATTAAAAATAAAAAAAGCATTTTACAAATCCACTTTCAATCAAAATGTAGTTTTAGAAAGAAATATACTGATTTTTGATGTAGGTGCTAACGAAGGCTTTATAACAAACATCTTTTTAACTCTTGGGTATAATGTTATTTCGGTAGAACCTGATACCCATAATATTAATATTTTGAAGCAAAGGTTCAAAAATGAAAAAAAAGTAACAATTGAGCCAGTTGCACTCGGCAAAAATGAAGGGAAAGAAAAAATTTTTATTGCCGAAAATGAACATACCCTAACTACATTAAGTACTAAATGGAAAGTAATTCTAGAAAATAAAACACGTCGAAATAGACATGAATTTATCGATGATGAAAAGTGGGTATCGGTTAGTACTTTGAATAAACTAATAGATAATTATGGACTACCTTATTATGCCAAAATAGATGCTGAGGGATTTGAATTAGAAATTTTAAAAGGACTAAATAAAACGATTCCTTTAATTTCTTTCGAAGGGATACTGCCTGAATTTGCTTTGGAAACAATTGCATGCATTCATCACCTTAACGAGATCAATAATTTATATCGATATAATATTAGTTTAGACAATAAATTTTTGAGCCAGCATTTTTGTACAAAAAACGAAGTTATTGAAGGAATAAATTCGGTACAAAATTGCACAGTAGAAATATTTTGTAGCGTAGCACCAAGAATTAGTGCTTAAATAACTTTAAAAAACCTGGAAGATTGTTGTAATGGTAAAAAAATACAGGTTCATTAACCGGGCAAAATTTATTTACAAAAAAATGTACTCCTGGAACATCAGAGCCTGCATAATCTATTAATTTACCACTTCCACAAAATTCCTTTATCAGTTCGTCATATAAAAATGTTGAGGCTTCTTTTTTTCTACCTGATTCGGTTGACGAATTCATAATAATGTAAATTCTTTTTTCATCTGCTAAACAGATTATTGAACATAATATACTGCCGTCATTGTCACACATACTTCTTGTAAAACAATTATTTTTTGTTTCTAGCAAATGACAAACATCTAAAAATTTTTTGTAATCATCATCTGATACATTCGGTGTTTTGAAAGCATAATTTTCTTTATACAAATTAACAGTAAATTCAATTTTTTGATGGTTACAATAAACCATATCATTTTTTACATTTTTCCTCAATATTCTTTTAAGATCAGCTGCGTAACACTTATAAATGGATTGATAATCGTCTTTTAAATTTAGGATAAAATTCGTGCGACGTTTAACTATACTGGAGTTGATCGTATTGGCGTAGTTTAAAAAAATATCTCCATACCTGACTTTACTTTTTAATAGTGGCAACAATACTTCAATATTTGGTAAAGGATTTTTACCAAATAATCCTAATTGTGGCGTTAGCGGTGGAATATATATATAACGAATTCCCCACTTTTTTTTGATGGGTAATGGGAACACAAATTCGTAATCATTTATCACTATTGCATTCCAATTTGGAACCATTATATCTAAATAAAACGAATATGCAAAAATTAACGAATTGCTGGAATGTATTATACACTCATCCCATTTCCCTTTATCTATTTCTGCGTGCTTTAAATATTTTATAGCCATTGTTTATAAACTTGGCAGTGAGAGTAATTTAGATAAATTTAATTGCTGCATATCTATATTGAAAGAAATGTTTTTTACAAATCTTTTTTCGGTAATGGTTGACTTGAAATAATCGCTGTAAACTTTGCTGTAAAGAATGGGAAAATAGACATTTAGTACATTCTTAAATAGCGATAGCTGTAGCCCAGCATCGTAAAGAAGTCTCCCGGTGCTGTTATTCCTTTTCCATGCTTCTGCATAGGTACCTAAGTCTAAAAAAAGTTTAAGAGGAATTTTTATTGGCAATAATTCCAACGGATTTACGCCTTTAGGTATAGACGTTGTAAAATTTACAGCCCCAAGCCAGTCATCTGTTTTGCCAATTTTGCTACTCAATAAATCTGTACGCACTTTAAAAAACCCGTCACGGTTCATAATTTGTTGGCTTGAAAAACCTTCAAACTCATTTCTACCAACAAAGTAGTTGCTGTAATTGTAATCTTCAAATCCTTTTGGACCGCTCATGTTTAAATGATATGCATCCGTTTTAAATTGGTTGGTAAAACTTTTATCTCCTATGTATATAAACTTACCTGCAAACAATCTTACGTTCAAGCCACCCTTATTGGCATAATTAAAAAAGTAGTTTCCGGTAAAGTTTAGCCGCACAAAGCCGTCGCCTTGTTCGCCCTGTACCACTGCATTGTACGGGTAAAGTGCCCTGTCGTTTTCAAAACTAAATTGCAGTTGGTTTACATATCGTTGTTCTTTAGGGTAGGTTATTATATCAAGATCATTTACAAAATCTCGTGTAAACAGAATGCCAGTTTCATTTATAATAAATGTTTTAAACTGAACAAATTTCTTAATGTTACTTCTCGCATTTTTGTTTGCAAATACATATTTTAATGATGGTACTATTTTGCTAAACTGTAATGGGTTTTTTGTACCGGTAGAATCGGTAAAAGATCCTCCTGTAAATTTAGTGCCGCTTACTGATACTATTAGTTTATCTCCTTTAGCTGTGGGGAAAAAATTGTATTCCACCCTACCGGTGCCGTTGAGTTTTTTTGTGCCTGTTGCGTACAAAGGTGCCAATGCAAATTGAAGATTACTTGGTGGTAAGTTGTAATTATGTACCAAAGCGCCTATCATCAATTTATCGTAGTAATTCGCACCAATAGCCGGTGATACTGCTATATAATGATATTTATCTGTTTCTTTTAAATTAAAAAAAGCGGTAAGTTTTACTTGTTTTTTTATGGGGCTTTCTATTGGGCCTTTTGTATCAAGCTGGGCAAATAATGCTGTTAAAGATTTTCCTGAAACATCTTCTGCTACCTTTTTAAAATCATCAGGGGTTGGGTGTTTAAATTTCCATTTTGCAAAGTATACCTGCATTACTTTATTAAACGTTTCCGCTCCTAGTTCATTTTCCAGCTTCTTCAGCCAAAGAGCCGATTTTGTATAGGCAATCAAACCATAGTTTATCACAGAAAAATTTTCAGAGGTTGTATTTATAGGCTGGTCCTTTTTTAAATAGATGATGGTTTGTAAAAGATTTTCTTCTGGATATTCAGGGATTTTATTGTTGGGAAAACCACTTTTGTTTTTTACATCGTTTGTTTTTGTAGCTATTTCGGTATCATATTTTTTATCGTAGTAACTGTTCATTCCCTCATCCATCCATGGGTACATTCTTTCGTTTGTTGCAAGTATTCCATAAAACCAATTATGACCTATTTCATGGTTTATAACCGATTCTAATCCTTTCTCTGAACCGCCTGCATTGAGCAGTGTAATGGTTGGATATTCCATTCCGCCGCCTGTTGGCGACGCATCATCAACAACACTTACTACATCGTATGGATACTCACCGAGCCAATTACTTTTTGATGTAATTGCTTTTTTTATATAGGTTAAACTGTTTGCCCAAAGTGTTTCATTAGCCGGTAAAAAGAAAGCAAATGTATTTACAACTTTACCACCGGCTAGTTGCAAAGTATCTAGTTTTACAGCAAATGTTTTATCTGCAAACCAGGCAAAATCGTGCACATTATTCTGTGTAAAACGAAGGGTTTTTGTAGAAGCTGATGAAGCAATGACGTTTTTCTTTTGTAAAGTCTTAGCGGCTGTTTTGTTGGTATTGCTACTTCTTGTTTTTAACCAAAGGCGTTCTTCTTCATTTTGAAGATTACCCGTTGCAGCAACTACGTAATTATCAGGCACAGTTATTTCAACGTCAAAATTTCCAAACTCACTGTAAAATTCCCCCTGGTCCAGATAAGGCATTTCGTGCCAGCCATCTTTGTCGTAAACTGCGGGCTTTGGGTACCATTGTGTGAGCTGGTAAGACTGCTCAACATGACCGCCTCTGGAAAAATTATAAGGCAATTTTACATGAAAAGGCGTTTCTATTTTTACCATTTTGCCCGGTGCTAGTGGCTGTGGCAACAATAACTTTACGATATCCTGGTGCTGTGGGTGGTCCTCAGTAACGGCATTAAAATTTCCTACTTTAAAACTTAATCTGTTAATATACCCTTTCTTATTTTCAGGCGAAAAGTAAAAGTCTGTCCTGCCATTTTCCAACAGTTGATCACTAAATGTAGTACGATCATTTTTGTAAGCATTGGGCCACAAATGCAGCCATATAAATTGCAGCGTATCCGGTGAATTGTTGTAATAATCTATCGTCTCAAAACCGGTAATGCTGTTATCGGCATCGTTTAAGGTAACAGCAATTTTATAGTCTGTTTTTTGTTGCCAATACGATTGCTGGCAAAAGGCAGTTTGTAAAAAAGCGACAAAACAAATAAGTAGCAGTAGTTTTTTCAAAACATTTGTGTTTTCTCAAAAATAATGAAAATAGCCTTACTGCCTCACTATTAGAATGATGGTTTAAAAATGAAGTACATAAAAAACCAACAGGGCATCACTAAAGTTTGAGAAAGTAAACCAGTTGAAGGACTCCCGACAAAAATATCGGGATACGGTGCGTTGCAATGTCATTTGGTTGACAAAGGTTTTTAATTGCCCTGTTCTTTAGCACAGAGATAAAATCAAATTCCTAATCTGGGCTTTAGCACCAAAAAGCAATCTCCATTGGAGCTAAAGCCCGGTTAAAGGAACAATCGAACACCGACCTAAAGCTCGGTGCAATTCAAAACTCTCTAAACTAAATGGCATTGGGCACACGAACAAATGCTACTGAAGTTTTTTATAGATAACAACCCCAAATCTTTATTATTTTCCTTTCCCGGAAAGTATTATTCTGATGGTGTGCAGCAAGATTTTGATATCAAGCGATAGTGAAATGTTTTCGATATATATCAGGTCGTAATGCATTCGCTCAATCATTTCTTCGAGCGAAGTTGCGTAACCAAATTTTACCATTCCCCAGCCTGTAAGCCCTGGTTTTACTTTAAAAAGATATTTATACTCGGGGCATAGGGTTGTAAGTTTATCAATGTAATATTGTCTTTCGGGTCTCGGCCCCACCATGCTCATGTTCCCTTTAAGAATATTCCATAGCTGCGGTATTTCATCCAATCGCCACTTGCGCATCGTTTTGCCCCAAGCAGTTATTCTTGGGTCGTTGTCGCTGCTCAGCATTGGGCCATCTTTTTCCGCATCTATATTCATAGACCGCAACTTGTACATTGTAAAAGGTTCGCCCTTGTAACCAATGCGCTCCTGCGAAAAAAAAATAGGGCCGGGAGAACATAATTTCAATTTTATTATGGTGTATAGAAAAACGGGCGTAACGAGCAAACCACCAATAGCAGCAACAAAAATATCTATTAGCCGTTTTATGTTTTGTTGCCAAAGTGGCATTTGTCCAAAGTGCACATCTAGTAATGGAACGCCCATCACATTGGTGTTTTGCAGGGCGCCGCTTAAAATATCTAGCGTATCAGGCGTTATTTTTATGTTTACATTCTTGTTGCTGAGCCGGTGCATTATTTGGGTAATGATAGCTCGGTCATTGTTATCTACAGCAATAATTATTTCTTCAATATTTTTTTGCTCTATAATTGTTGCAATATGCTCCGTGGAGGTATGCTGCGCTATGTCTGTTGCTTGCAAATTGATTTTTTGCCTGCCTAAATCTATGTAATCAGTAATTACAAAACCTGAGTTGTCATTAGCCTGCAAAAATTCTTTGTAAAACCTTTTGGCTTTGTTGCCAGATCCAATGAGCAGCGAGTTGAAGAAAACTTTCTTTTGTTTTAATTGTTTTTTTGTCTGCGACAGAAATACCATGCGGGTTACCGAGCTACAAAGCATAACCGGAAAAAGAAGCAAGTAAAATTCTGAATAGTAATCGTGATTGTTTGTTTTTGGATTTTTTAAAATGAAAAAAAATAGCAAAAACAAACAGCCAACTATGGTTATCAAAATGGTTTTAAAAAGTTCTACTACCCTTGATTTATAATATAAGTCTGCATAAGTACCAGCAATAAAATGAAGGCAGATCCAACCCGTTACATACATTGTCAACCCGATGTAAAAGCCGGAAGGAATATGGAAAGGGTCGTGGTAAAACTGTGTGCGCAGGTAATAAAAAATTACCCAAGTAAGTACTGCTACAACCACATCTGCCACTATATACCAGCTAATATTTATTCTCGGTTGGTTCACAGTTAAATCTAATTTACAGCCTTGTTTATTTTATCTAGTATCTGGTGGGCCACTTCCATTGCTCTAAAGCCATCTACAATTGTTACGGCAGTTTCAGTATTGTTTAAAATTGCATCTCTAAACGCAGTTAATTCTTCCTTCATAGCATTGGTATTATTTACTATCGGGTTAGCAATGGCAACGGTTTTTTTTCCTTTAGCAGTGTCTATATCAAACGTAAATACGTTTTTATCCGTTGTTGCGTTTTGGCTTATGATCTCTGTTTTTTTATCTAAAAAATCTATGCCAATGTACGCATCTTTTTGAAACAGCCTCATCTTTCTCATTTTTTTCATGGATATGCGGCTGCTCGTTAGGTTGGCTACACACCCATTGTCAAATTCGATTCTCACATTTGCAATGTCAGGCGTATCACTCAGTACAGACACACCGTTTGCAGATATGTAGCTTACGTTGCTTTTAATAAGGTGTAGAATGATATCTATATCGTGTATCATTAAATCTAAAATTACACTTACATCTGTACCTCTTGGGTTAAATTGAGCTAACCTGTGTACCTCTATAAACACAGGCTCCAGCTTGTAGTTTGTAAGTGCCACGAAAGCGGGATTAAAACGCTCTACATGGCCAACCTGAAATTTTAAATTTGATTCAACCGCAAGTTTCAAAAGAGCTTTTGCTTCCTCCATAGTATTGGTGAGCGGCTTCTCTACAAATACATGTTTGCCTTTGCGCAAGGCGAGAGCACAAAGCTCGTAATGGTAGGTAGTGGGGGCAACAATGTCAACCGCATCGCAGGCGTCAAGCAGTTCTTCGGGCGTATCAAATCTTTTAATATTGTATTTTTCAACAACTGATCTTGCGTTTACCTCGTCTGTATCGCAAAATCCTACAACAGTTACATCTTGTATATCTAACCAGTTGTTTAAATGAAATTTGCCAAGATGTCCGGCACCAATTACCCCTATTTTCAGCATTCGATTTTTACTTTAAATGATAATATTTTAGTACTGGTATTTCTTTTCCACTTTCAATTGCTCTTACTCTTCCCAAAATCCCATTTGCCCAAATTTCTTAATGCGTGTATCAACTCTTTCTTGTGCGGGAATGGTTTTAAGTTCTGCAATGGTTTTTGACAAGTAATTTTTTAAAATTTCTGCAGCTGCATCGTAATCCCAGTGGGCACCGCCATCAGGTTCTGGTAAAACTTCATCTACCAAGCCAAATTGCAGCATATCACTGCCAGTAAGCTTTAACTGCTCTGCCGCTGTTTCTTTTTTATCCCAGCTGCGCCATAAAATACTGCTGCAGCTTTCGGGCGATATAACAGTGTACCAAGTATTTTCCATCATCACAACCCTGTCTCCAACGCCAATGCCTAGTGCACCTCCGCTTGCCCCTTCGCCAATAATGACGCAGATAACCGGCACTTTAAGGCTAATCATTTCAAAAATGTTTCGTGCAATTGCTTCTCCCTGACCACGTTCTTCTGCTTCAAGGCCAGGGTAGGCACCCGGTGTGTCTATTAAGGTAATAACAGGCTTATTAAATTTTTCTGCCAGTTTCATTAACCGAAGTGCTTTTCTATATCCTTCTGGGTTAGCCATGCCAAAATTTCTATATTGCCTTGTTTTTGTATTGGTACCTTTTTGCTGACCAATGATCATCACGGTTTCGCCGTTTATTTGTCCAAACCCACCCACCATTGCCTTGTCATCTTTCACATTTCTATCGCCGTGCAGTTCAGTAAATGACGTACACATTTTTTCAATGTATTTTAAAGTGTATGGCCTATCTGGATGGCGGCTCATTTGAACCCTTTGCCATGGCGTAAGATTTTGAGTAATTCCTTTTTTTGTTTCAATGATTTTTTCTTCAAGCAAGCCAATGGCACCGCCCATATCTGTATTAGATTTTTCCTGTGTCAGGGTTAGTTGTTCAACTTGATCGTATAATTCTTTCAATGGTTTTTCAAATTCCAGGTATTGCCTGTTCTTTAGTTGCGGCATAAAATTTTACCTTTAAAGTATGATAAGGAGTGTAATATAATTTGTAAAAATAGGAGTTGCATTTTTTTTTAGAAAGTTTTGTTTTAAAAAAATATTTTGCCCTATATTTGCACTCTGGAAAAAAAAGTGCAGATTATAAGGATCTGAAAAAGCTTTTTAACGGAATGGGTTGGTAGTTCAGTTGGTTAGAATGCTGCTCTGTCATCCCTACAAAAGTGTAGGGGCGGGTTTGAAAATAATAAAATTAATCTTGAAAATATTGGGTTGGTAGTTCAGTTGGTTAGAATGCTGCCCTGTCACGGCAGAGGTCGCGGGTTCGAGTCCCGTCCAGCCCGCAAAAATCCTTCTCTACATTTGTATGGAAGGATTTTTTGTTTATGGGGTATTATGTTTACATATTGCAAAGTGAAGTTGATGAAACTTTTTATAAAGGATTTTCAGAAAATCCTGTGCAGAGACTCGTACAGCATAATAATGGAGAAATGATATATAGTTCTAGAAAAATGCCATGGAAAATCGTTTGTGTATTAGAATATCCATCAAAAAAAGAAGCATTAATTGCAGAAAGGAAAATTAAAAAGTATGATAATTCCAGACTTTTGGTCTTGATTAATTCGGTAAAAAATATATACGAAGATTTAAAACGTTGAATGCTGCGCTGTCATCCCTACAGTGTGTGTAGGGACGGGTTCGAGTCCCGTCCAGCCCGCAAAAATCCTTCTCTACATTTGTATGGAAGGATTTTTTGTGTGTGGTCAGTAATATTTATCCATTAAAAACACTTGTATTGTTACTTTGTAGGGATTATAGAGTGAAATTAGCGTGCAAGACTTGGTGGATTAAACACAGGCAACCTTAGCATAAAAATACCTATTAACGGATGTTGCGCATTTTCTATTTACAAAAACTTTTTTAGCGTTTTAACTACCAGTAAGCACTTGAACTCTACAGGAACCGAATGCATTTTTATTTCCGCTTCTACTCCCTCAAATAATAATGTAAAATAAATTAAAACTGCATCCATTTAATTACTTTACAGATTATAATTTTTTCTTAATACTTTTTTTTAGCTCGCAAGTATCGCATGAAAATTAACCAAACTACACAGGATAAGAAATTGTTGATCTGTTTATTTCTTGCGCCTTCGTTTTTATTTGCGCAGCAAAAAGTGACAGTTACTCTATGCTCAAAATTTTTGATGGTAAAGCGTTTTATGGAAATTAACCATTACAAACCTTTGCAATGGAATGATAGCGCCTCCCAGCTTTTATATATTAAATGGTTAGAGACAATTGATGAAGAAAGGCTTTTTTTGATTCAGGAAGATATTGCACGTCTAGACGCTTATAAAAACAAACTAGACGATGAAATGAACGGAACCGATTGGGCTTTTTTCGATACAAGCACCAACTTGCTAGTCATCGGTATAAAAAAAGCAGACAGCATCGTAAATACATTTCTTACCCAGCCGATAGATTTTTCAAACCCTGATATTGCTGAATGGCCTTGTAAAACTTATGCAGCCAGCGAACAAGACTTTGCAAAACGGTGGCATCGTTATTTGAAATGGCACTTACTTACTAAAATAAGTATTGTTCATTCAATATTCTTTTTGGTTGGCACTTTTTTTATAAAAATTACTGTAGCCATGCACTCTTTTTTTTATCTTGCTGCCTACCATGAAAATAACTGAAGATACCTACCGCCACAAAGGACTGCGAAAAATGCTGCTCGACATATTAAGGGAAAAAGGCATTACCGACGAACAGGTGTTAACTGCAATGAATAATATTCCTCGGCATTTTTTTATGGATAGTGCGCTTGATAATATTGCGTACGAAGACAGAGCATTTCCCATTTCTGATGGGCAAACAATTTCTCAGCCTTATACAGTAGCCTACCAAACACAACTATTGCAGCTAAAGAAAAATGATAAAGTGCTGGAGATTGGTACGGGCAGTATTTACCAGGCTACCGTACTTGCCGAACTGGGCGCAAAGGTTTTTACCATTGAGCGGCAGAAAAATCTGTTTGATAAAACAAAAAATTACATTTTTAAAAGCAAGTACAGCAACTTAAAGTTTTTTTATGGAGATGGTTTTGAAGGGCTGCCCACATTTGGACCATTCGATAAAATTATTATAACAGCAGCGGCGCCATTTATACCTCCAAAACTAATGCAGCAGTTAAAAACCGGCGGCTATATGGTTATACCTGTAGATGAAGGCGCACACCAACGTATGATGCGGCTCACGAAAAAGGAAGACGGTACATGGAAAGAAGAGATTTTTGAGAACTTTAGTTTTGTGCCTATGCTAGGCGGCAAAGCAGTCCCCAATAACCCAAGCTGATATTATAAAGCCGTTGTCACAAACAGCAATCATGGCTTCATAAGGTTCCTGTTAATGTAATTATTGTTTTACCTTCCGTAAATCATCGCAAGTCAGTCGTTTATTGTCAGTCGTCTGTGGTCTCTCATTCATAGTCCATCGTTGGTGGTCTGCATTCCGTCGTCTATCGTCCATTGTCTGTCGTCTGTCGTCCATCGTCCAACTTATCACATTTCCAGCCCAATCTTTTTCATCAACAAACTTGCATTCATATTTGTACACACGCCGTCTTTTAATTTGTAGTCAAAGTAAAGTTCTTCGCCACTCACCTGCGCATCAAAATGATAATTTAAAATATTGTCGGGATACTCGTTTTCCAATGCTGCAAGTGCAACATCATGCGTGGCTAGAACAGCCGCAGCTTTTTGTTTAATGAGTTGTCGTATCAATGCTTCTGAGCCCGTGTGGCGATCAAGAGAGTTGGTGCCACGCAAAATTTCGTCAAGTAAAATAAAAACTTTTTCGCCTGCGTTTATTTTTTCTATTACTGTTTGAGTTTCTTTAATTCTGCATAAAAAGTACTCGTGCTTTCCTCTAGGTTATCTGCAATGCGCATACTGCTGATAAGTTGCACCTGCGAAATAGCGAAAGAAGCTGCACATACAGGTGCACCTGCCATTGTAAGTATGGTGTTAATGCCAATGCTGCGCAGGTAGGTGCTTTTGCCCGCCATATTACTGCCGGTTACCAGCATTATTTCACCTGCTTTTTCCACCAAAAATGGATTGGATATTCTTTTGTTTTCGTTAATGAGTGGATGCCCCAGTGCCGTAGCTTTCAGGGCAAAATGTTCCTTTGATATTTCGGGAAAACACCAATTTGGCTGGTTGAAATATACAGTGGCAAAGCTGCACAATGCCTCCATTTCTGCCAGCACATCAAACCATCTTTTTACATCTTCATCATTTTCTTTTTTCCATTTTTCAAGGTTCAGCACCTGTTGCAGGTTCCAGCTCAGAAAAATATTTAAGGGTATGGCAATTACGATATTATATCGCAGATCTAACCTGTCCAGAATTTTTTTCAGTTTTTTTATCCTAATGGAAGCTGTATTTTTTTTGTGCTGAAGTTTATTTTTTAATGATGTTAACAATGGTGACGAAAAAGATTGGGCTTCAATAGCAGCAATGCTTTCGGCCAGTACCTGCAAATCGCTTACCATGCCCGAAAGCTGGTTGTGCAGGGGAGCCACCACTTTGTTTATTTGAAAAGAAATGCCTGCAAAAATAAAGAGGAACAAATACCATATTGCTTCGGTAAGTACATCGAAAATGTACAACCCGGTAATAAAAAGTATAGTGGCTGGTAGCAAATACCTAAGCCACTGCCATGGCTTGTACTGCGAAAATGTAGTGGGTGCGGCAAGCCAATTACTTAGTTTTGAAAATGTATCTTCCTTAATGCTGCTTTCCTTTCCGAGGGCTTGCAGGTTCTGGGTCCAGTCACGTATTTGGGCTAGCTCTTTGGTAGCCTCCTGCCTTTGCAAAATATCGTAGGCGGCAGCAGGTGCCAACAGCCAACCAGCCAGCTTAGCCGCACCGGGCTCTGATGTGGTTCGGTTAATAAACTGATACAAGGAAGCATGGCCAAATACATCCATATCGTTTGCATAGAGATGATCGTGCGGAATAAAAGAACTGCCGTTGGCAAAATGATAATATTTTCCCTGTAATGCCAACAACTCGGCATTGTTTATGCCTATCAGATTTTGCAGATGTTTTATGGAAGCTCTGTTGGCAAGGTCTTTATAAATGAGTTGTATAAAAATAACGAGGATTACAACAGCTACCCCTGCGGCATACAGTTTGCCAACCTCCCATAAAAAATAGAACACAGCAATCACAGCGATTATGCTACCAAGCCGTAGAATGCCAAAAATAGATTTCCGTTGTTGTAATTTTTTCTGTTCTGTTGTAAGTGTTTTTGTTCTACCTATGTAATATGCTTTTGCCTCCATGCGGCAAAAATAGGAGAGAAATTTAAAAGTTACTGTGCGGAATATCAATGGCAGAAAATAAGACAGTATTTGTTATTATGCAACTTGATTACAATGAGTCACTCCCAAATAAATAAACAATGCCTTCACACTAAGATTTTGTATTTTTGCAACGCTGCGATGTTAGTTATCTAATATCTCAAATCTAACATCTCACATCTTAAATGGGGCCGTTTTGGTTTTGACAGCATAGATCTTTGCAGGTGTAAGCATGTAGTGCGTTGCGGTATTAGCACTTTAATCTGAAACCGAAACTTTTAAATGGCAATACTTCGTATGCCATGGCTGCTTAGTCGATAGACTAGTAACCATTAGGGCCGCCGAGCAGGCTTTGTTACTGCCAAGTTCCGCCGCCGACATCAAAATAAAATAACATGCTGTCTCGCAACGAAGTGAGCGGGACTTAAGATTATTCTTCTAAGGAAAATATTGGTTTGTTTTGCCCCTGTATTTTTTCGAAAACCAATGCAAAAATAAACATGTAGAAAGCTTGCGGCGAATATGTTTGGACACCGGTTCGAGTCCGGTCGGCTCCACCTAATTAAAACCCGTTACTCTAAAAGTAGCGGGTTTTGTTTTTTAAGCTGTTTAATAAATGATTTGGTTTTTTTAACTTTATTTAATAGGGTGTTTGAGAGTGATGAATTTTTTTTCTTGTGAATTAATAAATAGAACAGTTTCTTATACCACGAATCAAGTCAGGGGAGATTCTTCTAATACTTT
>JBJXGJ010000156.1:0-28124 GCA_046153805.1 Ferruginibacter sp. | reverse complement strand
AATCCTTGCACTCTTTCTCAGTTGAGTAGTCTCTAAAAAAATTATCTACTTTCATAACACCTAATATATTTAGCAAATATATGCTAAATATATTAGGTTGCTCTCAATTGCGGATAGTCATTCAATTATTAATATAAAAAGATACCCTTTCGATTACACCTTTTACCCTTTTATACGGTGTGTTCAGCTACTGTAATGGGTTACGGCAGTTATGTGAAGGGATGCTCGGCTGCGAAGGCAAGCTCAATCATTTGGGTTTTGACAAAGCCCCTGCTCGAAACACTTTGAATAATGCCAATACCAAACGAAGCTACCTTTCCATTATAAAAGTTTATACTTTGAACTCTTACAACAATATCAAAGTTTTATCTCGGACAGCCGATTAAAGGGTTTAAGTACTTGAAATCTAAAAATAATTGAGAGCACAACCATCCTGCTTTTTAGCGAAATACTACGAGGTGTAGGTCGTAACCCAATCAACGAAGCCAAGAAAAAAGGTGGCATAAAAGTACATACCATGATAGATGCATTTGGTGGCTTAGCGGAATTTGTACCCATGACCAAAGCCAGAACCCATGATCGAAAATTCCTTGCCCACATTGAATTACCGACCAATAGCTTCGTTGCTTTTGATAAAGCCTACGATGTATATAACCAGTTTGCAAAATGGACAGCACAAAAGGTATGGTTTGCAGCCAGAATGAAGGACAGCGCTGTTTTTCATGTAATCAAAGTAATGATGGATCATACCAAAAAGAAAAATGCAAAAGTTGTTTTAAAGGAGCAATACATTACCATTGGCTATAAAAATACCAACGGCTATACCTTGCGCGTACAACTACGCCGTATTACTTTTAAAGCCGATGATGGTAAAGTGTATTGTTCATTACAAACAATTTTAAGCTTCCAGCGGCCAAAGTAGCGTTGATATTCAAATGCCGTTGGATGATTGAGTTACTGTTCAAACAAATAAAGCAAAACTTTCTGTTAAGATACTTTTGGGGCAATAGCAAAAACGCAATTAAAATGCAGTTGTATTGTGTGTTAATAGCATAAGTGCCGATGGTTATCAGAAAAAACCTGACACTAAAAAATCATTTGCTAATATGATTGCCCCCATCCGCCTACACTTGACGCGTTATGTAGCCTTGTTTGAATTTATAAAAGACACTTACAAAGCATGGAGAAAAAACGACAGCACACCATTAGCATTTAGTCCATAAAATAAACCATGCCAGCTTCCCCCACTTTTTGTACCAACTTTTTTTGTAATAAAACCTTTACGTAGTAAAGAATACAGGGAATTTATTGCTTATTTTTATCGAACAACAATGTAAAGTAATATTGAAAGTTTGGTGTTACTAAAAAAGCTATTTGTTTAAGAAATCATCTTAAAAAAAGCTGTTGCAAACTAAAAAATTGTATGAACTTTATCATTCACGCTTACATTTTATTTTGAACATTCTCCTAACCGGTGCAAACGGCTATATTGGTCAAAGACTTATTCCTGTACTGATTGAACATGGGCATCAAATTTATTGTTGTGTAAGAGATAAAGAACGTTTTGAAGATGAGCACCACCATCCAAATATTGAAACAATAGAAGTAGATTTTTTAGATGAAAACACAATAACAATGTTCCCGCAGCATATTGATGTTGCATATTTTCTTATTCACTCCATGAGCAGCGAGGGTAACTTTGAAGAAAAGGAACTTGCCTCAGCCGTTCATTTTTTAAAGCTATTAGAGCATACAAATTGCAAACAAATTATTTACCTTACCGGAATAGTAAATGAATCCCATTTATCAAAACACTTACACTCTCGCTTAGCAGTAGAGAATAAATTACGAGAAAGCAAGATTCCACTTACTGCCTTACGTGCAGGTATTATTGTTGGCTCGGGCAGTGCTTCATTTGAAATTATAAGAGACCTTGTGGAAAAGCTGCCCGTAATGATAACGCCGAAATGGTTAAATACAAAGTGCCAGCCAATTGCAATACGAAATGTGGTTGAATTTTTAACCGGTGTTTTGTTGAACGAAAGTACCTACAACAATCATTTTGATATTAGCAGCAACGAGATATTAACCTACAAACAAATGTTGCTGCAATTTGCTGAGGTTCGAAAATTAAAAAGATGGATCATTACCGTACCGGTAATGACGCCAAGGATTTCTTCTTACTGGCTTTATTTTGTAACTTCAACCTCCTACACCTTAGCCATTAATCTGGTAAGCAGTATGAAGGTGAATGTTATTGCAGAACCCAATAACCTTGCAAAAGATTTAAACATACAGTTACTCACTTATAAAAATGCGGTACAACTTGCTTTTGAAAAGATTGAACAAAATCTGGTATTGAGCAGTTGGAAAGATTCTTTTACGTCATCTAACGCAAACCAGCAATGGATGGATCAGGTTGAAATACCCATTTATGGTTGTTACAAAGATTTAAAATGGCGGGAAGTAGCTTCGGAAAATGTAGAAAAAGTATTACACAATATCTGGAGCATTGGCGGTGCAAAAGGCTGGTATTATGGTAACACTTTATGGAAAGTGAGGGGGCTAATGGATAAGTTTATGGGAGGCGTGGGCCTGCGAAGAGGGCGCACAAACCCCAGCGAAATTCACCGTGGTGATGCACTGGATTTTTGGCGTGTTTTAATAGCAGATAAAAAAAATAAAAGATTGCTCCTCTATGCAGAGATGAAATTACCAGGAGAAGCCTGGCTGGAATTTAGAATTATGAAACGCCACAATAAAATGCAATTAAGGCAGACTGCTACATTTAGACCAAGAGGTTTGTGGGGAAGACTATACTGGCTGAGTGTATTGCCATTCCACTTTTTTATTTTTAATGGGATGATCAGAAATCTAGTAAAAGTAAAATGAATATCCTCACCAGCGTTACTAAATTAGAGTAGGATTCAAAGATGTGAATCTTTGCCGCCCTCTCACACCAGCGAATGTACTTGGGTGTACCGCAGTTTCTTTAGAGGAATTTACGATGTAAGGATTTGTGGTTTTCACGAAGGCTGTAAAAGCCCTTTTGTGCAAACCACATTTTGTTCATGCCAATATTGGGAGCGGGGCTGTTGCTTATTCGACACCAACACTTGCCGCTTAATGCCGTACGCAACTTAGCTTTTCTTCTACGCCTAATTTACGAAACCATCTTATGATGCCTGTCGCTGGCTTGCATTGTTTTAGCCGAAAACATTTTAGCTTGCGACGTATTCAACCTCAACCGTCTAGCATCTCTAACTTACTTTGCATTTTGGCATAACGAAAATAATGAAGCCATCCTGGTAGTTTTATTCGCAATTGTTGCACCATTTCTTCAAACGTTATTCCTTTGTTTCTTTTTGTTAATTCTCTCATCCCGCCTTTTAGTCTTTGTTCGTTTTGTTTACCTAAGCCTATCTCATCTCTTGCTAAAATGCCATGACCTAAAAAATTTAGCTCATATCCCTTACATACGCGACTCTTGCTCTCATTTAATTTGAGTTTCAATTTTTCGGTAATGCACTTTGTTATGTTTGCTTTTACTTCTTCTGCCCGGTGTTTACTGCCTACAAAAATCTTTACATCATGGGCATACATCACATAGCAATGTCCTCGCCATTCTAATTCTTTATCCAACTCACCTAATACAATGTTGGATAGTAAGGGGCTTGGTTGATTGCCTTGTGGTGTTCCTTTAATGCGTTGCTCCACTAAACCGTATTGCAACATACCTGCATTTAGGTTACGTTGCTTGAGTTGAAGTACTCGCCCGTCGCCGGTACATGTGCTTAGTAGCCGCATTAATCGGTGATGGTTTACTTAATCAAAGAACATTTCTAAGTCAAGGTCTATTACATCATGCTTGCCTTGGGGTACAAATAATTCTGCCCTTTTTTATGTTCAGCACAGATTTTTATTGGGTCCAAAACTGTAGCTGTTTATAGAAAAATTTGGCACATACCTTGCGATTAATAGCTGATGAATGGCTTGCAGTACTAAGCGGTCTCTTACTGTCGGAATAACCAACTGACCTTTGCCGCCATCGGCTTTGGGGGATTTGTACCCCTTTTACTACAGCAGAATGATAAGTGTTTGAGCGTAATAGTCCTTGTAAAGTTGTTAGGTTTAAACACAAAGTACGCTAAGGAAAAACGAAGGGCACAAAGGTTTTATGTTATACTATCATTACCCGAGATTAGACCCTTTAAATTCATGGCAAAGAACAAAAACAAAATTCTCTGGGGACGGTGAGCTAACTGAATTTTTTACAAATAAAATAAAAACTAATCAGGACGTATTTCTTTTCCTGTTAAATGTATAAAAACGTCTTCGAGGTTGGCGGCTTTTACCTGTTTTGGTCTTTCGAAACCGGTAGCTACCAACTCGTCTATCATTTTGTCTGGCGTATCCAGCTTAATCATGCGGCCTTCGTCCATAATCGCAATTCTATCGCAAAGTTGCTCGGCTTCATCCATATAATGCGTCGTAAGAATAACGGTGGTACCACTTGCTCTTATTTCTTTAATGAGGTCCCACAGGTTTCTGCGGGCCTGTGGATCGAGCCCTGTTGTAGGCTCATCTAAAAAAATAATTTTTGGGTTGTTTATTAAAGTCGTGGCTATAGAAAAACGTTGCTTTTGCCCGCCGCTTAATTCTTTGCTTTTATTTTTTGCTTTATCGGTAAGATTTACTTTTTTTAGAAGCTCCATTGGGTTCACTTCTCTATTATATAAACCGCTAAAAAGTTTTATTAATTCTAATAAATTTAAGCCAGGGTAAAAGCCTGAAGCCTGTAGTTGAACTCCTATTATTTTTTTTATTTCGCCTGGCTGTACATCTAAATCGAAACCATTTACCACAACTTTGCCCGATGTTTTTGGGCGAAGCGTTTCTATAATTTCCAGCGTAGTGCTTTTGCCTGCACCATTGGGGCCAAGCAGACCAAATATTTCACCTTCTTCTACGCTAAAAGACACATCTTTTACTGCTTCGAAACTACCGTAATTTTTTACAAGATTCTGTACGGATATAATTTTACTAGGCATTTGATTATTTTTAACAAAAGAAAACCTCATCCCTACACTTGCCACAAAAGGAACAAGTTAGGCAAAGAAGAAGGAACTTGGAGAGATTAGCGAAAGTAGTTATTAAATGACATTTTTTAAAAGTCGTTTGAAACTTTCAAACCATCCACCATCAACCAACACATTTGTGCTTTTAAACAGTACTATATTTATAATGTGAATAAAACAGTATGAGTGAAATTATTGTTGGATACCAGCACCTAACAAAGAACCTATCTTTGTTTATAGATAAGAGCGGTTATAAAAATGTTTTCATTGCAGAAAAGATTGGATTACTGCCAAACCATTTCTCCGTAAAAAAACAATACAACTTCTGGACTGGTGAAGAGATTGATAGAATATTATGTGTAATAGAAAATGAGTAGTTAGAAGATTACTATTTGGGGATGATGATGGATAATACAGATAGAGAGGATACGCTAAGTTTGGCGCAACTTAAATCTAACATGAAAGCAAGGAAATAATTATCACCAAAACTTTAGAAAAACAATTAAAATTAGTTCCCCAATATATCAGAGAAAGTGCCACAACTGTGTTGGAAACAGCAAAGAATATAACCGAAATTAAAGACCACAAAAAACTTAGTGGTTACACTAATTACTATCGCAAAAGAATAGGAAATTACAGAATGGATTTCCAGATAATCAATCCAAAAATTATTGTAGTTACCATCCTGCACTGTGGAACGATTTATTAAATTTTCCCCAAAGCCCGTAAATCCCTCGCAGAAGCCTCCTCGGTCCCCGAAGGAGGAAGAATAGTCTCAGAAATTTTGAAATAATTTTAAGGTAGTACAGAGTGGCTTCTATCCATTGGCTAACATTTCCCGATTTCGGGAGGCGGGGGTGAGGTCAAAAACAAATTAAATTTATGTAAATTCACCATTGACAATTCACAATCTCACCATTCACAAAACCATTACCATGAAACTTTTCACACTCGCTTTAATGTTACTTTTTATGACCGATTCAATTGCACAATTACAATATCCCTCAGCCCGAAAAACAGATACAGCAGATACTTATTTTGGAAACAAAGTACCAGATCCGTATCGCTGGATGGAAGATGATAAAAGTGCTGAAACCAAGGACTGGGTTGTTGCGGAGAACAAAGTCACGTTCGGGTATTTAGATAAAATCCCTTACCGTGCAAAGTTTCAGTCAGCTATTGAAAAAGTATTCAATTACCCAAAATACTCAGCACCTTTTAGAAAAGGAGAATGGTATTATTTTTATAAAAACAATGGCCTTCAAAACCAATCTGTACTGTACCGCCAAAAAGGTTTGGATGGAACTGTAGAAGAAGTAATAGACCCAAACAAATTAAGTAAAGAAGGTACAACAAGGCTCACCGCTTTTTCTTTAAGCAAAGATGGAAAATATGCTGTACTTGGGTTAAGCGAGGGCGGCAGCGACTGGCAGACTTACAAAGTACGTGACATGACGACCGGCAAAGATTTAGAAGACAAATTAGATTGGGTAAAAGTAAGTGGCGCAGCCTGGAGCGGCAATGGTTTTTATTACAGCCGCTACCCCGCACCCGAAAATGGTGCAAGTGCATTGAGTGTAAAAAACGAAAATCACCAGGTGTGGTTTCACAAAGTAGGAACTGCGCAAACTGCAGATGTATTGGTATATGAAGACAAGAACAACCCACAGCGTTTTCACACGGCAAGCACAAGTGAAGATGAAAAATACTTGTACTTAACCATAAGCGACAGAGGCAAAGGCTTTGATGGAAACGCTATTTACGTAATGGACCTAATAGCCTCCGGCAAAACTTTTAAGCCCTTAATAAATGAAGTAAGCAACAGCAATTATGGTGTGATTGAAAACACCACCACTGATTTTATTTTACAAACAAATGACGGCGCACCTAATGGAAAAGTAATTACCATCCCCATAAATACAATGGATGAAAAAGCTGCAAAAACAATTATTGCAGAAGCTGCCGAACCTTTACAAAATGTAAACGCTGCGGGCGGAAAATTGTTTGTAGATTATTTAAAGGATGTAAGCACCCGTACTTATGTGTACGATTTTAACGGCAAAAAAATGGGCGAAGTAAAGTACCCAAGCTTGGGCAACGGTGGTAACTTAAGCGGCTACAGAGATGATAAAGCATTGTTCTATGTTTTTACTTCTTTCACCTTTCCTCCCACCATTTATAAGTATGATATTGCCAGCGGCAAAAGCAGTATTTTCAGAAAACCTGAAGTCGCATTTAATCCTGATGATTACGAAACAAAACAGGTTTTTTATACCAGCAAAGACGGTACAAAAATCCCCATGTTTATCATCAACAAAAAAGGAATTAAAAAAGATGGCAGCAATGTAACGTTGTTGTATGGCTATGGTGGTTTTAATGTAAATCTCGAGCCCGCATTTAGCGCAACCCTCCTCCCCTTTTTAGATGCCGGCGGAGTGTATGCACAGGCAAATCTTAGAGGCGGTGGCGAGTATGGCGAAAAATGGCACCAGGCCGGCATGCTTTTAAACAAGCAAAATGTTTTTGATGATTTTATTGCAGCGGGTGAGTATTTAATAAAAGAAAAGTACACCAGCTCCGCAAGGCTTGCACTCCGTGGCGGCAGCAATGGCGGGCTGTTGGTAGGTGCCGTTATAAACCAGCGGCCAGATCTTGCACGGGTGGCTATCCCACAGGTTGGGGTAATGGATATGCTGCGCTTTCACAAATTTACCATCGGGTGGAACTGGATTGCAGACTACGGCAGCAGCGAAAAAGACGAAGCAAACTTTAAAAACCTTTATGCATTTTCGCCACTGCACAATGTAAGTGCCACTGCAAATTATCCATCCACTTTGGTAACCACCGCAGATCATGATGACCGGGTAGTGCCTGCACATTCCTTTAAATACATTGCCACCATGCAGTCAAGATACAAAGGCAAAAACCCGCTGCTCATTCGCATAGATACCAACAGCGGCCATGGAGCAAGCAACACAAAAAAGAACATCGAAACCATTGCAGATATCTACTCTTTTATTTTTAGCGAAATGGGGGTGGTGCCGAAGTTGTAGGAGATTATTTGTTTACAATACAACAAATTAAATGTGGCTCATTTTATAAAAACAGTAATGTTAAAAAATGAAACTTATATGAATTCAGTAATAGGAAATCCTCCAACAAAAGTACTATGGATGAATTCGGTGGTAAGAAAATATTTCACGATGAGCGATCTCAACATTTAAAAAGAAAAAAGTTAACGACCTTAGTTAAATTGCAAAAATTTTAATATTACAATTCTTAAGGAATGAAAACAGAAGCATATTCAAATAGTGTTGTAGTCGACCTCTTCTGTGGAATTGGCGGCTTATCTCATGGTTTTATAAAACAAAACTTTAATGTAGTTGCAGGAATTGATATTGATATTTCATGCAAATATGCATTTGAAGAAAATAATAACGCAGATTTTATCTCAAAAAGTGTACAGGATATTACTTCGCAGGAGTTAAATAAACTGTTTGGTAAAAACAAAATAAGAATACTCGTGGGTTGCGCACCATGCCAGCCTTTTTCATCATATACATTTAAGGATAAAGAAAAAGAAAATAACAAATGGAAATTACTATATGAATTTGCTAGACTAATAAGAGAATCAGAACCCGAGGTCGTTTCAATGGAAAATGTAGCGCAATTGTTAAATTTTAAAAAAGCCCCTGTCTTCGAAGATTTTATTGCGGACTTAAAACTACAAGGTTATTTTGTTTCTTATGAAGTTGTAAACTGCGTTGATTATGGAATGCCCCAAAACAGAAAAAGACTTGTACTACTCGCATCCAAATTCGGTGAGATTCACTTAATTCCAAAAACGCATGATTTAAATAACTACGTAACAGTAAAAGATGCAATAGGAAAACTCAAAAAAATTGTGGATGGGGAACATTGTAAAAGTGACAAACTCCACTATGCCCGTAAATTAAGTTTTTTAAATAAAAAAAGAATTCAGAGTACCCCTTACGGTGGTAGTTGGAAAGATTGGGAAGAAGATTTGAAATTGGTATGTCATAAAAAGAATTCAGGAAAATCTTATCCAAGTGTTTACGGCCGTATGGTATGGGAAAAACCCTCTCCTACGATGACAACACATTGTACCGGTTATGGCAATGGAAGATTTGGCCACCCTGAACAAGACAGAGCAATTTCATTACGTGAAGCTGCATTGTTGCAGACTTTTCCTATGGACTACAAATTTTTTAGAGATGAAAATAATTTTTCATCTGTTATGATTTCTCGTCAGTTAGGAAATGCAGTACCGGTAAAACTAGGCGAAGTAATAGCGAAGAGTATTAAAGAACATATAAATAAATTCAACAAATGATTGAGATAAAGGCAAACATTGAAGATGTCGAGAAACAAATACGAGAAATTCAAACGGATTATAATTATAGATTAGCAGAGTTTACTATTGGTGAGTTGATGAAAAAATTTCAACAGAAAGACGATGTTTCAGTTTTAGAAGATGAGGATATGTCTGTGTTAGTAGTTCCAAAATATCAAAGAGAATTTGTTTGGCTTGAACAAATGCAATCAAGATTTATAGAATCCATTTTTATGGGAATTCCTATCCAACCTTTATTTGCGTTCGAATTAGATGATGAAGGAAATCTCGAATTGTTAGATGGTGTTCAAAGATTATCAACAATAAAAGCTTTTGTTAGTAATATTTTGACTTTAATAGATTTAGAAGAAATCACTAGTTTGAATAACTATAAATTTGAAGATTTAGAAACACCAAGAAAACGGAAGTTTTTAAATACTACACTAAAGGTTTACATCATTAACGAAAATACAGATGAAGGAGTTAGGGCAGATATTTTTAGAAGATTAAATGAAACAGGAAAGAAAGCAGTATCAGCAGAAGTCAGAAAAGGAAAATTTATAGCCAATAAATTTTATGACTTTATTTTGGATTGTACAAAAATTGAAGTTTTTGAACAGCTTTTTAGTTCAGCACGGGATAATGAGAAATTAAGAGGAGAAAAGGAGGAATTAGTGACTAGATTCTTTGCTTATTCTGATAATTATAAAAAATTTTCACATTCAGTTAAGGGGTTTCTTGATGACTATATTATTGAAAAGGGAAAAATATTTAATGATGCTTTTGCAGATGAAAAGAAGCATGAATTAACTAGAATGTTAGATTTTGTCAATAGATATATCCCTAACGGTTTTAAAAAAAGGGAAGGGACTATGTCAATACCTAGGGTTAGATTTGAAGCAATATCAATTGGTGTGAATTTAGCTCTACGAGAAAAAGGAGATATAACTAACCCTGATATACGCTGGCTGGATTCTAATGAATTTAAACAAGTTACTACATCAGATGCGGCTAATAATAAAAGTAAGGTAGTAGGAAGAATTGAATTTGTCAAGGATTGTTTGACTGGAGCAAAAGATTTAAACACACTAAACTATGGAGATTAGAATAGAGTTTGAAAAAAGAAAAACAGAAATAGAATTATATTTAGAAATTTTAAAAACAGCAAATTTTGATAAAGCAAAATTGACCGGCTATGATTCAGTAGAAGGAAAAAATATTGATTTATTATTTGATGGTGAAAAAATTAAAATTTTAACCGCTAATTCTTTTTTGCTTATTTATAATCTAGTTGAATCCACAATTTACAATTCTATTGTTTCAATATTTGATGCTATCACTGACAATGGAGTTAAATATTTTGAAATGATTCAAGAGGTACAAAAATATTGGCTGAACAATTTGTACAAGCATGATGTAAATAAAAAGAAAGAAACAATTATTGACACTTTCATGAATATTGCCGTGCAAATTTTTGAGAATACTATTAGTTTAGCCTCTAATGAAATTAATTATGGTGGCTCATTAGATGCACAGACTATATTTGAAACTGCAAAATCTATGAGAATAGAGGTAGCTAATATTCATAAAATGTATGACAAAAATTTACATGGTTCATTTTTGGTAGATATTAAGAAAAAAAGAAACTGGCTGGCACATGGTGAAAAAACTTTTTCTGAAGTTGGCACTAATGTTTCTTACTCTGAAATTGAAGCCGCCAAAAATGCTGTAATTATCTTTTTGGAAGAATATATTAATTCAGTGGAAGCATATATAAATAATCAAAAGTATAAAGCCGCCATTCCTGCAATAGCTGTTTAATATCATTCCCTTTGCCTGCATTGGTACCAATACTAACAATAAATGGGGCGCATCCCACCACGCATACGCCGAGGCTTGGTCTTTGACCAGCCGACCCAGTATAAGAAATCCCAGCACCGCATAAGAAACCTACAATTTGTTTTATTTTCAACAAATGAAACAACAATATGCGCAAGAGTGGCCGCAATTTTTTACAGCTACGAATGGAAGCATTTATTAAAAGAAGACAAATACAAAAATGTAATTGTTGATTCGCTTAAGTTTCTTGTCCCGCAATACTGCGGGATGCCTAATCACCTACACATCATCTGGCAAGCAAAAGGCAAGAAAAACTTGCAAGAAATACAAAACAGCTTTATAAAACATACTTCAAAAGAGTTTAAAAAATTGTTGGAAAAAGACAATAATCTACAAGCGTATGAAGTAGATGCCATTGATAGAAAATATAATTTTTGGCAAAGAGATTCACTAAATGTTGAGTTGTTTACTGCGGTTGTATTTCATCAAAAATTAAACTACATCCATTACAATCCTGTAAAGGCAAATCTTTGTGACTTACCCGAAGACTATCATTTTTCCTCAGCAATGTTTTATGAAAAAGCTGTAGACCATTTTGGTTTTTTAGAAAATTATTTGGGATAAATCGGGCATTCATTGGGCGGGTCGGCTCGTCAAAGACCAAGCCTCGGCGACTCACGGGTGGTGGCGGTGGGCGCAAAATAAATACGAGTTCACCAACGCAGGCCAAGAAACATCAACCCACTTGCTTTTCTCTCTCAGGAATTATATAAGTGACTTCTTTAGTAAATCAGACATGTGGTGTTTTAAACCTAACTTCAATAAAGTTTAGTAAGATATAATGACTTCCGGTATGTAAAAGCCTTTCGGAAAATGTAGCTGCAATTTGCTAAAAGCCTCATTCAACATTAAGCAACACACTAGATTTAATCGAATAAAACCAACACAATAAAAAACATTTATAAGTCTATATAATGATAACCCTCTGTATAATCGCTCAAGTTCTCATCGCTCTTGCGATCTTAATTATTTGGGTATTTAGATTTTGCAACAATGCAAAATTTCTTTTCCTCTATTCGCTACAGCCAAATAGGCGATGACTTTTTAAAACATTATTTTTATTCTTATATTCGATTACGAATAAATCTACTCTAATGAAAGTAAAAAACAGGCTTTTTTCAATCGTTTTAATTTGTTGTTTTGTAGTGGGCATAAACAACCAATCTATTTATGCTAAAACCATTTCTCCCGTTTGTGTAAAACCAATTATAGAAATTGCTGTAATGGCCGGGTGTGCAGACAGTACTGCAATAGCTAAGATCATTGGAGATGCGATTGACCTGGGGGCTCCCATTTACAATGCAGGGTTTCACATTGGCTGTTATAGAGTATACGAGTGGGCGGCCTATAAGATCGTTAGTGTATACGGCAGCAATTGCAAGGATGTTGAAAAGATTTTAAAATCAGCCATTGAAAAATCGCATGGTGATTATTCTGATATTGAAAAAGCATGGCTTATGAGAGCCGCGTTCGATAAAATTTTAGGTGAACCGACAAAACCTGCAACACCTGAGAAAGAATCACCTGAAAGAACAAAGCCTTTAAAGGGGTAGGTAAGTTTTTTTTACTACAATGGCAGAGATAATGTCTAGCACCGCGTAGAAATGAGGCGATGCCTTTGTGCGATGCCCTTGTGCAATGGCTTTGTGCAATGGCTTTCTTCTGCAAGTGCGGAACAAGTCGTGCGGCGCTATAACTATATTTCCAAAGCACAACAACTTTTCAACCGCTTTTTTCATCCGGCCTTTGAATGAACCGCTGCCGCTGTATTGCTTGATGTGTGTAAAAATTCATCTTGCCCCTCTCGCAAAACATCTTTTGCTTCATTATTATCTGAGGCATACCTCCAACAAATAGCAAAAAGTTCGTTGCTGTACATATCATAAAGTTCTTTTTGCGCCCATTCTTTATTTAGTGGACAATTCTCTATTAATGCTTTTTCACCTATACTTTTTATATCAGTCAAATGAATATTTTTTTTGTAAATTTTGGAATAAAACAACTTGAGGTCGATATTTATTTCAAAAAAGGAAAGGAATTTAAATCTTTAGGGAACAGGAATCTAAAAATGGGTGGGGTTATAAACTTTCTACTCATTTTAAATTTCATGTTATTACACCCCCGAAATGGCATAATTAGAGCTAAATAGCCAGATGAAGATGAAATGTGCGCCTCTGCAAAAAAACGGGGCAGGCTACCACAAATATTCCCCATTGCCGCTTGTTTGTTGATCAAAAAACTACCAAATTTTTGAAAAAAATGGAGGCTGTTGAAAGATGTAATTCACCATAGAGGGTTAGGGTCAAAGTCCCCCCCTTCGATGGATTTAGGGTTGGTATTTTTTATAAACGGCATTTTTAGATGACTCTTTGGGAAATCATCAGCTTAATTTCTTCTTAACTTTACCGCATGGCAAAAATGCTGAGCATACTAAGCAATTCTTTACGACTCACCCTGCAGGAATTAAAAGTGAACAAAACCAGAACCGCCTTAAGTTTAACAGGTGTGGCTTTTGGTATATTTTGTATTATCGGGGTTCTTGCTACTGTAAATAGCCTTGAGCAAAATATACAAAACGAGGTAAATAGCCTCGGCAGTAATACCATTTACATTGACAAATGGGATTACAGCGGTGGTCCCAACAAACCTTTTTGGAAACTGAGGGCAAGACCTGTAATGAAATACGAAGAAGAAGGGATGGTGAGAGAGAGATCGGAACTTACACAGGATGTTACTTTTTTAATGCAAACAGGCGGTAATCTATCTTATAAAAATGATGCGTTAAATGGAGTTTCTGTTTACGGCATCAACGCTGCTCAAATTGCTTTACAGCCCATTCTTTTCCAAGTGGGCCGTTACTTTTCGGCCAATGAATTTAATAATGCAACAAATGTGTGCATCATCGGTTTTGAAAATGCTGAAAAATTATTTGGATCAGCGGACAGAGCAGCCGGAAAACAAGTGGAGGTAAAAGGCAAAGTAATGACGGTGGTTGGGGTTATTAAAAAACAAGGAAAAAATATGATTGGCTGGGATTATGATAATTGTATAATGATGCCTTATAAATATTGCAGACAATTATTTGACGAAAAAAGCTCAAACCCTGTATTAATCGTAAAAGGAAAAGACGGTGTGAGTACAGATGCATTGTACCAGGAACTAAGGGGCATTATGCGGCAGGTGCGCAGGCTAAGTCCGAGAGAAGAAGACAATTTTTCTTTGAACAGCGTTGAAGCCTTTAGTAAAGCGATATCAGGCTTTTTCGGCACACTAAATATTGTGGGAGGTTTTATTGGCGGTATCAGTTTAATAGTGGGCCTCTTTGGTATTGCAAATATTATGTTTGTTACTGTTAAGGAAAGAACTTCTATCATAGGATTAAAAAAGGCCATTGGCGCAAAAAGTTCATCTATACTGTTGGAGTTTTTAATGGAAGCTGCTCTAATGTGTATTTTAGGCGGTGCAGTAGGTTTGTTTTTTGTATGGATTTTAACCTTGGTGCTTTCCGGTCCACTCAATTTTCCTGTATTTATTTCGGTGCCTCTTTTATTTGCAACTGTTATTATTTGCATTGTTGTAGGCATACTTGCAGGGATCATTCCCGCAAGGCAGGCTGCAAAAATGGATCCTGTAGTGGCAATTAGAAGTTAGATAACATTAGATGATTTTTTAAAATCCAACGCATGTTATAAATTGCACACCTAAATATTCATCATTTAAATTTCATCATTCATCACCCATAATCCTATCATACTCGCCATAGAATCTTCCTGCGATGAAACAGCTGCTGCCGTTTTTAGCAATGGAAAAATTTTAAGCAATATAATTGCTACGCAAAAAATACACGAGCAGTACGGTGGGGTTGTTCCGGAGCTTGCGAGCCGTGCACATATGGAAAATATTGTTCCCGTTGTAGATGCCGCCATAAAAAAGTCGGGACTTTCCTTAAAGGATATTGATGCCATTGGATTTACACAAGCGCCCGGGCTTATTGGTGCGTTATTGGTGGGCGGACAGTTTGCAAAATCTCTTGCCCTTTCACTTAATAAGCCACTTATAGCCGTACACCACATGCAGGCACATGTATTGGCAAATTTGCTTTTAGAGCCTGCACCTCGATTTCCTTTTTTATGTTTAACGGTAAGTGGTGGTCATACACAAATTGTTTTGTGTAAATCGCCCACAAATATGAAAATTATCGGTGAAACCATTGATGATGCAGCCGGCGAAGCTTTTGACAAAACAGCAAAATTGTTAGGCTTGCCTTACCCGGGCGGCCCTTTAATAGATAAGTATGCACAGCAGGGAGAATCTATTTACAAATTTCCTGAACCAAAAATAGATGGCTTAAATTTTAGTTTTTCAGGTTTAAAAACATCTATGCTTTATTTTTTAAACAATGCAGGCACCGCCAATATTTATAAAGAAGCACTAACAGTATCTGTAGAAGATCGAAAAAAATTTATTGATGAAAACCTCGCAAACATTTGTGCATCTGTACAGCAAAGAATTGTAAGCATACTAATAAATAAGCTAAAAAAAGCTGTGTTGGACACGGGTATCACCAATGTGTGTATTGCAGGTGGTGTAAGTGCCAACAGCGAATTAAGAAAACAACTTACCCAAACTGGCGCTGCACTTGGCTGGAATACATTTATACCTGCATTTGAATATTGTACAGACAATGCAGCAATGATTGCAGTAGCAGCATACCACAAATACCTTGTTAATGATTTTGTGCTAATGGATGCAACACCTTCTGCAAGCAGCGCCTTTTAAACTTAATTTACGAAGTGAATAGTTGGTTTCAATTTAAACAGTTTACCATACAGCAGGATATGTGCGCCATGAAAGTGTGTACGGATGCCTGTTTATTCGGCGCCTGGGTGTCAAACAAATTTGAGCAGACACTTTCTCCAAATAGTGTACTGGATATAGGTTGCGGTACCGGTTTACTTTCATTAATGCTTGCACAAAAAACGGACACTCCCATTGACGCTGTAGAAATTGATGAAATGGCTTACAAACAAGCCAAAAAAAATGTTGAACTATCTCCATGGCAGGAGCAAATTAGTGTACACCATACTGCGATAATTAATTTTATTCCGACTTACAAATACGACCTTATTATTTGTAATCCGCCGTTTTATGAGAACCAGCTTAAAAGTGTTGATGTTGCACGTAACCTCGCTATGCACGCGACCAGCTTATCATTTGCAAGTCTTTCGTCAATATTGAAACAACAACTTTGCCATTTGGGAGTGGCAGCTTTGTTACTTCCATCTTCAGTGGTAAAAAATATGGAGGAACACTTGAATAAAGAATCACTTTTTATTATAGAAAAAACCGATATTTCGCACTCACCATCCCACTCATTTTTTAGAAGTTTTTTATTGGTATCTCATAAGAAATATATGTGCAGAGGAGAGTCAATTGCTATAAAAAATAGTAACAATCAATACTCTGACGAATTTGTGAAACTACTGAAAGATTATTACCTCCATCTTTAGCCTGCTCGATTTTTAAAAAATCTAACTAAGCAACTTTAGGGATATGTATGAAAAATTTAGTTCCTTCTGTTAGTATTGAAGATACTTCAATAGCCGCATTGTGCGATTGCAAAATATTCATGGTAGCTGCAAGTCCCAAACCGAGTCCATTTTTTTTTGCAGTGAAATAAGGCTCAAATAACCGGGACAAATTTTCTTCGCTAATGCCGCATCCGGTATCAGATATAGATAAATTGTAGCCTTCGTCGGTATCGTCGGTATCTTCTAGTTTTAAAGATAAACTACCGTAATCGTCCATCGCTTCAACCGCATTAATGATTATGTTGAGGAAAGCAATTTTTAATTTTTCTTTATCTGCGTTAACCATCAATTTTTTTGATGGAAAATCCTTCTCTAATTTTATATGCCTTAAAATAATTCTATCCGTAGCCACTTCCAACGACTCCTCCAATATTTCCACAAGATCGTTTGTCTGCAGCATAATATCAGGCCGGCTGGCACCGAGTAATTGTGTTATAAGGGTCTCTATTCTCTTACTGTTTCTAGTTATTATTTCAAGGTAAAGCGTGGCATCTTCAGATTTTATTTCTTCTGTTAACTGCTCAAGAGACAGATTGATATTGTTTAACGGGTTACGAACTTCATGTGCCAGCGTTCGAACAAGCCTTTCAGCCATCCCTAATTTTTCTATTCTTACATTGTTCTTTTCAATCTTCTTTAATTCCGTTATATCATGTATTATCCCCTGTAAAAAAACTTTACCTGTGCTGTCTTCTTCTTTTGACAGAGATAAAATACCGTAAATAAGCTCGCCGCTTTTTGTTTGCATCTGTATTTCCTTGTCATCAATATCTCCCTTTTTTAATAAATCAGCAACAAGTAGTTTTTCTTCTTTCAAAAACATTAAATTAAAAATCGATTTAGTCTTTATCTCTTGTGTATCGTATTTAAAAAGCTGTTCCATTGCCACATTTACGTCAGTAAACAACATTGAATCAAAGTCTATTAAAAACACTGCATCTTTTGACCTTTCAAAAATATGCCGGAATTTTCGCTCGTTTAACTTAAGGATTCGTACAGCAACACTTTTTTCAATTACGTGCCTAATGCATCTTTCAAGCTTTTCAGTATCCATCTCCCCTTTTATGAGATAGTCAACGGCACCTGCATGCATTACTTCTGCATCAAGCTCCGGAGCAGCCCTACCTGTAAGAATAATTATAGGTTCATCACATTTGTTTTCAAATGCTTCTTTAATAAAATCAAGACCAGTTTTTGCACCCAGATAATAATCTACCAAATACAAATCATATTTCTTTTTACAAACGTCGTCCATGGCACTTTTGTAATCGTAACGCCACTCTACACTAAAATTGAAACCCTTAATATTTTTAATATACTGGTTAGTGATAAAAAAATCATCTTCATCATCATCAACTATTAATATTTTATACGTCGTGTTCTCAGAAATCATACTTTTTTTAATTTTGCACCTGATAAATTACATTATGTTTGTTATACAACAATCGTACTAATTGCCTTAAATAAGACAATCATTTTCTTTTTTTATTTTTTTGTAAATAAATTTTGCAGAGAAATAATTACTCCTATCTTTGCAATCCCAAAACGAAAAAGGGAGCATAGCTCAGCTGGTTTAGAGCATCTGCCTTACAAGCAGAGGGTCCGCGGTTCGAACCCGTGTGCTCCCACAAAGAACGGTTATCAATTGGTAGCCGTTCTTTTTTAATGATATAAGCAGTTCACAGTATTTATTCTTCAAGAGCAGATAAATTCTATGTAGGATTCGCAGGACACAAAACAGCACTACGTTTTAGAAAACCAATTCTAATTATAACGGTTTCAAAGCAAAAATTCATGATTAGCAAATAGTTCATACAGAAATTTTAGCAACGTATGAAGAAGCCATGGTAAAAGAGAGAGAGATTAAGCTCAGGAAGAGTAGAACAAAAATTCAAACTTTAATTAGGGTCTGCTCAACAACTCAGCTAAAATTTATAAAAATAAGTCTGTACCTAAGATCAACTTTTTCTAAACCAATTATGTCATTTTCATTTGAATTAGCCCAAAAAATAGCACACATTGTAGCCTGTATTTTTGGGGGAAATATTTTATATCAAAATGGTACTCGGGTTTTGAGCATAATATCAAAATATCCATGCACCTAATTTATACTAAATCAGTAAATTTTGCCATTTTTGAGCTCAAAACTTATTAAAATGGGATGTTGAGCAGCCCCTATTTAGTATGGTATATTATACATCGGCTCTACCTGACGGGTAGGGTTTCGCAGCAAGTTTTCTTAGTAATTTATAGATTAGGATTGCGAAAACCCCGCTGGGACAGAACTTGCATGAACATTTCACAACTTGAAATGAGGTGATTATCAGATAAAATATCAGGTTTATGTCTTGTGATCACCTTTCGGTAACTTGTAATGAGTTGTTTTAAAAATAGAGAAAGCTGGTAAATCTTTGAGATCGAGCGTTAAAAGGGCAAAATGGCAAGCGAATTTTATGCGCCGAACGATTCTGTTTTTGTTATAATGTGGCCGGTAGCGGATATCATGTTTCGGATCATGAAATTCAGTGAGGTCCTGCCGCAATGGTCATAATTCCTGATAAATCAAATGATCTGTTTAAAAATCGTCAACAGCTCTGTAGGGATTTACATTACTTATTTTAGTATTGGTAAGCCTCCTTGCGCTGTCAAGTCCCCAGATTTGGTTTTTGTAACGCGTAGGCAGCCTGGCAGACCTGATGGTCTTAGGTAACGTGCTAAAGCGGAACACCCGCACAAGTCACAAACTCTTCCGAATTTTTCATCGAAACAATTTGAAAATATAATTTTATAGAATGCATCTAGTATCTAGGGGTACTCAGCAAATAATTAGTTTACAATTGTCAACCCTTCCTCCAGCTTTACCAATCACCTTAAAATGGTTACATCGCCCTTTTTGGGTACGACATCTCCATTAATCAGATAATAAGACAACACATAGTAATAGGTTCCATCGGGCAGTGGTTTGCTCTTATAATTGCCATCCCACGTATTTCTGTAATCTTTTGACTCAAATACATTTGTGCCATATCGGTTAAATACCGCCGCTTCAATCCTGGCGATGCAGGAAAGGTTCGTAGTAACCAACCAAAGATCATTGATGCCATCTCCATTGGGTGTAAACGCATTCAGTGGTTTTATACAAGGTGCTACTATTACAGTAACAAGGGTACTATCCGTTTTCGTGCAACCAAAACTGTTTGTGGCTGTTAAAAAATACCGAGTGGTAACAGGTGGTGAAGCTAAAGGATTGAGTATGGTGGTGCTGCTTAAATTGAAATTGGGAGTCCATAATACCGTGGTCGTATTTGCGGCGCCCTGCAAGGTAACCGGACTTCCAAAAATTGAACTTAAACCAGGACCCGCACTAACTTGGGGTAATGCTGCTACATTGATATTTAAGGTATCCTTCCCGGTACATCCAGCTAAAGTAGCCGTTACTATATATTGTGTGGTAACTGTTGGTGTCGCCACCGGGTTGGCTATAGTAGCATTGGATAGACCGGTAACCGGCGTCCAGGAAAAAGCTGTGCCATTGGTCATGGTGGTAATATTAATAGCCTTTCCAACGCAGATGGTGGTGTCATTATTTGTTTTCACATTTAATAAATCGACCACTGTTGCTACCACTGCGGTACGGGGTGTTACCAGGCAATTGAATGGAGAAGTGGTTTCTACATAAAAAGTGGTATTATTTGATATGATGGTTGAATAGCTTGGACCCGTTGCAACACTTGTTCCTCCGGTGGCCGTGGTAAACCAATTATATGTAGCCCCTGGCAATGGATTAGTGATGGTAGTGGTACTGGTTAATCCCGCACAAACAGGCGCGTTTTGAAATTGAGGACTTGCAATGGAATCTGTTCCAAATGTAAAATAATCATTATGGTTTAAGGTAAGGGCAGCATAGAGTTTTCCTCCTGCGGCGGTAAGCGGATACAATACCGTTCCGCTTCGGGGGAAAGCAGGATTACTGGAAACCATGATATTTTTTGCTGTTGCAGGTACAGCAGTTTGATCTGCTGCAATAGTTATAGTAGATACCGTTCCGGTTTTGCTTGTTTTCCAAACCCGCTGCATTCTTTGTGCGGCTCCATCAAGCGTACATTGGTTAATGGTGGTGGTGCCCGCGTTATCACCCACCAATAAAAATGAAGTATCACTGGCAAAATTATTGGTATTGGCTGCATTGGTTAAAGGAAAAACGCCTCCCGCATAGGTACCATTGTATAAAGTAATAAGGGAGCTTGCATTAACAGATCTGGATTGTTTTTGAGATAAAGCCGTGGTATTATCACGCCCGATACCGGTAATGTCACTAGCAAAACCACTGTTTAAAGCCCTGTTCCAGGTAATGGTAGCATTGGAGGCCACATAGTTATTGGCATTGGCAGCCAATTGGTTTAGGGTAAAACCATATTTTACCGCCAGGTACGATTCAACTCTATTTCTTTCAGCAGGATTTAAAGTAGTAGAATAGATGATTGTTTCAGCTATATCAATCTGGCAGGGAAGATTCAACAAATCTTCATTACCAATTACAATTTTGGTGCTTAGAATTCCAAAATTTCCTGGGCTGGGAATGGAAATGATCTTATCGTCGGCCCCGTTTAAGCGGTTTACAGAAGTGGTAGCATTTGCATATGCAGTGGAAAGCGTGTGCTTATTTAAAATATTTGTTACACCAATATTCTGCCCGCCAGTTGGGGGATCAGCAATTGGAAAATCAAACCGAAGCCTTCCACCTGAATTTTCAAAACCTAACCGAGCAATGCCACCGCTAGGGTCGGTTTCCCATTTAAGCCACACAATACCCGATTTTAAATTCAACACCTGAAAAACAGTAACATTACTGTTGCTTACCAAGGCGGTACCCAAAAAATTGTTTGTGCTGGATAATGAATTGGTGGTGCCATTAAACCTTATGTAAGGATTAAAATTAATCCCCCCCTGGATAAGCGTGGGGCTGGTTTGAGCATTGGTTGTACCAGCAAGTGGCGATACAATAAAATTTCCGGTAACATTGGCACCAGAAAACTCCTGCCATTGAGTTACTGCACTGCCGGTAGCAATAACACCATTATCGGATCTTAACCAAAGCTTATTATTGACCGATACACCGCCGGGAGACTGTGCCATAATTAAACTGGATATTGAAATTATAAAAATGGCCGCGATTGTTAGGTGCTTCATGAGACAATTAGTTTAAAGTGTTCAAAATTAAAAAGAATAATGCACTCAAACAAATTTATTACCCAGCGCATTCGCTTTTAAAAATTGCGTATATTGGTGGTTCATCTTTATTAGGGGAGTGTATGCGCCTAATAAAAAAAATGACTACAAACCGGGCCCAGAGCGACTATTCAAATATTTTCACTAAATATTTTCAAACTATACAAGACCCACGAAGAACATCAAAAGGAAATATTAAATATCCATTAGTGGAAATTCTATTTCAATCAATATCTTCCATTCTGTGTGGATATTCAGATTTTCAGTGTATAGAAGAATTTGGAACATTGCAAATAGACTGGCTTCGGAAGTATTACCCTTATACCAATGTTATCGGCTATTCTAAAACGACAGACATCCTAAACATAATTTGACAGGTTAAACTTGGAAACTTTTAGACAATTTATAGAAAACTACACAACACTTTCCGACAGCGATTGGAAAGAAATATCCAATTGTT
The DNA here is from genome assembly GCA_046153805.1 of Ferruginibacter sp. Classification (GTDB taxonomy): domain Bacteria; phylum Bacteroidota; class Bacteroidia; order Chitinophagales; family Chitinophagaceae; genus Ferruginibacter. Next base: position 5,513 of record JBJXGJ010000156.1, on the reverse strand, counting down.
TTGAACAGCGAATTTTGGACAAAGACCAAATTCTTTTAGCAGAAGGTAAAGTTTGCAGACATCTTTATTTTATTGAGAGTGGACTTCTTCGATTTTACATCAACAAAGACGGAAACGATATTACAAAGTTTTTTACAGAAGCACCATATTGTTTTACTTCACAAGTAAGTTTTACAGGAGAAAAACCTGCAACTGAAAACATACAAGCCATTGAGAAATCCATTATTTGGAAGACAACCTTAAAACAAGCAAACGAACTTTTGGAATTGAAAAGTTGGAATACTTTTGTTCGCAAACTCATTCAAGAAGTGCAATCTTACACGGAAGAAATTTTGCAGGAAATCCAGACCGAAACAGCCGAACATCGTTACAAAAAAATGTTACAATCAAACCCGATACTATTACAAAGGCTACCTCTAAAATATTTGGCTTCATATTTTGGCATTGCTCCTCAGTCTTTGAGCAGAATTAGAAAAAAAATCATTGCCAAAAACCGAACTTAACATAGGTGCAGTAGAAAGTTGAATTTGAGATAGAAATTTGCGACATCATTTAAACAATTAAAAAAATGAAGCATTTATTTTTAATCATTTCAACATTCGTAGTTATGCAGACACAAGCACAACAAACCAATTATCATTTTTCTCATACTGACAGTACAACTGCTTCAAGCGACAAAATTTGGCAAGTTTGGACAGACGTACCAAATTGGAAACAATGGGACAAAGGTTTAAAAGAAGCCTTTCTTGATGGCGAATTTGTGGTTGGAACAAAAGGCAAACTTATTCCAGACAAAGGACCAAAATCAAAGTTTGTAATCAGCGAACTTATACCAAACAAATCTTACACTTTTAAAACTAAAATTCCTTTTGGTTGGCTCATTATAAAGCGAACATTAGAAGTAAAGGAAGGTAAAACTTTTTTCACCCACGATGTTCAGTTTACAGGCTTTTTGAAAAAGATATTAGGTAACAAACTTGGTAAAAATTATAGAGCAATGTTGCCAAGTGTTTTATCTGAAATCAAACTAATCGCTGAAAGGAAATGAGAGTAATATTTTTAATTTTCGGCTTATTATTAGTTCAAAACGTTTTTGCACAAAAAGAAACTCAGCCGACAGCAAACGTAAGGTTGAGTTTTCTGTTGTTTCCGTTCACACCACTTTTGACAGTTGAAGTTAGAACCATCGGTAACTTTACAATCCAAGCAGAAACAAACTTTGTAAATACTCACGGTGCAAACTTGAAATACTTTTTAAAAGACAGAATGGACGGAGATTATATTTTTACAGGCATTGCGTTGGTTGACAACAAACTATTACGGGCAGACAAAAAAACAACATTCTTACCTTACGCAGGTTATGGTTATGCTTACAGGTTTGGCAATAAAAAACAGTGGACATTTGATACCAGAATAGGAATTGGAGCAACAATAAATGCGGACAAAAATTCTGTTTATCCAGTTATCAAAACAGGTATTGGACGAATATTTTAATTCAAAATAAATGACGGCAATCAAATTAATTTACATAGCAAATATCATAGTTGCAGGTTGGATTGGAATTACATCATTGTTTTTTCCAAAATTATCTTCTGCGACAATATTCCAAAACTCATATCAGACAACCGACATAATTAGATTAGTCGGTTGCTTGTGGTTAGCAATAGCAATCTTATCAGTTTTAGGGCTTTGGCGACCATTGACTTTTTCACCAATTTTATTATTGCAACTTATTTACAAGGGCTCTTGGCTTTTGGTAGTTGCAATTCCTGCCATTAAAAATAATCAACCTTATCCATCAGGTATGGCAACATTTTTTCTAGTTTGGGTTTTGGTTTTGCCTTTCGTTATACCGTGGACAGAATGGACGAGATAGACCAGCAGGAAGAAGAACAGCCGATAACAAGGGGTTTTGCAATATTGGGGCGGAAGGAATAACAATGAGCATTTCTAATTCTATTTTGCTTTTGCTTTTGCTCTGGCAGACGAGTTTCAATTTGGCTTTTTGTTGTTATCTTCTCCATCAGTTTTTTCAATTGGGCTTCGGTTCCGGGCGGAAGTTTTTCAAATTCCCCAACATCGCAAAGCCCTGTTCGGTACAAGCTCGCATGATGTTATTGGTAAATTATTTCAAAAAATTGATTACTCCGAATTTTCAAATTGCTTTATGCTTTGGGCTAAACAATTTTACCAACTTGCTGATTATGAGTTAATAGCCATTGATGGGAAAAGAATTTGTGGTTCTTACAACACAAAAGATAACAGCCTTGCCAGCCATATAGTATCGGCCTACTTATCATCCCAAGAGATATGTATAGGTTAGGTAGCCACAGAGGAAAAGAGTAATGAAATTACAGCTATACCAGCATTGTTAGAATCCATTGACATTGCAGGAGCTATTGTAAGCATAGATGCGATGGGCTGTCAAAAAGAAATTGCTGCAAAGATAGTTTCCAAAGGAGCCGATTATATATTGGCCGTAAAAGAGAACCAAAAATATTTATTAGATGTGATAGCGGATATATTTGAATCAAAATTGGTAACATTTAGTAAAGACAAAACACTTGAAGCTAATCACGGCAGAGTAGAGCAAAGGGTAGCAACTGTACTTACAAATCTCACACTATTTGATCAGCAAGAGCAATGGAAAAATTGCCAATCACTTATTAAAATAGACACAAAAAGGCATGTAAAAATAACAGGAGTAACCTCCTTAGAAACAAGGTATTATATAAGTAGTTGTGCCAATCCTACGGCTAACAAGATCAATGAGTGTATTAGAGAACATTGGGCAATCGAAAATAAATTGCACTGGAATTTAGATGTTATATTTGGAGAGGACAATTCAAGAAGACGAGTTGGAAATGCAGCTAAAAATTTTAACTTAGTTTTAAAAATGGCACTAACTCTTTTGCAAAGAACAAAAGATGTAAAAAAAATATCAAAGAAAAGGAAAATGTTGAAAGCCATGGGTAATGTTGAATTTAGAGAAAGCATAATGAAAGTTTAAAAGCAAATGCCCTGGTTTCACCTTCTCATTTAATTTTATTCTATCTTCATATTATGAGATTTATAATTGGGTTGTTACTTACAATCCTTACCATTTCGGCCGCTGCACAAACCAAATATGCAACCATTACGGGCACTGTTGTAGATGAAAACGATATGCCATTAAAGAATGTATCAATCATCATTCTTGGTAAAAACTCGGGCATATTATCTGGCGACAGCGGCAAATTCAGTATTAAAGTGCCTGCACAAAAATCGCTTGCACTTATTTTTAGCTATACAGGTTTTACTCCCCAGCAAACGAATTTTTTTCTGAGCAATGATGAAACAGAAACGATCTTACTACAGTTAAAACAAAACGGTAAAACCCTTGATGCTGTTACTGTTGGCAACGAAAAAGAAAGACAAGAAACAGGACTGATAAAGATCAATCCAAAAACAGCTGTTATATTGCCAAGTACGGTTGGCGGTATCGAAGGTTTGATTAAAACGCTCGTGGGCAGCAACAATGAGCTTACATCTCAGTATAATGTGCGAGGCGGCAATTACGACGAAAACCTCATTTACATAAATGATTTTGAAATTTACAGACCATACTTAGTAAGCAGTGGGCAGCAGGAAGGTCTTAGCCTCATCAACCCCGAAATGACAAAAAATGTAAACTTTTACACCGGCGGTTTTCAAAGCAAATACGGCGATAAAATGAGCAGCGTGCTGGACATACAATATAAAAAACCCGCAAGTTTTGCCGGTAGTGCTTATGTAAGTCTGCTTGAGCAAGGTCTGCAACTCGAAGGCGCCTCTAAAAACGGAAGATTTAATTACCTCACAGGTGTACGCAATAAAAGCAACAGAAACCTGCTGAGCAGCCAACCTACTGTTGGTGCATACATTCCCTCTGCATCAGATGCCCAGGGTCTGCTAAGCTATGCAGTTTCTTCAAAAATACAGGTTGAATTGCTGGGTATTATTTCCACCTCAAGGTTTACTTTTTTTCCTGAATCAGTAAAGAAAACAACATCTGTTTTTTCTCCTTTCTTTACCGCAAATTTAGGACTGGATGTATTTTTTGAGGGTCAGGAAAAAGACAGTTACACATCCAGCCTTATTGGGTTATCGGTATTACAATCCGTTAATAAAAAAGCAAAACTAAAATGGATGCTCAGCCGTTTTAAAGATAGGGAAAAAGAAAATATAGACATTGGTGGCGCCTATCTTTTTGGTGACAGAGATTTTGACAATGCTAGCCCTACTTTTGGGCAAATTACAAACCCGCTTGGCGCAGGGTACACACAAAACTATGCAAGAAACGAACTAGACATAGAAATTTACAATGCAAGCCACAAAGGTAGTTATGAGGTAAAAAACAGTTTTATTCAGTGGGGCGTTTCTGCTGAGCAAACGAATATAAAAGACAAACTTGCGCAGTTTGAATACAGAGATTCTGCCGGTTATTCCCTACCCTACACACCTGCCAACCTCACCATTTTTAATGTACAAAACAGCAATGCCAATTTGAGCATTCAAAAATACAGCGGCTATGTACAGGATAATATTAGGTTAAGCAAAGGCGGCAGCGATGTTACATTGCAGGCAGGTGTGCGGTTTAATTACAACAGCCTCAATAAACAATTTTTAATAAGCCCAAGAGCACAACTAAGCTGGAAGCCGTTGAGCAACAAAGACATTGTTTTTAAAGCTGCTGCAGGTGTTTACAGCCAGCCCCCTTTTTACAGAGAATTAAGAGACAACAATGGCAACGTAAATACCAATATAAAAGCACAGAAAAGTACACAGTTTGTTGCAGGTGCTGATTATAATTTTAAAGGACCCGGCAATCGAATACTTCGCCTTACAACGGAAGCCTATTATAAACAAATGACTTCTGTATTGCCCTATGATATTGATAATGTAAAAATAAGATACCTGGGCAGCAACAATGCAAAGGCTTATGCAACTGGTATTGAGTTTAGGTTATTTGGCGAGCTGGTAAACGATGCAGAAAGCTGGTTAAGTGTAGGCTTTATGCGCACACGGGAAAATTTAAAGAATGATACTTATTACGACTATAAAAACGCTGCAGGCGAAATTATTCGTGCAGGCACTTTAGACCAAATGGTAAAAGACAGTGTAAAAAATGAAGTGGGTTTTGTGCGTCGTCCTACAGATAGGTTGATCACTGTTGGTCTTTATTTGGAAGACTACCTGCCCACCAATAAAAACTTTAAAGTACACCTCAACGCCATTTATGGCAGTAATATGAGTTACAATATTCCTGGCTCAGTAAAGTATAGAAACGGATTGATCATACCCGCCTATATAAGAGTTGATATGGGTTTTAGCGCATTGCTGCTCAGCGAAAAATCTATAAGAAGAAGCCACAACCCTTTTAGAAAATTTGAAAACATCTGGGCAAGTTTAGAAGTCTTTAATTTGATAGACAGGGAAAATACCATCTCCTTCCAGCTTATAAAAGATTTTTCCAATACAGTGTATGCTTTACC
>JBJXGJ010000249.1:0-3133 GCA_046153805.1 Ferruginibacter sp. | reverse complement strand
GATGTTCAGGATTTTTGCTTGATTCATTTACTATTCTTAAAACGTCTCTAGAAACTTTCTGGGCATTTTGTATAGATTCTTCTTCTATATACTCTAGGATTTTTAAAAAACTTTTAGTAGCTCTTTTAGCCCATATCAATTTTCTCATACCGCTTTTTAATTATAGCTTCTACTTCTTCCTGTGTATAAAAGTCTCCCTTGTCTATTTCTTCCATCGCATCGTTTATGTCTTTATCATATTCTGCTATATCAAGGTGTTCATCTTTTGGTATATTATTGTACGTTTTAAAAAAGGCAAACACGGCAGCAATAATATCATCTTCGCTACTATCAATGTATTTGTGCAATTTTTCTCTGATTTCTATCGTGCTCATAAATAAATTTACGAAAATTATTTAATTCTTATTCTTCTCCTTCCACAACTCATTAAATGTCTTTTTGCTAAAATTTAAATCTCCTCTGTGCTTTGTCCAGTCTTTAAAAATACCATTTACAAAAGTGTTTTTTAATGGCCCATTACCCATGTTCATCACGCCACGGTGCATGCTGGCAAATTTCCATATTTTCCATGCCGCCTTTTCGCCAAAGCTTGTGAGGCCTTCTTCTGCAGCTTCTTTTCTGTTGTCTAAAAGCAGCTCGTGCAGGTTTATTTTTACCGCACATACTTCTGTACAGTTGCCGCAAAGGGATGATGCATGGCTCAGGTGTTTAAACTCATCCATCCCTTGCAAATGTGGTGTGATTACGCTCCCTATGGGGCCGCTGTAAGTTGTACCATAACTAAAACCACCAATGTTTTTATAAACCGGGCATGCATTTAAGCAGGCGCCACATCTTATGCAATATAAACTTTCTCGCTGCTTGGGGTTTGCTAAAATATTGGTACGCCCGTTGTCTAACAATATTACATACATTTCTTCAGGCCCATCTGTTTCGTTTTGCTGCCTTGGCCCGGCAATAATACTATTGTAAACGGTAATTTTTTGCCCGGTACCAAAAGTACTTAGCAAAGGCCAAAACAAACCAAGGTCTGTAAGAGAAGGAATCACTTTTTCTATACCGACAATTACAATATGCGTTTTAGGAAATGCGCAACTCAATCTTCCATTGCCTTCATTTTCTGTAACTGCAATGCCGCCAATATCGCTGATGATAAAGTTTGCACCTGTAACCCCTACCTCAGCCTGCACATATTTTTCACGCAAAATTTCCCTTGCTTTTAATGTAAGTTGCTCAGGCGTTAAATCTATTGGCGTACCCAGTTTTTCATGAAATAATTTGGCAACATCTTCCTTGCTTTTGTGCATGGCTGGTGTTACAATATGATAGGCTGTTTCCCCGTCGAGCTGTTGTATGTATTCGCCTAAATCGGTTTCTATACTTTCAATGCCATGTTTTTCCAGGTTATCATTCAAGTGAATTTCTTCTGTCACCATGCTCTTGCTTTTCACAAGCGTTTTGCAGTTTTTTGCTTCGCAAATCTTAATGATTTCCGCCATGGCCTGTTCTGCATTTTCTGCCCACAATACTTTACCGCCGCGGTTAGTAAAATTTGCTTCAAACATTTCCAACTGCTGGTCAAGTGTTTCTATAGCACGCCATTTGGTATTTTTAGCCCTTTCTCTTGCAAGGTGTTCATCTGCAAATTGCTCCTTACCTTTTGGCACTACTGCATCGTAACGGCCAATATTGAAATTTATTTTTTTACGGTGATCAAGATCTGCTGCTTTAGAAGCACTTTTTTCTATAAATAAATTTGAATTGTATGACATGGTTGAAAGTATATTGAATGCTGTTTGTTAAAATAAACTAAGTAAACTAGGCTAAGAATAAGCTACTGCTTTTCGTAAAGAAATAATTTATACTACTTCACTATACCCAGCTCTTTACCCACCTTTATAAATGCCTCAATTGCTTTGTCCAAATGTTTTTGCTCGTGCGCAGCACTTAACTGCACCCGTATGCGGGCTTGCCCTTTAGCTACTACCGGAAAGAAAAAACCTATAACATAAATTCCTTCCTCCAGCAATTTTGCAGCAAAAGTTTGTGCAATTACTGCATCGTACAGCATGATTGGCACAATAGGATGCTCGCCAGGTTTAATATCAAAACTGGCCGCTGTCATTTTCTCTCTAAAATATTTTGTATTGTATTCCAGCTTGTCTCGCAACTCGGTTGTTTCGCTCAGCATATCCAGCACGGCAATAGAAGCACCTACGATACTTGGCGCCAAAGTGTTGGAGAACAAATATGGTCTGCTGCGCTGGCGCAACATTTCTATCACTTCTTTTTTGCCACTTGTAAAACCACCACTTGCACCCCCCAACGCTTTGCCCAATGTACCGGTTATAATATCAATTCTTCCAACTACATTTCTGTGCTCATGTGCACCTCTGCCCGTCTTACCCAAAAAGCCTGATGAGTGGCATTCATCTATCATTACGATAGCATCGTATTTATCTGCGAGGTCACAAATTTTATCAAGTTGCGCAATTGTTCCATCCATGCTGAATGAGCCATCTGTAACAATAATACGGCTGCGCAAACCTGCAGACTCTTTCAGTTTCTCTTCCAGATCTGCCATGTTATTGTGCTCATATCGGTAACGTTGCGCTTTGCACAAACGAACACCATCTATTATACTTGCATGATTCAGTGAATCGCTTATGATTGCATCCTGCTCATTAAACAAAGGTTCAAAAACGCCGCCATTCGCATCAAAAGCTGCGGCATATAAAATAGTATCTTCCGTCCCTAAAAAAGTTGATAATTCTTGCTCCAGCTCTTTGTGAATATCCTGTGTACCGCAAATAAAACGTACGCTGCTTAACCCATAACCATGGTCATCTATTGTTTTTTTTGCAGCTTCTATCACTTTAGGATGGGCAGATAAACCCAAGTAATTATTGGCACAAAAATTTAATACCTGCTTGCCATTCACTGTTATTTCTGCACCCTGCTCACTTGTAATAATGCGTTCTGTTTTAAACAACCCGGCATCTTTAATTTCGTTTACTTCTGCGCCTATACGGCTTGCAAATGCATTGTTCATTTTATAAAAATTTATTGCTCACAAAAATAGCCATTTTTAAATGGAGAATATTTTAAATGGCACTGTTTTCTTTTACCAAAC
>JBJXGJ010000143.1:0-3838 GCA_046153805.1 Ferruginibacter sp. | reverse complement strand
TAGCCTAAATATGTATTTTTGCCCAAGTAATTATTTTTAACGTATTATTTATTCAGATGAAAAAGACATATATAGTACTGGTTGGAATCATTGCTGCAGTTGTTTTAATACAGGCCTGTTCTAAATTACAGCCTGCTGCACCCGCCGATGATGAACTGCTGGATGGTCCTGTAGAAGGGCTTAGTTATGAACAGAACAGGCTATTCCTGGCAGGTGATGTAGCTTTTAATGATGAGATATTCACTTCGGCAAATGGGCTGGGCTCTATTTTCGTTGCTACCAGTTGCGGTAGCTGCCATGCCGGCGATGGTAAAGGTCATCCATTTACGACACTAACAAGATTTGGGCAAACAGACAGCACCGGAAATCAATTTATGCATTTGGGAGGGCCTCAATTACAGAACCGGGCTTTGCCTGGTTATACAGCGGAGCAGATCCCCGCAGGTGCAACATTTTCAAAATTTACACCACCTGCCAATACAGGCCTGGGTTTTTTGGAATTGGTTAGCGATGCAGATATCCTGGCAATGGCTGATCCTTATGATTTAAACAACGACGGTATTTCAGGTGTACCCAATTGGATTGCACTGCCATCTTTTATTTCTCCATTTGCCAATGCCATTCCGCAAAGCGGAAGATATATTCACCGCTTTGGAAAAAAAGCAGCCGCTTATAATTTGTTACATCAAACAGTAAATGCCTACAATCAGGATATCGGGATCACTTCTTCTTTTGCAACAAAAGATGTTTATACCGGGCTTGATATTGATCCTGAAGTTTCAAATGTTACTGTAAACAATGTAGTGTTTTACCTGCAAACATTAAAAGCACCCATTCAGCGCAATCAAAATGATGCTGATGTAATACAGGGAAATAATTTATTTGTACAGGCGGGTTGTGAAAGTTGCCACAAGCAAACTTTAAAAACAGGGTCTTCAAACATTGCACCGCTCTCAAACAAAACATTTCATCCTTATACCGATTTATTGCTGCACGATATGGGCCCGGCCCTTGATGATGGATACACAGAAGGGAATGCAAAAACATCTGAATGGAGAACGCCGCCATTATGGGGTTTAGGCTTATCGCCTAATTCGCAGGGCGGCCAGTATTTTTTAATGCATGATGGCCGTGCAAAAAGTATTGAAGAAGCTATTCTGCTTCACGGTGGCGAAGCCGTTGCCAGTAAAAATAAATTTAACCAGATGAGTGCAGCAGAAAAAAATAACCTGCTCAAATTTTTAAAATCATTGTAGGAACACACCTATCGGCGTGTTCATGTATAAATAACAAAAATGGATAGAAAAGATTTTATAAAGTCCTGTGGTTTTGCATGTGTTGGCGGAATTGGAATGGCTAGTTTAATGCAAAGCTGCACATCCACAAAAATACTAAGTGGTAAAATAAGTACTGATAACCTGGTAGTGCCCATTAGCGACTTTGAAACTAAAAACGGCAACAACACTTACTTCAAAAAGTATATTGTTGTTCATAACGACATGTTGCAGTATCCTATATGTGTGTATCGCTTTAATGAAAAAGAATACACTGCTTTGTGGATGCAATGCACACACCAGGGAACAGAATTACAGGTATTTGGCGACAGGCTGCAATGTCCTGCACACGGGAGCGAATTTGATAATAAAGGCAGCATACAAAATGGCCCTGCGGATAAAAAATTAAGGACTTTCCCAATAACCATTGAAAAAGATCAACTTAAAATTTCATTAAAAGCAGTATGATTAAAATATTTACAATAATTGTTATTACTTTCTTTTATGCTGCTGCTGCATCTGCACAGATAGATCCTGCTTTGCTAAAAAGAATTCCAAAAGATACTTTGAACCGCACTATGAATATGGATGCAGTATATAACCGTCCGTTTATTGGTATAGGCAAGTTGCCGGTTTCTTTGGGAGGGTATATGGAAGCCAACTGGCAACACTTAGGTACAGATGGGATATCAGAAGGTCATCAGTTTCAGTTCAGGCGGGTAACATTATTTGTTTCATCTACCATTGGTAAGCGCTTAAAATTTTTAAGTGAAATCGAATTTGAAGATGGCGGTAAAGAAATTGCTGTAGAGTTTGCTGCATTGGATATTGAATTGCATCCCTTATTAAACCTGCGTGGTGGAATGATCTTAAATCCGATTGGGGCCTTTAACCAAAATCATGATGGCCCCAAATGGGAATTTATTGACCGGCCCATTTCTGCAACGCAAATGCTACCGGCCACCTGGAGTAATGCAGGTTTTGGTTTGTATGGAAAACATTATGATAAAGACTGGATGTTTGGCTATGAATTGTATCTGTCCGGAAGTTTTGATAATTCTATTGTTGATAACCCGGAAAACAAAACCTTTCTGCCCGCTGCGAAAAACAATTCAGAACGTTTTGAAGAAATAAACAGTGGTCTTCCGCTGTTTACGGGTAAACTGGCTGTAAAAAATAGCAAAATTGCAGAACTCGGTTTTTCTTATATGGGAGGCGTGTATAACAAATTTGAAGATGATGGATTAAGATTAGATGATAAAAGACGGGTGGATGTATTTGCCATTGATTTCAACAGCACTTTACCAAAACTAAATACTTTTATTACGGGCGAATGGGCCTGGATAAAAGTGAATGTACCCAAAACATTTATCCAACAATATGGCAATAAGCAGCACGGTGGTTTTATAGATATTGTGCAACCCGTATTAAAGCGTAAAGTTTTTGGATGGCAAAATGCCACCCTCAATCTTGCCTGTCGTTTGGAATACGTAGATTGGAATGTTGGAAAATTTACCAGCACCGGTGGCAATATTGCCGAAGATATTTGGAGCATTATGCCGGCAATTAGTTTTCGTCCAACTGCACAAACGGTATTGCGTTTAAATTATCGACACCAGCAACAACAGGATATTTTAGGAAACCCTCCTTCAAAAACAGGGGGCTTTAGTTTTGGGGTTTCAACGTATTTTTGAAGTAGGGTAGTTAATAATATTGTGTATTCAAATTTAGTATGACCGCAAAAATTGAAAAAATAAACATTCACTACAAAGGAAAACAAGTTACAGCTCGTAAACTGAACGTTGCTTCTGAAATACCTATCAATATTGATATTGCCTGGATGAAAGTTAAGACAAGTAAGCTGTTAGAATTTGTTGCGTACGGCAAAGTTAAATTTAAGCCAACAGGAGGCAACTTTCCTGCAATATGGAAAGAAGGCGAGACGGTTACTACTCACATGGCTGTTTATGGCTTTGTTCCATTTGGCGGGCTTCACTCGCTTTATTTCGAGAAGATAGACGAAATAAACAAAGTATTGCAGACCAGAGAACGGGATAGTTTTGCGAAAGTCTGGGATCATAAAATATCATTAAAAAAAATAACTACCGATAAAGTAATGTATGAAGACGAAATTATTATTTACGCTGGTATCCTCACCGGCTTTATAACGCTATGGGCGAAGTCATTTTATAAGCATAGACAAAAAAGATGGCAATTACTTGCAACAACCCAACAATAAATAGCCCTACTTCAGTTTAAAATATGAAACTACCACCAAAGCAAAATTTTGCATTCCTTCAAGTTGTGCGATATGTAAAGCCAACCGATAAAAAAAGGGGTTGAAAATTTGCCACCGTAATGCAAAAATATCTCTTGGGGAGAGGAAGATATATCATAGATTTGCTTTTTATGAAAGCGACCTTTTTCATACTTGGTTTTTTTTTGCTGTACTTGTCATCTCTCCCATGCGGCGACAGCAAGGAATGTAATGCAAAAACTCCGGTAGAAATTTCAGCCAATGACAATCACCAGCAACATAATCACGAATCAGAAGCCTGTACTCC
>JBJXGJ010000140.1:0-17702 GCA_046153805.1 Ferruginibacter sp. | reverse complement strand
CCATCACCCTTTAGGTGGTTTATGCCTATCTCTTCAGGATTTTGTATTTTGTCACCATTCTTATCGCCATTATATTCTAACCAAATTGCTCGCTCTGATTTGTGTTCACTAAATAAATCTCGTTCTTGGTTTTTGTAGCAAATAGCAATTAGCTTTTTAAGTCTGAGCTTTTCAAAATTATACGAAAAATATCGAAAGAAATTGCTAACTCGTGGGTCATCACTATTACAAAAGACCACCTTGTTTTTAAAGTGGTCTTTGTAATGTCGCAACTCTTTTTCAATGTCTGAAAGTTGCGTATAAAATTCGTCTTTTTTGGATTCTTTTGCTCTATGTAAATTACTGTTACTTGCCTTTGTAGTCATCCTTTCGATGGCAGCAAAGTCAAAACAGAGTTGTTATTTTTCGATTTTTATTATAGAATTACGACGTCCGTTAGTTTTGCAGCCAATTCAATATTATGCGAATTTGCCAATATTTCCTAAATATGATCGTGCAGATCTGGGGTTTCGTCTCTATAAAGCTGAAAAAAGATCTATCGCCCAAAGGCTCCCGACAAAATTATTGGGACACTGTGGCGGATGGGCACTAGTACTCCGCGGGAATGAGTACAGCGAACTCACGAGGAGACTGCCTATCGGACAAGCAGGTGCTAAAGACAATCGTAACAAATACTAACAAAGATCCTCTGCTCATTACCCCGAATTTACTTATGCTAATAATTCACACAAGATGCACTAGTACAAAGATTTTTGTAAATTTAAGTAAATACAAATAACATGCCTACGCTGAATGTTTCCATATCAGATTTTGAGTTTAATAAATTCGGACTCAAAAATGAGAAAATGTCCTTCACTGATATTATTGATATTGTAAGTAAAGAATTGCCCCGTCAAAATTTAACTAAGACCATAGAACTTTCAGAAAAGTATGGTATAGCTGCTATGACCATGGAAGAAATTTCAAACGAAGTTAAAGCGGTTAGAAAGAATGCAAAGAATCGTAATTGATACCAATGTTGTTGTCACAGCTCTCATTCAAAGAGGTTATCCACATCTTATTTTAGAAAATGTCCTTTTAAAATCACAATTTCAAATTTGTATTTTAGAAGAACTTTTGTTAGAATATGATAAAGTATTAGCCAGGCCAAAGTTTACAAAGTTTCCCGATTTTTTTCTCCGTGCTGAGGCCCTGATTGCAGAAATAGGAGCGAGAGCAGTCACATATTTTTCTACGATAAAGCTTAATCTTATATCTGATAACGACGATAACATGATTTTTGAACTGGCAGATGAGTGTGCCGCTGACTTTATTATTACAGGAAATATGAACGATTTCACTTTTACCAATTACAAGACAACAAAAATCGTTAGCCCTAAAGAGTTTTGGGATGTTTATCCATCAAATAGTTAAAACTCACACCATAAAAAAAGCTCCCACAACAGGAGCTAGCGTTTTAATTTTTAAATAGCAAAAGCAATTCTGCCAGTTTATCTTTTAATTTATTTCGATGGATAATAAAATCAAGAAAGCCATGCTCCAGCAAAAATTCGCTTCTTTGAAAACCTGGGGGCAAATCTTTTTTAATGGTTTCTTTAATTACCCTCGGTCCTGCAAAACCAATGAGGGCATCGGGTTCGCCACAAATAATATCGCCAAGCATGGCAAAAGAAGCCGTAGTGCCACCAAAAGTTGGGTCGGTACACAAAGAAATGTAAGGGATTTTGGCTTCTGCTAGTTGGTGTAATTTTCCAGACGTTTTTGCAAGCTGCATTAATGAAAATGCGCTTTCCATCATACGGGCACCACCACTTTTATTTATGATCATAAATGGAATGCGACGCTCGATACAATAATCGCAGGCACGGCTTATTTTTTCGCCCATTACACTGCCAAGGCTTCCGCCTATAAACTCAAAATCCATACAGGCCACTACAAGGTCGTGGTCTTTTACTTTGCCATGTGCTACTGTTATTGAATCGTGGATGTCTGTCTTTTTATAGGTGTCTTCCAGACGTTTTCCGTAAGCCTTCAAATCTACAAAGTTCAAAAAATCTTTCGATTTTATGTTTGCAAAAAGCTCGTGGTGTAAGCCATCATCAAAAATGATATCAAAATATTCGTTGCTTCCTATTCTGTGGTGGTAATCGCATTTTGGGCACACATAATTATTCTCTGCAAGATCAGTAATGGTGCAAGTATATTTGCATTCAGGGCACTTTTCCCAAAGCCCTTCAGGTGCATCTTTTTTATCTTTTGTAGAGGTAAGTATTCCTTTTTTTATTCTTTTAAACCAGGTTGCTTTGTGCATGCTTTCCTCTCCCGCTTCACCCGAAAGCATGGAATCAAAATCTTCTTCTTTTTTCATTTATTATTTGTTTGAAACATATAATTTATTCAAAAAAAATGGTGTTTTTCTAAAAGTTTATGCTGCAACTATGCGTTTCTGTTTATACAATTTAAATCATCAAATGCAACTTCAAGCCTTTTGCTAAAACTTTCTTCGCCCTTGCGCAACCAAACCCTTGGGTCATAGTGTTTTTTATTGGGAGAATCTGCGCCATCAGGGTTGCCTAACTGACCTTGTAAATAACCTTCAAATTTTTTATAATTCTGTAATATCCCATCCCAGAAAGCCCATTGTAAATCTGTGTCAATATTCATTTTAATTGCACCGTAACTTATTGCTTCCCTAATTTGATGTTGTGGCGAACCGCTGCCACCATGAAAAACAAAATATACAGGTTTGGGGCCCGTTTTAAGTTCTCTCTCAATATAATCCTGGCTGTTTTTTAATATAACTGGTGTTAACTGCACATTGCCTGATTTGTACACGCCGTGTACATTGCCAAAGGCCGCAGCTACCGTAAACAATTTTCCTACTTTGCTTAGCTCTTTGTACGAATAGGCCACATGTTCTGGTTGGGTGTATAATTTTGCATTGTCCACATCGCTGTTGTCTACGCCATCTTCTTCACCACCAGTTACACCAAGTTCTATTTCGATACCCATACCAAGCGGAGCCATACGTTTGTAAAATTCAACAGAAGTTGCTATATTTTCTTCAATAGGCTCTTCCGATAAATCAAGCATGTGAGAACTGAACAATGGTTGTCCTTTTTCTTTATAAAACTGCTCTCCCGCGTCTAACAATCCACTGATCCAAGGCAACCATTTTTTAGATGCATGATCTGTATGTAAAACAACTGGTACGCCATAATATTTGGCCACGTTGTGTATGTGTAATGCGCCAGAAATTCCCCCGGCGATATTGCCTTGTAAATTGTCGTTTGGCATGCCTTTGCCAGCTATAAACTGTGCGCCGCCATTAGAGAATTGGATGATTACAGGAGAGTTTACTTTAGCGGCTGTTTCCAGCGTTGCGTTGATGGTATTTGTACCAATAGTATTAACTGCAGGTAAAGCAAACTGATTATCTTTTGCATCGTTCAACAACGCTTCTAATGCTGCGCCATATAATACGCCCGAACTATATTTACTCATAGACTTTTTTTTTACAAATGTATGAAAGTAGATTCATTTAAAAGAACAGCTTTCAAGAGTTCACTTGGGGCATCTCATTAACCAAATTATTAAAATATTGTGGCATATATTTCATGCGACTGCCATACCAGCTAAACATCTCTCCATCTGCAAGCATAATGCTGGTATTGGGTAAAAATGCTGCTATTTCCTGGATGTGTTTTTGCTTAAAAGGGAAGGGTTCTGATGAAAGCAATAGTACTTGTGGAGCGGCGTCTTTTATTTGCGCTATTGTAAGCTGCGGATATCTTTCTTTGTGTGAAAACAAATTCTGCAGACCAAGCAGTTGTAGCATATGGTGGATAAAAGTATCGTTGCCTATAGTCATGTAAGGATCATTCCAGATGAGGTAGATGGTTTTTATTGGTTGCAAAGGTTTCTGAATTGTTTTAAAACCTTCGTCTATGATGGTTAAGAGATCGTTGGCCTCTGTAACTTTATCGGTAATTATTCCGATATGAACAATCATTTTTATTGCACTTTCGTACGTATCAACATCGGTAAGCAATAGAGGGAATAAAGCTGCGAGCGTTTCAACATCTTCCTTATTATTTTCCTCTTTATTGGCAATAATTAAATCAGGTTGGAGGCTTATAATTTTTTGGATATTTATTTTTTTAGTGCCACCAATTTTTTCTACATTTTTTGTACGGGTAGAAGGGTGCACACAAAACCTTGTTATTCCTATTAGTTTTTCGGAAAGGTCAATGTCGAAGAGTAATTCGGTAATAGACGGAACGAGCGATATGATTCTTTTTGGATGTAAAACTGTAATATCTGTAATGAACATAGCTAAAAATACACCATGAAAACTAATAAAAAAAATTCTACTACACCCTGTATTAATTTGGCGTGGTGGAACAATGTTTTGTACCACTTTATAATTTATTGCTTTCGTTGTTTTTTACAGCATAAGGAATAATCGTTTCAGAGGTATTCAAAGATCTCTATTCTGTATGTCAGTCAATTAATCTCTATCAATCAACTTATCACAAAAAGATGCAGCGTTTTACAGCTTTGTAAAAGAGCAAATTTTCTCCCTTTTATAGTTGGCACCAAGCTGCAGTTTGAAGAGAACTGCTCCATTGCTTGCTATCTTGGTTGTTCATTTAATTTTCGCCGCAAAGAAAATGAGAAGGATGAGTTCTGGCTGAGAAGAACAGTTCTCTGCGTAACCTCTACACGCCGGCACGCTTGCTGTGAAGAAAAGAAAATAATTACCTCAAACAGCTTCAAATACTATATTACAAATCATAAACATACTAACCAAGTTGTGCAAATAAAGTCACAAAAAAAGCTCCGTCTTTAAAACGAAGCGTTGATACTCATTTTCAAATTATATTCTGCGTACAATAACATTTACTTATTTTGAAAGACTCTGTATAATATCATACTTGGTTACTATGTGCAAAGTACCGCTGTCGTCTTTGCTTAATACTGCTCCAATTTCTTTTGAAATAAATCCGCTTAATCGCTCAACGGCCATATCAAAAGGAACCAGCGGGTAAGGTTTTTCCATTACAGTTTCTATTTTATGGTTTTTAACATCAGGATTATTTAAAATTTTATCAAACAAACCATTTGCAGATATGGAACCTACATTTTCACCGCTATCATAAACAGGAATGTTTTCAATATCGTATTTCTTCATCAAATCAATTGCATCTAACACATTTTGTGAAGAATTTACTGTAATGATTCGCTGTGTACCACGCCCGTTTACAAGGTCTTTAAATGTTTTCACATCTAAAAAACCCCTCTCCATCATCCATTGGTCATTGTACACCTTTCCTACGTACCTGCTGCCATGGTCATGAAAAATTACTACCACCACGTCGTCTTTTTTAAGCTGTGCTCTAAGTTGCATCATTCCCTGCAGGGCACTGCCACAACTATACCCTACAAAAATTCCTTCTTCTTTTGCAATGCGCCTTGCCATTACAGCACCGTCTTTATCTGTAACTTTTACAAACTCATCTATATACTGCATGTCGTAATTCTGTGGCACAAAATCTTCCCCAAAACCTTCACTTATGTATGGATACACTTCTTTCTGATCTAACTCTCCCGTTTCAAAATACTTTTTTAACAAAGAGCCATAGCTGTCAATGGCCCATACTTTAATGTTGGGATTTTTTTCTTTCAAGTATTTTCCAGTGCCTACAATGGTACCACCCGTACCTGTTGCTACAACAAGGTGTGTTACTTTACCTTCAGATTGTTTCCATATTTCAGGGCCCGTCTGCTCATAATGTGCAAGTCTGTTTGCAAGGTTATCATACTGGTTCACATACCATGAGTTGGGCACTTCTGTAGCTAGCCTTTTAGATACAGAATAATAAGAGCGTGGGTCTTCGGGCTCCACGTTTGTCGGGCAAACAATTACTTCAGCACCAACGGCTTTTAAAATATCTGCTTTTTCTTTTGACTGTTTATCTGTGGTTGTAAAAATGCACTTGTAACCTTTTATACAGGCTGCAAGCGCAAGCCCCATTCCTGTGTTACCGCTTGTGCCTTCAATGATGGTACCGCCCGGCTTTATCTTTCCTTCTTTTTCCGCAACCTCCAGCATTTTTAACGCCATACGGTCCTTTATTGAATTGCCGGGGTTAAAATATTCAACCTTTGCCAATACGGTACAGGGTAAGTCTTTTGTTATCTTATTTATTTTGATAAGAGGCGTATTACCTATCGTTTCCAATATATTATTTAACCACATACTATTTTTTTTAGGCAGCAAAGTTAGGTATATAAAAATTGCGTTTGTCTATAGTTACTTTTTATAAATCAGTAGAAAAAATACTACTGAAATTGAAACGATAACTTACTGGTAAATGAAAACGAATAGGCGATCTTTGCAGAAGAATAACAAACAAAAATGATTGCATTGTTCTGTTAAGAAAACCGCTTAATCCAATTTGTGAAAAACCGATAAGTAAAAATATCTGTTCTTATTGTTTTTCCCTAAATCACAAAAGCCCCTTTTTAGGGGCTTTTATATTCTCAGTCGTTATTTTATTATTTCTAATGCCTTTTTTATGAAATCGTCGTCTTCATTTACACTTTCGTAATATCCTTCTGCTCTATATAACTGGCGGGCAATAGATGACTTTAAAATTTTTTCAATAAATATTTTTTCTTTTTCGCCAATAGTATTAACAGGGATTGAATCTTTTATAGCAAGTTCTGTAAAAAAGTTCCATTGGGGTGCTGCAATTTTGTAAGAACTCACAAATTGCAGCGAATTTTTATAGCCTGAAAATTCCTGTGGGTGTTGTTTGTAATATTTGTATCCAAAATCCTGTAGCGTGCCTCGGCTGTATATTTTAGAAACTGTCAAGCTTAATTTTGATGTATCTGCGGGTACAAAATAATCAGGCGAAATACCACCTGCGGCGTATAATTTTTTCCCTTTGCTTGATTTGTATATTTTAGATGTATCGTTTTTTACCGAATCTACAGATGTCATTTCTCCATCACTCAATCTGTTTATAATGGCTGAATAATATGACTTTGTTCCCTCCTTATAAGGGCGTTGAATACTTCTGCCAATGGGAGTGTAATAACGTGCAACCGTAAGGCGAAGTGCTGCACCATTTTGTAGGTCATATTGGGTTTGTACAAGCCCTTTCCCAAAACTTCTTCTGCCCACAATGGTTGCACGATCCCAATCCTGTAAGGCACCCATTAAAACTTCACTTGCACTGGCAGAGCCTTCATCTGCCAGAATAACAAGTTTGCCCTGTTCAAATTGTCCTTGCCTTCTGCAGCGATATTCTTTTTTAGGCGTATGCAACCCTTCCGTATAAGTAATCAGTTTATCGCCTTCTAAAAATTCATCGGCGATTTCGGTCGCCTCATCTAATACGCCGCCACTATTACCTCTAAGGTCAAGCACCAGCGCTTTCATTCCTGTTTTTTTTAAGGTAAGGAGGCTGTTCATAAACTCTTTGTAGGTTTGCGAACTAAACTTATTTAATTTAATGTAACCGGTGGTTGAGTCAAGCATGTAAGCAACATCTACTGTTACAATTGGGATATTACCTCTCCCAACTTCTGTTACCAACTGTTTCCCACTGCGGAGCATGGTAAGTTTTACGGTAGATTGTTCGGGGCCTCTTAAAATGGTGCGTATTCTTTCTGTTGTTATTTTTTTGCCCGATATAATGCTGTCTCCGGCTTTTAACATAATATCTCCAGTTTTTAAACCTGCTTTGTCCGCCGGGCCATTTGCCAGCACATTTACCACCTGTAGGCTGTCGTCAAGCATGTTAAATTCAATTCCAATACCGTAAAAGCTACCTTTAATTTCTTCGTTTATTTGCTGAAGGTCTTGTGCCGGGATATAAATAGAATGAGGGTCTAGCTTGCTGAGAATGGCCTGAATGGCAGTATCAGCAAGGTTTTTGGTATTTACGGTGTCCACATATCTTGTCTTTAGCAAATTCATTATTTCTTCAACAGAAGAAGCGTTGTCAACCGCAAAAAAACTTTTCCCTGGCATAGCGTCCCTCATCTTATAGCCTAACAGCATTCCTACAACCATCACAAGACTAAACAACAAAGGCAGCCACACTTTTAAATTTTTATTCATGTTAGTACTAATTTTAGGCACATGGTGCCCAATCATTTCTAAATTTTAGCGAAGATAATTTTTTAAGGTAATTTATGATGTGATTGTTTTATCTTGTTTTCCTTAATTCATAACACCATGCACTCCATCCTAATTGCAGATAGTGGCTCATCAAAAACCCAATGGTGCCTATTAACAGACAACAAAAAGAAAATGATTTTCACACAGGGGATAAGTCCTTATTTTTTAAATGACGAAGCGCTGGGTGTAATTTTAACAAAGGAACTTTTGCCAAAAACTGGTACTGCTGTAATAGGTGAAATTTATTATTACGGTACAGGGTGCAGTAACAGCACCAATGTTAGCTTGGTAAAGCGTGGGTTAAAAAAGATATACAAAGATGCAAAAATAATGGTAGATCATGATTTACTGGGTGCGGCAAAAGCCCTATGTGGCAACGATAAAGGAATTGCATGCATATTAGGCACCGGTTCAAATTCCTGCTTTTATAACGGTAAAAAAATTGTAAAAAACAGCCTTGGGTTGGGTTTTATTTTGGGCGACGAAGGCAGTGGTACACACCTCGGCAAAAAGGTACTTCAATATTATTTGTACAATACGTTTGATGCGGAACTGATGGATAAATTTAAAGCAAAGTACACGCAAACAAACGCTGAAATTTTAAATGAGGTATATAAATCTGAATTCCCCAATCGTTACCTAGCGGGGTTTGTAGACTTTTTGATTGAAAATAGGGGCCATTTTATGATAGAAAATATTCTAGAAGACAGTCTTAACGACTTTTTCTTTAACCACGTGTATAAATACCGAGAAAGTTGGAGCATGCCCATAAACTTCGTTGGCAGTGTTGCCTATGGGTTTAAAGATTTGCTTGCGCAGATGTGTTTAGAGTACGAAATAAAGCTTGGGAAGGTTATAAAAAGCCCAATGGACGGCTTGCTAAAATACCATACACAATTAATACAAACTTCATAAGAAATAATTTGTTTTTATGTATATCTTCATTAAATTGTGTTTCAAATTTTCAAACATAAAAATCTACAACATGAAATTTAAAATTTTACTTACGACAGGTTTAATTGCCGCATCTTTTGCAGGCAATGCGCAATCTCAAAACAAGGGTTTTGCAATCACCGGAGATGGTAACAAAGATTTTCTGTGGATGAATATCAGACAAATTGATTTATCTACAGGGCAGGTTACAAAAACCATTTTCCAACATAGCAAGACTAATTTTACCATCACAGATGTTGACACAAAAAAAGTGACGGACCAAACAGCATTTGCAGATGGAAACGTTTATCACGCATCAAAATATCCTACATCTAGTTTTGTAGCAGCTGCAGCGTATGATAAAAGAGCTGATAAATTGTTTTTCGTACCAATGCGTTTGGGCGAATTAAGGTGGATGGATGCGAATGTAAAAAATGATGCTCCGCAATTTTATTCTGTTGCCATTCCGGGTTATGTACCAAGTATAGCAAGCGAGGAAGCAAACAACATTACAAGAATGGTACTTGCAAGCGATAATAATGGTTATGCTATAACAAACGATGGCAACCATTTGTATAAATTTACGACAGGAAAAAAACCTTCTGTAACTGATTTGGGTGCTTTGATAGATGCCGATGAAAACAAAGGTTTATCTGTTCACAACAAATGCAGCAGTTGGGGTGGAGATATGATTGCCGATGCCTTTGGTAAATTGTATATCATCTCCGCAACAAGAAACGTTTTCGTTGTAGATGTAAATACCCGTATTACAACATTTAAAGGCACTATTACAGGTTTGCCTGGCAATTACACAACCAATGGCGCAGCTGTAGATGCAGATGGTAATATTATTCTTTGCAGTGCAACCGCTTTTGAAGGATATTACAAAATGTCGTTAACGAATCTTGCAGCAAAAAAAATAGAAGGTTCTGATGTTGTTTACAATGCATCTGACCTTGCAAGTAGCAATTTTTTACTACAAAAAGAAGCCGACCAAGCTAGAAATGCTTCAGTATCTAAATTAATCCCTGCATCAACTACTGATTTTGGTTCAAAGGCTATTTTCCCTAACCCTGTTGTAAGCAATACATTTAACATTTTGTTAGATGGTAAGCAAAGCGGGGCATACACAGTAATCATTTCTGACCTTGCAGGCAGAGCATTACAGTCTAGCAAAGTTGGTATTTCAAAAGGGCAACAAACACAACAGGTAACTTTAAGAAACCGTCCTGTAAAAGGAACTTATATTGTAAAAGTTGTTGATGATAAAAACAATGAAATACTTTCAGATAAAGTGATCATACTTTAATAATAAAATTGGTTATAAGTACAGGGCTGCCTAAAAAGGTAGCCCATTTTTTTTATAATAGGTTTTGTTTTGTGCCGCCCTTTATTTAATCTGGTTATATTTAAGCAAATTGAAAAATTATTTTAATTTGATTACCAGGTTTAAATAATGCAGCATTAAGGAGTCAAGTTTCCGTATTTAGAATGTGTAAAAATTTTTTTTGTAGGATATTTGCATCATAGGCGAGAAAAGACAAACCGTTATGCAAAATATTGAACCTTATTTTAATTGGAGGCATTTGTATACTGCTGAAGAGGATAGGAAATCGCCATTCTTTGAAAGGGCTTACAGTGAGGTTGAATACACGCATCTCGTTTATAATTATTACATACACCCACAGTGGGACGAATTTGGATCGAGCACGCTTTATTTAAAAGTACTATTTACAGATTACGATTTACATTTTACCATTATTGAGTTAATAGGCGAATGGAATGATGCAATAGAAAACGATGTGATGTCATTACGTAGAAACGTAACAGACTTGTTATATAAACAGGGAATAACCAAATACGTCATCATCGGAGAAAACGTTTTAAATTTTCACAGCAGTGATGATAGTTATTATGAAGAATGGCACGAACAGATTATAGATGAAAATGGTTGGGTCGTTGTTTTAAATTTACCCGAGCAAAGCAAATATGATTTTAGAAAAGCTAGAATTACAAATTATATTGAAATGTTTGAGTTGTTGCAATGGCGAACTTTAAAACCCGAAATTATATTTCAGTTGATAGATGGGGAAATGGGAAGAAGGTTGGAATAGTTTTGGTCATTTCGATGGTTTTGTAAGCAGTGGTTTATTTGGATCTGCATATTTGAAACGGCCAATTTGGTTGCAAGAGTAGTAAGCGTCAATACCAAGAGAAGCAACGCTGCCACTTTTTTCTAAGTCAATAAAACCGTCTTCTAAAATTAGTTCTTTGTTTAAATATACATCTTGCAATGCGCCAATTACCATAAATGTTTCGTTGTGTTTTATGGGTACAACTTCAACAAGGTCTAGAGAATATTGTAAATGGGATTCTGCAACGAACGGGGCTTGGCAACCATTTCTAAATATGGGTGTGAAGCCTGTGGCGTCAAATTCACTAATAAGTGCGTTATATTTCGCACTTGTCTGGTGGGCTTGTGCTACAATATCTTTTTGAATGTGGTTTATGGTGTAGCTGGTTGTATTTTGTATATTGGTTAGTGTGTGGGGAGCTGCAATAAGCGGTCGGTTTATAAAACCAATCAAAGCAGGGTCGGCACCTAAATGAAAAATATTGCTGAAGATGGCGAGGTTTGTTTGCTGTTCTTTGTTTATAGTGCCAATTAAACTTACAGGTTTAAAGCCCGACAAACAATTAATAAAATTGCCTCGGTAAAACCTGCTCCATTCTTTTATTTCGCCGATAGGAAAGTGGTGCATACAACTGATGATTTTTTAGCAAAGTTCCTTTAATAAAGTATCTGTTCAACATTTTAAAATAAAATAAAAAAATGAAATAAGCTACCGTATTTTTGCAGCACCAATTTTTCTCAACAATATTCGTTTTATGACTTGGAAACTTTTTTTCACATCCTCTATCGGTAAAAAATTTTCGATGGGTGCTACAGGATTATTTCTTATTACATTTCTTATTGTTCACGCTGCTATTAATTCTATGATTTTCTTTAATGACGGAGGGGAAACCTTCAACCATTGGGGACATTTTATGGGTAGTAATATTATTATCCGCACAATGGAAATAGGATTGATGCTCTTTTTACTTGTGCACATAGTACAGGGTTTATTGCTTTGGAAACAAAACAGAAGTGCACGACCAATTAAATATGCAGTTACAAGAACAGATGGTAAGAGCAAGTGGTACAGCAAAAGCATGGGGCTGCTCGGTACGCTTATCCTTATATTTCTAATATTGCATTTTTATCATTTTTGGGTTCCATCCCGTTTTGGCGGTATGGCAAGTATTCAACCATTAGGTGAAACTACCCTTGGGCAGGAGTATAACAACCAGCCGGTGCATAATTTATATGCAGAAATGCTAAAGGTGTTTTCTGGCAATTTGGTAGTGGTTATATTTTATGTTTTAGGTTGCTTTTCTTTATGCTGGCATTTAATGCATGGTTTTCAAAGTGCGTTTCAAACATTTGGCGTAAACCATAAAAAGTACACTCCTATTATAAAAACAGTTGGTGTGTTTTATTCAATAGGAATTTCACTTTTGTTTGCAAGTATGCCCGTGGCTATTTTTCTTGGGTGGGTTAAATAAAAAAAAGTTAGCAGCTTCCCTCTGAAGTTTGCAAAAAATACTTTCAGCGTTTGAGTTTTAATTATGTTTTTAATTGAATGCTTGAAAAGAAAATAACAAATAAAAAATCGCTTTATGAATTCAAAAATTCCTCAGGGAGAAATGGACAAAAAGTGGGAGGATTACAAAGGGCATGTAAAACTTGTAAATCCATCTAACAAAAGAAAGCTCGAAGTAATAGTCGTGGGAACAGGACTGGCAGGTGCATCAGCAGCTGCAGCTTTGGGAGAGCTTGGATATAAGGTGAAGGCATTTTGTTTTCAGGACAGCGCAAGGCGTGCCCACAGCATAGCTGCACAGGGCGGCATCAATGCTGCAAAGAATTATCAAAATGATGGCGATTCTGTTTTTCGTTTATTTTACGATACAGTAAAGGGTGGAGATTACCGTGCACGGGAAGCCAACGTGCACAGGCTTGCAGAAGTAAGCACATCTATCATAGACCAATGCGTGGCGCAAGGTGTTCCATTTGCAAGAGAATATGGGGGTCTGCTAAGTAACCGTTCTTTCGGCGGTACACAGGTACAACGTACATTTTATGCGGCGGGCCAAACTGGCCAACAGCTTTTGTTGGGGGCATACAGCGCAGTAGAAAGACAAGTTGCTTTGGGAAATGTAACAATGTATCGCCGCCATGAAATGCAGGATGTTGTGTTAATAGATGGTGTAGCAAAAGGTATTATAGCACGAAATCTGGTTACGGGGGAATTAGAAAGGCACGGTGCACACGCAGTTTTGCTTTGCACTGGCGGCTACGGCAACGTATTTTATTTAAGTACAAATGCAATGGGCAGCAATGTAACTGCTGCGTGGAGAGCGCACAAAAAAGGGGCATTCTTTGGCAATCCTTGTTTCACACAAATTCACCCAACCTGTATTCCCGTGAGTGGAGATCATCAAAGCAAACTCACGCTAATGAGTGAGAGTTTAAGAAATGATGGTAGAATTTGGGTGCCGTTAAAGCAAGGCGATACAAGGAAGGGGCATGAAATACCGGAAGAAGAAAGAGATTATTATTTAGAAAGGAGATACCCGGCATTTGGTAATCTGGTACCAAGAGACGTAGCAAGCCGTGCGGCGAAAGAACGTTGCGATGCAGGTTATGGTGTAGGTACAACTAAAATGGCGGTGTTCTTAGATTTTGCAGATGCCATAAAAAGATACGGCAAAATTGAAGCAGGTAAAAAAGGAATCTCTGATATGTCGGAGAAGGATATTATTGCACTGGGCAAAGATGTGGTGGCAGAAAAATACGGCAATCTTTTTGAGATGTATGCAAAAATTACTGGAGAGAATCCCTACGAAATGCCAATGCGCATTTACCCGGCTGTACATTACACGATGGGGGGGCTTTGGGTAGATTATGAGCTACAAACAACCATACCCGGCTTGTATGCGCTTGGTGAAGCAAACTTTAGCGACCACGGTGCCAACCGCTTGGGTGCATCTGCCTTAATGCAAGGGCTGGCAGATGGTTATTTTGTAATACCATATACACTTGGTAACTACCTGGCTGATGAAATTCGTAACGGTGCAGTAGATACCAACCAGCAGGCTTTTGCTGATACGGAGAATGCGGTAGCCGCAAGAATAGACAAGCTGTTAAACATTAAGGGAACGAAAACAGTAGAAAGTTTTCATAAGAGGCTGGGGAAAATAATGTGGGATAAGTGTGGTATGGCCCGCAATGCAGAAGGGTTAAAAGAAGCCATCGCCGATATAAGAGCTTTGAAAGCTGAGTTCTGGAGTGATGTTCGTGTACCAGGAGAAGTAAATGAAATGAACCCTGAATTAGATAAAGCAGGCAGGGTAGGAGATTTTATAGAATTGGGAGAATTGATGTGTATCGACGCACTTGATAGAGAAGAGAGTTGTGGCGGGCATTTTAGAGAAGAAAGCCAGACAGAAGATGGCGAGGCAAAACGTGACGATGTAAACTATGCTTACGTAGCTGCTTGGGAAAACAAAGGTGATGCAGGGTGGGATTTACATAAGGAAGAGTTAAGTTTTGAAATTGTAAAACCTACACAAAGGAGTTATAAATAATTTTATTGATTAACACGTTTTAATCAACCACAAAAAGTTTATTAGATATGGAGCATTACAACATGAACCTCACCCTTAAAGTGTGGAGACAAAAAAATAACAAGGCAAAAGGAAGTTTTGAAACATACCGGGTAAAAGATATTTCTTCTGAAATGAGTTTTCTGGAAATGTTTGATGTGTTAAACGAACAGCTGATAGTGGAAGGGAAAGCTCCTATTGCTTTTGACCATGATTGTAGGGAAGGTATTTGCGGTATGTGCAGTATGCACATAAATGGTCAGGCGCATGGTCCATGGACTCAAAATACAACCTGCCAATTGCATATGCGGGCTTTTAAAGACGGAGATACCATTGTGGTTGAACCATGGAGAAGTACCGCATTCCCGGTTGTGAAAGACCTTATGGTAAACCGTACAGCCTTCGATAGAATTATAGAAGCCGGTGGTTACATTAGCGTAAATACAGGCAATGCGGTAGATGCAAATGCAATACCTATTGATAAAAAGAAAGCAGATGATGCGTTTATGGCTGCAGCCTGTATTGGTTGCGGTGCATGTGTTGCAACCTGTATTAACGGTAGTGCTATGCTTTTTGTGGGCGCAAAAATTTCTCAGCTTGCTTTATTGCCACAAGGTGACCCTGAAAGAGAAAGCAGGGCGCTTAACATGGTTGCGCAAATGGACAAAGAAGGTTTTGGCAATTGTACCAATACCTACGCCTGCGAGGCACAATGCCCCAAAGGAATTTCTGTTGCCAATATTGCAAGAATGAATAAAGAATTTATAGGCGCAGGTTTTGCAACCGAAGAAAATTAATTATAAGAAAGTCTGCATATTAAAATGGTTTGATGTTTTCATCAGACCATTTTTGGTTTTACTAGCCAATAGCAATCCAATATTTGAAAAATATTCGCTTCAATTTGTGAACACATGCAACTGAATGAGCATTATTTCGTTCTTACCTCTAGAATAGGGGATGGAAAATTATTTAAGTTGGAAAAGAAGTTATATTTAATAGTAATTGCTAGGCAAAATAGGTTCAATGCAATCATAGAAAAATTTTTTTAATAAGTACAAGTTATTTTCAAGCAAATAAAATATAAGACTTTTTCTGCGCTGTTACCGTTTATCTTAACGGCAACAGGATCTTTTTTAGGCACATTTTCATTTGCACAGTTAGTGCCCACCACAACATCAAATTTTAGGAATAAGAAAGTCGCGGTAAAGTTTCCTTTTCAAAAACTTGATAGTGCAAGCATGGCGCCGGGCACCGTTACGATAAAGAACATTCCCAAATTTATGTATGTGGTAGATGAGGTGAACGGAGCGATAAACTGGCTAGAAAAACCTATCGCTGATAGTATTGAAATTACCTACCGGGTGTTTCCATTTAAAATAAATGCTGTAGCGCGCAGATTCAATTATGAAGATGTTCGTTTCCGTTTCACAAAAGAAAATCCTTTTACAGTTATAAATGCGACTAAGCAAAACAACCCGCTTTTAAACTTTGGTACATTGCAAACAGACGGAAGTTTTGGTCGAGCCATTTCGTTTGGCAATAACCAGGATGCAGTTGTAAACAGTACGCTAAACCTACAGTTAAATGGCTTTATTGGCGACAGTATTGAGATAACTGCAGCGGTAACAGACAACAACCTTCCAATTCAACCTGATGGCAATACACAGGATCTTCGTGATTTTGATAAAATCTTCTTTCAGGCGAGAAAGAAAAACTGGGCAGTGAGTTTGGGAGACATTGATATAAGAGAAAGCAAAAATTACTTCCTTAATTTTTACAAAAGAGTTCAGGGGATTTCCATTTTAACCGAAAATAAAATCACCAAAAGTGCCACAAATTCCTTGTTGTTAAGTGGTGCCGTTACGAAAGGAAAATTTACAAGAAATATTATAGTACCACTTGAGGGAAACCAAGGGCCCTACAGGCTTAAAGGAGCGAACAATGAATTGTTTTTTATTGTACTGGCGAATACAGAACGTGTCTTTATAGACGGTGTAAAACTCCAGCGGGGCGAAGACCAAGACTACGTAATAAATTATAACACTGCCGAAGTTACTTTTACATCCAAGCGCTTAATTACAAAAGATGTAAGAGTGCAGATCGAATTTGAATATGCTGATAGAAGCTTTTTAAACTCCCAGCTTTACCTGAATGATGAAATTAAAATAAAGAAAAACCTGCTGATTTCTTTGGGTGCATTTTCAAATACTGATGCAAAAAATTCTTCTATAGATCAGGTATTGGATACGAAGCAAAAGCAATTTCTTGCAGATGCGGGAGACAGCATCGCCACTGCTTTTTACCAAAGTGCCGTTAGAGATACTTTTGAAACAGGTAAGGTTTTATATAGGAAAACAGATTCGCTTACCAATGGTATAACTTACCCATCCGTTTATGTACAGTCAAACAATGCAGCAGACTCTCTTTACAGCCTTGCTTTCTCATTGGTAGGCGCTAATAAAGGAAATTATATACAGCTACAAAATGCCACAAACGGCAAGGCTTTCCGGTGGGTAGCCCCGGTAAACAATATAAAACAAGGCGATTGGGAGCCGGTTACACTACTTGTAACCCCAAAAAAACTACAGGTTTTTACGGCCGGTGCAGAATACCTAATTAACAGTACCACAAAACTGAAAGCAGAAGTTGCCATGAGTAACTATGATTTAAATTTGTTTTCAGCAAAAGATAAAAAGGATAACACTGGCATTGCAGCCAAACTACAGTTACAAAATGATGGAAAGAAAGTAAAACTTGTTAAAAAGGATTTTACACTACAAACAAATGCAGGTTATGAATATGTTCAGAAAAGATTTAGACCCATTGAGCGATTAAGGAATATTGAATTTTTAAGAGACTGGAG
>JBJXGJ010000133.1:0-20070 GCA_046153805.1 Ferruginibacter sp. | reverse complement strand
GTAGCATTGTCTATATTTTTATTAGCTAGTATTTCATCAATGGCAGATAAATAAAAACTGATCTTTCCTGCATATTCGGGTTTAAATTCTCCGGTTTTTAATTCTATCACCACATAGCATCGTAAATGTAAATGGTAAAAAAGTAGATCAATATAATAGTCTTTTTTGCTTACTTCTAAATGGTATTGTTTGCCGACAAATGCAAAACCTTTGCCTAGTTCTAATAAAAACTTTGTTATGTGATTAATAAGCTGGTCTTCAAGATTTTTCTCAGTAACAATTTTTTCGATAGACAAAAAATCGAAAATATAAGGGTCTTTTAATACTTGCAATGCAATGTTGTATTGCTTTACAGGCAGCGCTTTTGAGAAGTTGGTAATTGCTTTACCCTGGCGTTGGAACAGATTAACAGCTATCTGATTAAGCAATACATTTCTACTCCAATTATTTTCAATTGTTTGTGTTATATAAAACAAAGCCTCTTGCAGGGAATTTGTTTTTTCAATGATAACGATGTTGTGACTCCAGGGAATTTTTATAATTAATTTTAAACATTTTAACGGGGCAATTTTCAAAAGTCCAACCGGCGGTTGGACTTTTAATGACCTACTTTTTATTTTACTTAATTGTCCAACCGGCGGTTGGACTTTTGGAGTAGTATAAAATAAAAATAATTTTTTGCAGTTAAAAAGATTTGTACGTGAAAAGCCCTTTATTTCAGGAAATGCTTTTTGCAAGTCTGAAGATAACTGTTCAATTACTGCATCGCCCCATGAATGCTGCTTTTGCTTCTGCACAATCATTTGCCCTAATTGCCAATACATGGAAAGGAGGTGTTCGTTTACAGAAAGTGCAGCTTTACCTTTGGAGGCAGCGATTATATCTTTTACCTCTTTTAACCAATATTTATAAGGGAGTAATATTTTCATTTTTTATAAAAAAGGGTTGCTATAAACTTTCTTGTCAACCTTCTTCTTTCTTAGGCCCTTGCGGGCCTCTGATTGGCTGTGGCTTATTGCCCTGTGGTCTGTTTGTATTTTGATTTCTATTTTGCGGTGGTCTGCCTTCTTTTTTTTGTGGTTGTTGTGGCGGCCTGCCTTCACTTTTTTGTTGTGGCTGTCGGTTATCCTGTTGCGGCGGACGAGCTTCCCTGTTTTGCTTTGGATCCCTTGGGTTGTTGGCTCTTTGTTGTTGCCTTTGCCCCTCATTTTTCCCTTGCGGTTGGCGGTTGCGCTGCTGCTGATTTTGTTGCGGAGGCCTTTGCTCATTTTGCTGTTGGCTAAGCTCTTTGTCTCTGCGTTTGCGGGTCGTTTTCTCCAGGCTTTTTAAACTTATCTGACCTACAATATCCGCATACTCAGGTTCCACTTCTTTAGGTTTGGCGGTTACAATTTCTGCCGCTTCTAATTCTTCAGGCTTTATGCCATCTTTATTTTGTGCCTTTATTTTTTTAACGGTATCAAGCGCCAATGGGATATGAGCAGCTGTGCCGGGCAATGCATACCACATTAAATTTTTAAAAATATCTTTCTTTACTAAAAATGCCCTTCCTTTTGCAGTTTCCAACGTATCTGCATCCGTTGGGAAAAACTGGAGTGCATCCATATAAGTATCCAACTCATAATTTAAACAACATTTTAAACGTCCACACTGGCCACTTAATTTTGTTTGGTTGATGCTTAAATTTTGATAACGGGCTGCATTTGTATTTACACTTTTAAAATCTGTCAGCCATGTTGCGCAACATAGTTCACGGCCACAGCTGCCTATTCCGCCCACTTTTCCTGCTTCCTGCCTTGCACCTATCTGGCGCATTTCTACCTTTACTTTAAACTCGCCGGCATATAATTTAATAAGTTCTCTAAAATCAACTCTGTCATCTGCAATGTAAAAGAAAGTGGCTTTTCTTCCGTCTGCCTGTACTTCTACTTCTGCCATCTTCAATTCCAAATTTAATTGGCGGGCCATGGCACGGCTGCGAATAAGTACCTGGGCTTCTCTTGCTTTGCTTTCCTCCATTTTTGCAAGATCACTTTCTGTTGCACGACGAAGAATCTTTTTTATATCGGGACTTTTTTCGTCAATGTTATTTTTCTTAAGCTGAAGTCGAACTAATTCTCCGGTAAGGTTTACCATACCCACATCAAATCCGTTCACACCTTCCAGTGCAATCATTTCGCCTTTTTCAAAATAATGAAGGGTGGTGTTATTAAAATAATCTTTGCGGCTGCCATTGTTAAAGCTTACTTCAACAATTCTGCAACTGCTTTCGGGGTCTGCAAATGGTAAGTTTGCCAACCAATCGTGTACATTCATTCTGTTACAAGCACCGCTGCTGCAACTGCCCTTACTCTGGCAACCGCCCGGTGTTCCTGTTCCGCAACTTCCACAAGCCATTTTGTATAATTTATAATGCGTTAGTTAATGTTTTTGCTCACAAATTTCAATGTGAACTTTTAATTTTTTCTCACAGATTTTTCTGATTTGCCCAGATTACCTATGTGAACCTTGTACCTTCCTTTGCGCCTTTATGGTTCAAATAATTTATGGCTCAAAAAAAAGCTGCTCACAGATTTTCCAGATTAACACAGATTTTCTTTGTGAACCTTGTACCTTCCTTTGCGCCTTTGTGGTTCAAATAATTTGTGGCTCAAAAAAAAGGTGCTCACAGATTTTTCAGATTAACCCAGATTTTCTTTGGGAGCTTTGTGCCTTCCTTTGCGTCTTTGTGGTTCAAATAATTTGTGGCTCAAAAAAACGGTGCTCACAGATTTTTCAGATTAACACAGATTTTCTTGGTGAGCTTTGTGCCTTCCTTTGCGCCTTTGTGGTTCAAATAATTTGTGGCTCAAAAAAACGGTGTTCACAGATTTTTCAGATTAACACAGATTTTCTTTGTGAGCCTTGAGCCTTCCTTTGCGTCTTTGTGGTTCAAATAATTTGTGGCTCAAAGACACACTATTGCATCAAAATTAACGATTTGTTGCTAATAATATGATATAACCTAATTGTGAGGGCGTGAAAGAGTATTTTTGCATTTGCATTGCGTTCAATATAATAAGCAGCTTTGTCCAGTTCTTCGGCTATGGCTTCCTGTTGAGATACATCGCAAATCTTATTAATACGGTCGGCAAAATCTACATAGGCATTTGCGGTATTTTCATTTAAGCAATCGGCCGAAACCCTAAGGCGTATGGCCTGCTCCAGCAAATGCGTAAAATATTTTAGAAACTGCTTTTGTTTTTCACGCCCGAGCTTTGCAACTTCTTCTATCCATTTTACCTGTGCTACAGGGCCCGTTTTTAAAATAGCGTTGAGCCATCCTCTTAGTAATACCTCCCAATCATCGTCGGCATGTTGCAATTGCTGCAGTGCCTCGTGGTAATTGCCCTCGGCAGTTGCAGCTATTTGAAGTGCCTTTTGTGTATCAATATTTTCCCTTTCCTCTAACGCCGTCTGAATATCCTGTAGGTACAATACCGGGATTTTTATAAGTTGGGTACGAGATAAAATAGTGGGCAATACATTGGCGTCGTTTTCTGCAACAAGTATAAACAGCGTATCAGGCGGCGGTTCTTCAATAAGTTTTAATAGTTTGTTGCCGTTTTTGCCAAGAAATTCGGGCATCCAGATAATGAGAATTTTATAAGCACTCTCAAAACTTTTGAGACTCATTTTATGTATGATGTCGCCACATTCTTCTGATGTAATATTGCCCTGCTTATTTTCTGCATGTATGCTTTGCAGCCAGTCGAATGAATTGCCGTATGGGTTGCTGTTTATGAAACTTCGCCAATCAGTTATATAATCTGTGCTGATGGGTTTATCGCCTGGCTTTGCAGGAATAACGGGATAGCAATAATGAATATCTGGATGCACCATTTTCGCAGCTTTTGTACAGGCGCTGCAAACGCCGCAGGCATCTTGAAACTTATCCGTTGATTGGCTATGAGTGGCTAATATTACTTCTTCACCAAACAAAGAACTTTCTTTAGGAACTGTTTTTTTACGTGATGATTGCAGCGGATTTTTTTCGCAGGTAACATACTGCGCAAATGCAAGCGCCATGGGCAAACCGCCACTTCCTTCTTTGCCCAAAAACAACAACGCATGGCTAAGCCGGTTTTGTTGTATCATATGGGTAAGCTGTGCCTTAAGATCTTGCTGACCTATTACTTGGGAAAATTGCATGGAAGCGAAGTTACAAGATAATAGACGCAAGATTCGATTAGGCTACCGATCATATCAGCATTATTTGACTTTTTATTTTAAATTTTTTTATCGCCTATTCCAGAATTTTTATCGTAAATGAGATGGACACTTAATATCTGAGACATGTCATTTCAGTATAACTAAGTACTTTTGCACACATGCCCGAATTTAATTTTAGTGATGCAAAAAATTTTGCAAGCAAGCTTACACCTGCAAGGGTGTGGAACGGTTTAAAAGTACTCAGCAGCTTTTATGTAAGTAAGATTTTAGATAAACCGATACAGTGGGGTTACCCTGTTTCTATTTCATTTGAACCTACTACGAGTTGCAACCTGCGTTGCCCGGAGTGCCCAAGTGGTTTGCGGGCTTTTACAAGACCGACAGGTATGCTGCAACAAGACTTTTTTACAGAAACGATAGATGATCTGCACAAAGAACTTTTGTACCTTATTTTTTATTTTCAAGGGGAACCATATTTAAACACTTCGTTTTTAGATATGGTAAAATATGCATCTGACAAAGGCATTTATACCGCTACAAGTACAAATGCACATTATTTAACCGACGAAGCAGCAAAAAAAACAGTAGAGAGTGGATTAGATAGGTTGATTATTTCTATAGACGGTACCACACAAGAAGCTTATAAACAATACCGCGTAGGTGGCAACCTTAATAAGGTGCTGGAAGGTGCTAAAAATATTGTAAACTGGAAAAAAGAACTTAACAGTAAAACGCCTTTTGTTTTCTTTCAGTTTTTGGTGGTAAGGCACAATGAGCACCAAATAGAAGATATAAAACGCCTTGCAAAAGAAATTGGGGTAGATGAAGTACGTTTTAAAAGTGCTCAAGTTTACGATTACGAAAACGATCCTAACAAACTAATACCCACTAACGAAAAATACAGCCGCTACAAACGCAATGGCGATGGTAGTTTTAAAGCAAAAAATAAATTTGCAAACCGTTGCTGGAAACTCTGGCACGCAAATGTAATTACATGGGATGGTTTGGTGGTGCCATGCTGTTTTGATAAAGATGCCATGCACCGGCTGGGCAATTTAAAAAATGAATCGTTTAAAAACATCTGGCAAAATGATAATTACAAACAATTTAGAAGCGAGCTTATGAAAAGCAGAAAAAACATTGACATTTGTGCTAATTGCAGCGAAGGTGAATCTGTTTGGAAATAATTGTATTGCACAAAAACATTTACATGAATAAAAATATATTTAACCAGCACATTACACAGATACTTGTGTTAATCCTTATTATTTTAATAGCCATGTTACTTGTAGGACAGTTGTCTGTTTTTATACCGGGTGTGCTTGGCGGTTTTACCCTTTATATACTAAGCCGGGGTTATTATTTTAACCTCATATTTAAAAGAAAATGGAAGAAGGGATGGACCGCACTAGGCTTCATTTTTTTCTACCTCGTTATTATTGCTTTGCCAATTTACCTCACTGTAAATTTAATAAGCCCCAAAATAAATGAGATCGTACACAACCAAAATGCAATTGTAGCCAAAGTGCAGGTAATAGCAGAAAGTATTTCAACCAAAACTGGCATTAAAGTATTGTCTCCGGAAAATATAAAGAGTGCAACACAAAAAATATCGGGTATGGTACCTATGCTCCTGAGTGGCACTGCTACTACCCTCGGTAATTTATTAATGATGTTTTTTTTACTCTATTTTCTTTTAATGGGCGGCAGGGAAATGGAGAAAAATTTACACAAGATTATCCCCCTTAAGCCACATAATGTAGATATACTTGCCAGCGAAACAAAAATGATGATAAAAGCCAATGCGTTAGGTATACCAATTATTTGTATTGTACAAGGCATTTTTGCCATGTTGGGCTATTGGATATTCGGTATGGACGATTGGGCACTCTGGGGCTTTGTAACCGGCGTTTTTGCATTTTTTCCACTAGTAGGAACGATGATAATTTGGGTGCCTATTGTACTGTATCTTTTTAGCCAGGGGCAAACCTGGCCCGCCATTGGGCTTGGCATTTACAGCCTCCTGGTAACAGGCAATGTAGATTATGTGGCACGTATCAGTTTTATGAAAAAAATTGGCGATGTGCATCCACTCATAACCGTACTTGGCGTGATTGTGGGCCTTAATCTTTTTGGTTTTATTGGGCTTATTTTTGGCCCGTTGCTTATCAGTTATTTTTTAATATTGGTAAAAATATACATCAATGAATTTTCAGAAAACCACGATGTACCAAGTAACTTCTGAGCCACAGACAGATAAAAAAATCATACAACAAATATAGACATGCGATTTTTTAACGAAAGAAAATCAGTTATGTCAACATCCGCAGTGCTATTGTTGTGTTTTTTTTTTATTATTGTATACGCACTATGAGTTTAGAACAAGATATTAAACAGCCAAAATTTAGAACGGAGCACCAAAAGGTTATCATAAACCTTATTTACAGCTATAACTGGATGAACGAACGGCTGAAGGTTTTTTTTGAAAAGGAAGATATAACGCAGCAGCAGTTTAATATACTGCGCATTTTGCGGGGAGCTGCAGCACCGCTTTCTACATCACAAATAAGGCAACGTATGCTCGATAAAATGAGCGATACTAGTCGGATTGTTGACAGGCTAATCACCAAGGCATTTGTAAAAAAAATTACCTGTCCACTAGATAAAAGGATGGTAGATGTGACTATTACAGCCAAAGGACAAAAATTACTTGAAAAATTAGATGCATTTGAACTGACCATGGACGAAGTTGCCGGTTCTCTTACTGAAGCAGACGCAAAAATGCTGAACAAGTTATTAGATAAAATGAGAGAGGAGCAGGAATAAAGCTCATAGTTTAAAAGATTGATGAGAGAAGTTTCTAGGATTCGATCTTGTGTCTAATATCTTATTTTCTACTTTTTATTAACACCCCATGAAATTAATGCTGTTTATATTTTCGCTTATATTTTCATTTTCATTAATAGCACAAACAACGAAGAGACCCGAGTTTAGGGCAGTGTGGGTGGCTACTGTAGATAATATAGACTGGCCTGATGCGCCTACTATTCACAGCGAAACGCAAAAAGCCGCTTTCTTAAAACTGCTTAACATGCACCAGCGCAATGGCATGAATGCCGTTATAGTGCAGGTAAGGCCCGCAGCAGATGCGTTTTACCCATCACCATTTGAACCGTGGAGCCAATGGCTTACAGGTGTGCAGGGGCAACCTCCATTTCCATACTATGACCCGCTGGAGTTTATGATTACAGAAACACACAAAAGAGGTATGGAGTTTCATGCCTGGATGAATCCTTACAGAGCTGTATTTAGCATTACTAACGCTGCCGTTGCGGCAACACATATTACCCGCATACACCCAGAATGGTTTATTACCTACGGCGATAGAAAATATTTTGACCCAGGTAATAAAGATGTGCAACGCTATGTTACCAATGTGGTGAAAGATGTTGTAACACGTTACCATGTAGATGCTATACATTTTGACGATTACTTTTACCCCTATCGCATTGCAGCAAAAGAATTTCCTGACGATGCCAAGTACAGACAATACGGTAATGGCATGAGCAAAGATACCTGGCGCCGGAGCAATACAGATTCTATTATTGTAATGCTTGGTAAGGTTATAAAAGAAACCAACAAAAAATGCAGATTCGGTATTAGCCCATTTGGCGTGTGGCGCAATGCATCTGTAGACCCCCAAGGCAGTAATACAAAGGCTGGGCAAACAAATTACGATGACCTCTATGCAGATATCTTACTGTGGCTGCGCATGGGTTGGATAGATTATGTAGCACCGCAACTCTACTGGGAAATAGACCATAAACTGGCAGACTTTAATACGCTTGCAGATTGGTGGGCAAAACACAGCTATGGCAAAGACTGCTACATAGGTATTGGCTATTACCGTGCAGGCAGCAATGCCGCCTGGAAAGATAAGACACAACTGCCTCGCCAGATACAGAAAATACGAAGCCTGCCTGCATTAAAAGGCATGGCATTTTACAGCAGTAAAATATTTGATAGAAACCCCAATGGCTGGAACGACAGCCTGCGTCTAAATTATTTTAAAGAAAAGCTGCTGCGTTAAATTCTTTCTTCATAAATACTAATTTAGTATCATACAAACCCAACCGTTGATTTTTATTTTACAAAACCTAAAGCGCAGTAAAAAATAGAGCCATTGAGAACCATCATTCTTAATTGCGGGTCTATGAAAAAATTGACCTAGTCGAATCTTTTTGCCAAACAAAAGAGCCGACCCTATCTAGAGTCGGCCTTTTCAAATAAATAAATATTATTAAACCAAATCGTACCTGTCAGCGTTCATCACTTTTACCCACGCTGCAACGAAATCGTTTACAAATTTTTCCTGTGCATCTGCGCAGGCATAAACTTCTGCAATACCACGCAGTTCTGAGTTCGATCCAAAAATAAGATCAACTCGTGTGCCTGTCCATTTCGCTAAACCGGTTTTTCTATCCCTACCTTCAAACACATCTTTAGCCTCAGATGCTGCCTTCCATGTAGTACCAAAATCAATAAGGTTTACAAAGAAATCGTTTGTTAACGCTCCAGGGTTATGGGTAAAAACGCCGACCTTGCTGTTATTAAAATTTGTATTAAGCACACGCATACCACCAACCAAAACAGTAAGCTCAGGCGCAGTAAGGTTCATCAGTTGTGCTTTATCAATCAGCATTTCTTCTACCGATAAATTAAATTTTGGTTTTGCATAATTGCGGAAACCATCAGCATGTGGCTCAAGCACGGCAAATGAATCTACATCAGTTTGCTCAGATGTTGCATCTGTTCTGCCTGCGGTAAACGGAACTGTGATCGTATGCCCTGCATTTTTTGCGGCTTGCTCAATACCTATGCTTCCGCCAAGTACGATCAGGTCTGCAATAGACACTTGTTTACCGGTATTTGCATTGTTGAATGATGACTGAATACCTTCCAAAACATCCAACACTTTTTGCAATTGTGTTGGGTTATTTACTTCCCAGTATTTTTGAGGAGCTAAACGAATGCGTGCGCCGTTTGCACCACCACGTTTATCAGAGCCACGAAAAGTAGTTGCAGATGCCCATGCGGTTGTTACCAATTCAGAAACT
This sequence comes from Ferruginibacter sp., assembly GCA_046153805.1. GTDB lineage: Bacteria > Bacteroidota > Bacteroidia > Chitinophagales > Chitinophagaceae > Ferruginibacter. The sequence continues at coordinate 10,741 of JBJXGJ010000133.1, read as the reverse complement.
GATAAACCAGACGCAAGAATATTCTCTTTTAATTGCGCAACATCATTTTCGTTTACTAATTCATAGTCTGCTTCGGGCACAGGATCCTGCCAAATCAAAACCTCCCCAGGTACTTCTTTGCCCAGGTAACGAACTCTTGGTCCCATATCTCTGTGCGTAAGCTTAAACCAAGCTCTTGCAAATGCATCATTAAATTCTGCAGGGTTCTCTAAAAAACGTCTGCTTATTTTTTCGTATGCCGGGTCTATTCTTAAAGAAAGATCGGTCGTTAACATAAACGGTTGGTGGCGTATGGAAGGGTCGTGTGCATCAGGCACCAAACCTGCACCTGCATCGCCTTTTGGCTTCCATTGGTGTGCTCCTGCAGGACTTTTAGTAAGTTCCCATTCATAGCCAAAAAGATTTTCAAAATAGTTGTTGCTCCATTTTGTGGGCGTTGTGGTCCATGCTCCTTCCAAGCCGCTAGTAATGGTGTGTGCGCCATGGCCCGAACCGTAACTATTTTTCCAACCCAGACTTTGTTCTTCAATACCTGCACCTGCAGGTTCTGAGCCAATGTATTTTGATGGGTCTGCAGCACCATGGGATTTACCCAATGTATGTCCACCTGCAATCAATGCAACTGTTTCTTCATCGTTCATAGCCATCCGTGCAAAAGTCTCTCTAATATCCTTTGCTGCCGCAAATGGGTCAGGGTTTCCGTTTGGTCCTTCAGGGTTCACATAAATTAAACCCATTTGTACCGCAGCCAATGGATTTTCCAAATGGCGGTCGCCTGTATAACGCTTGTCTGCAAGCCACTCACGTTCCGATCCCCAATAAATATCTTCAGCTGGTTCCCACACATCTTCTCTGCCACCGGCAAAACCGAACGTTTTAAAACCTGCAGATTCCAAAGCACAGTTTCCTGCAAGAATCATAAGATCTGCCCACGATAATTTTTTACCGTATTTCTGTTTAATTGGCCAGAGCAATAAACGGGCTTTATCAAGGTTTGCATTATCTGGCCAGCTGTTTAAGGGTGCAAAACGCTGGGTACCAAATCCACTGCCACCACGGCCATCAGCAATACGATAAGTACCTGCACTATGCCATGCCATGCGAATAAAGAATGGGCCGTAATGTCCATAATCTGCCGGCCACCAATCTTGCGATGTTGTCATCAATTCAAAAATATCATTCTTTACAGCATCAAGATGGAGGCTTTTAAATTCTTCGGCATAGTTAAATGACTTATCCATTGGGTTGCTCAGTGCTGAGTGCTGCCTAAGGATATTCAATTTTAGTTGGTTAGGCCACCAGTCACGGTTAATTGGACTGCGACCCGCTGTCTCCATTAATGTTCCGGCTATAAAAGGGCACTTGCTTTCTTCACCAACAGTAACACCATCATGCGTATTGGTAAAATCATTCATGTCAAGCGCATCGGTTGTCGGCAATTGATTGTTCTCCATTTGAAAATTGATATTAGTGAGTAATATTTTTACTAGCCAAAATGCTGTAGTGCTTCAAAGTTATCGAAATTAAAAAAGCATTTTAGCCAGTGCACAAAAATAAACCATCAATTAGTTTACCAATGTTGAAACACGGAAATAATTCCATTATAATCATATGCTTCATATAAAAAAATAACGAGATAGCTTAATAATATAAACAATTTGCCACAGTGCTTTTAAGTGAATAAAGTGATAATTTTAATGCATGCATTTATTTCGTACCACAATTAATAAAACAACCAATCTTTTACCAAAAGACGGGATTGTAAACTATTACGGTAAAATATTTACTGCCGCGGAAGCCGACTACTACACCGATAAATTATTTACAAATGTTGAATGGAAGAACGACGAATCATTTATTTATGGGAAATTAATTGTTACCAAAAGAAAAGTGGGCTGGTATGGCGATGAGACTTTTGACTACACTTATTCGAAAACGACAAAAAAAGCATTGCCATGGACCAAAGAATTGTTAGACATAAAAAAAATATCCGAACAACAGACAGGCGAAAACTACAATTCGTGTTTGTTGAATTTGTACCACAATGGCGATGAAGGAATGGGCTGGCACAGCGATGCAGAAAAAGAACTTAAAAAAGATGGTGCCATTGCATCTTTAAGTTTCGGCGCAGAACGAACCTTTCTATTTAGGCACAAAGCAGACAAAGAAACAGTATCTGTACTGCTGGAAAATGGCAGCTTGTTGCTAATGCAGGGCAAAACCCAAACCCATTGGCTACATAGAATGCCACCCACTAAAAAAGTGCAAACGCTAAGAATAAACTTAACTTTTAGGACAATTGCTTAGAGTGTATTAGTAATGTTGGATAATTTTTAAAAATTACTGCAGTGCATTTTCCAAATCATCTACGAGGTCATTCACATTTTCTATGCCTACAGAAATACGCAGTAGATTTTCCGGGCTTATGGGGTGTTTACCTTCAGCAGTCTTGCGATGTTCGACGAGACTCTCTACTCCACCGAGACTTGTTGCGTGTTTAAATATTTTTAATTTGCCAGCTACATTCAGTGCTTCCTGCAACCCGCCTTTTACCAGCACGGAGATAATGCTGCCAAAGCCGTTTGTCATTTGTTGTTTTGCAATATCGTGGTTGGGGTGAGAGGCAAGACCCGGATAAAATACTTTTTCAATGCCTGAATGGCTTTGTAAAAATGCTGCAATAATGGCCGCATTGCTGCATTGTGCGGCCAGCCTTAACGGGAAAGTTGCCAGACTTCTATTTAGCAACCAGCAATCGAATGGAGAAGGCACTGCACCCGCTGTAGCCTGGTATTCTCTTATATTGTTTGCCGTTTCGTTTGTGTGGTTGGTGCACACAACACCACCTAAAATATCTGAGTGGCCGCTAAAAAATTTGGTAGAGGAATGCATGACATAATCTATACCCATTTGCAAAGGCTTTTGCAAAATTGATGTTGCAAAAGTATTGTCACAGGCCGTGGTGATGTTGTGTTTTGCTGCCAGTGCAACGATGGCTTTTATATTTGCAATTTTCAATTGTGGGTTAGATGGTGTTTCTAACCATATCAGTTTTGTATTACGTTGTATCAGCCGCTCAATATTTTCAATCACCGTCATATCCGTCTCACTGTAACTTACCTGCCAGCGGCTGAAAAACTTGTCCATCAAATAGCGTGTTCCATGGTAGCAATCATCGGGAATAATAATATGGCTTCCCGGCTCAAGTATGTTTTCAAACAATGCATTTACTGCAGCTAGGCCAGATGAGAATGCAATGGCATTAGTAGCTTCTTCTAGTGCCGCTATTTTGTTTTCAACGGTAAGCCTGTTGGGGTTTCCTGCGCGGGAATAAACGTAATCATTCAGCGTGCCGTTTGCTCTTCTTTTAAAAGTAGTAGAAAGATGTATGGGTTGTACTATATCGCTGCCAGAAACTTGTTCGTTGTGCCCACCATGCACGGCTATGGTTTCTACACACTTTTTTTTATTTGCCATAATCTCTCCTTTTGCAATTCTTACTGCTGCGCAAATGTAATGAGAGATATGGATGAAAAAAATACAGATTCACTTGCAGCATCGAAAACCTAAACAAAAAGCGATTACTTAAACACTGGTTAGAATACCAGCAAATGCAAACTTTTTTGCAATCCACAAAATAAATATGCCATACATACAATCAGCCATTTGTATGATTTGTATCATTCTTTTCACAATTAACCCTTTTTACTTTTGTTTAAAATTAAACAATATGATAGGAAAATTAGATACCAATCAGGTTAACAACCTGCTTTGCAGCAAGTCGATAGGTAGACTTGCCTGCACAGATGGGAAGCAACCCTATATTGTACCTATATCTTTTAGTTACGACGGTGTTTATATTTATGGTCAAACCAATATGGGGAAAAAGCTAAAAGTGATTAGAAAAAACCCCGATGTATGTTTTGAAGTGGACCAAATGCTCAATATGCGCAACTGGCAAAGTGTAATTGTTTACGGCGAGTTTGAAGAGTTAAAAAATAAAGATGCAGAAGAAGCTCTAGAGGTACTTTTAAAAAAAGAATTTTCTCTGCTTACCCCAACTTCAGTGCATGCCCATGAGCACGAAGTAACCAGTATTTTAGAAGAAGATGGTCGCATTAAAGAAATACTGTTCCGCATAAAAATACAGAAATTAAGTGGGCGTTACCAAAACGAATTGTAAATATTATTGTCCTGTAAAGACCCCTTCAAACAAATAAAAACTGACATACATCAGCCATTATTTTGATGTACGTCAGCACGTAAAAAACAGCCTGCCTTCATCTTTGCCAATGAAATTATTTTTTGCAGTTGTACTTATATTCTTACAAACCAGCCGCAATAAATCATCACCAAAAAAGTAACCGTACCCATGACCACATTAAAAAAGTTCACAACAACCTTACTTCTACTATTTACCGCGGTGGCAGCAAATGCACAGCTAGCAGATAATATTATTGCAGCAAACGAAAATTCATTCGGGTTATGGATAATGGCTTTGCTTATCATTATTCCATTGCTACTGATCATTGCCAAATTATACTATGATTTTAAGCAGCAGGTTTTTGAAAACAAAGCCTGGAAAAAAGAGGCTGTTCCGATAAAATTTACACAGTACCTAAAAAACTTTGACAGAAAGCAAGTGCATGCATTTGTACAGCTAAAAAGCAAAAAGAAATGTTGTGGAAAATGCAAGGACGATGGCGGTTGCGGCAAAATAAAAACAGCTGTTTTACTAGCCATTTTATTTTTTAATGCAAGCAATATTTTTGCACAGACGGCTAGCAATAAAAATTTAATGAGCCAGCCCGGCATTATTATTACTATTGTTATTTTACTCATACCAATTTTACTTGCAGCAATATTTGCACTTACCAAGGCCAACAACGCTGTGAGAAATTATGCCAATACCAACAAAAGAAAGGAAGCAGAAGAGTTTGCAGAATATCTTACAAAAATGCACGACCATAGTATAGAGGAAGAATTGATAAAAAAAGACAGCCTCCCGGACTATAAACTTACACACAGCGAACTTGCAGGCACAGAAAAGGCAGAAGATACGAAGGGTATTTTAAGCAACATTAGTGACAAACATGCTACACACTTTACGGCGACAAAAAGAAAAGCTGCCATACGGCCCTCGCTGCCACCAGATATTACCAAACTCATTTTATGTTACATTGGCTGTGCCGCTTTTTGGCTTGTGCTTGGCAGCGGCATTGGCGAATACCTGGGGATATAATTTGTAGCACCAGATGCTGATCATATCAGCTGGTTAAGTTTTGGACGACTAAGACCCGTGCACACAAATATTGTTTTTTGGGGCTGGGCTTCACTTGGTATGATTGGGCTTGGTTATTATGTAGTGCCCACCGTAAGCAACACAAAAATATTCAGTATAAAGCTAGGCTGGATAGCGCTTATCTGTACAAATATTATGGTAATTGCAGGTTCTTTATCGCTCATGGCAGGCATTAGTAATGGTGGCGGTGAGTTTAGAGAATATACATGGCCTGTAATGGCATTTTTTGCCGTAGCACTTATTCTCACACTCATCAATTTTTTTATGACCGTAGCAAAACGGACTACGAAAGAAATATACATTTCTAACTGGTTCATTATTTCTGCTATTCTTTTTACAATTATTGTTGCCCTCACAGCCTATTTACCTTTTTGGCAAAATGGCATTGGTGAAACAATTGTACAGGGTTATTTTATGCACTCCGGGGTGGGCATGTGGTTTACCCTATTTACGGTTGGTTTGTTGTATTATTTTATTCCACAACAGGTAAATAAACCCATTTATGCTTACAGTTTAGGTATTCTCGCTTTCTGGACACAAATAATTTTTTACACCATCATAGGTACACATCACTTTGTATTTAGTGCCATACCATGGTGGCTTCAAACAGTTGCTATCGTTGGCAGTGCAGGCATGATCATTCCTGTGGTAGCAGCGACCATCAATTTCACCATGACGTTCAAGGGGCATTGGAACAAAATTAACAGCAGCTATACATTACCATTCTTTGTGGTAGCTGTCGTATATTATTTTCTCGTGTCCATGCAGGGAACTGTAGAGGCTTTTAAATTTACAAACCTGTTGTGGCATTTTACAGATTTTACGGTAGCCCATGCGCACGCAGGGTTCTACGGCATTATAACTTTTACTTTGTGGGGTGGCATGTATGCTATTGTGCCCCGCCTTACGGGTAAAGAGCCTCCACAACACCTTGTAGGCGCACACTTCTGGATAGCTTTTATTGGTTTAATTTTTTATGTAGTGCCATTGTCTATCGGAGCAACTTTAAGAGGCCTTATGTGGATGGACGGGAAACCTTTTATAGACAGTGTGGTGATGATGTTTCAATACTGGGTATGGCGTGCGGTTGGTGGAAGCCTTATGTTTATATCGCACATTGTTTTTGCATATAATTTTTATAAAATGGTTACAAAAGAAATAGAACCAATTGATGTAAAAAATGAAGCATTTAACCAATTAAATTTGGCCGAAGCGCCAGTTGCAGTGCCATTAGTTTAACCAACAAATACTTTACAAAAATGAATGTCTTTAACGACCATAAAAAATTATACTCAATTGCCGGGTTGCTTTTTTTTACACTCACGTATGTGACTGTTATCATGCCTGCATTACAAAACCAAAAAAACAATGCGCCGTTACCTGGCTCTACGCCGCTAAGTGGGGATGCGCTGGCAGGCAAAAGTGTGTATGTGGCGGAAGGCTGCGTTGGTTGCCACTCGCAGCAGGTACGAAACGTAGATATGGATAAAATGTTTGGCTCCCGCCCTGGCATTGCTTCAGACTACGCAAACCTTAAACGCATGAACATTTGGCAAAACACAGCAACTGTAATGGGTACAGAAAGAACGGGTCCTGATCTTACAAATGTTGCAGAAAGACAATCAAGTAAAGACTGGCATTTAATGCACCTGTTTAACCCACGCTCAGTAATACCACAATCAATTATGCCCTCTTACGAATGGCTTTTCGAGGTAAAAGATTCTGCGCTTAAAACAGATGTGGTAGTTAGCATGCCGACAAATTTTTTGGGTGGCAGAACAGGGAAAGTAGTAGCTAAAAAAGAAGCACTTCAACTACTCGCTTATCTTCTTACGCTTAAACAAACACCACTGCCGGATGGTACTAAACCTATGCAGTTTTTATACAAAAACGATCAGCAACAGGTTACGGCTGCAGGCACGTCTGCCGCGGGCGCAAATGGCCAAACCCTTTATGCTGCCAACTGCCAGAGCTGTCATCAACCAACGGGCGAAGGGCTTAAAGGTGCATTTCCACCATTGAAGGGAAGCCCAATTGTAAGTGGGACAGACCTTGAATTGTATGTAGATATCATTATGAATGGATATGATGCAAGACCCGAGTATGGTGCAATGGCTGCTGTAGGCACAAACATGAATTTTACTGAAAATGATGTAGCAGCAATCATAAATTACGAAAGAACAAGCTGGGGCAATACAGGCAAAAAAGTAACACCTGAAGAAATAAAAAAGATAATGGATTTTGTAAAAATAAAGGCATCTGCAAAATAAACTAATTATGAAAAAAATACTAATTGCTTTATTGTTAATGTTCGCTGTTTTTTTTGTAAACGCCTGCCCGGTATGCGAAAGAGCAAAAGCTAAAACAGTTTTTGGCAGTATCACCCATGGCGCAGGCCCTACAAGTAATTGGGATTATGTTGCAGTAGCCATTGCAATCATTTCTGTATTGCTCACTTTAATATTTACCATAAAATACCTAGTGAAGCCTAATGAAAAAAACAACGATCATATTAAATATTCCATTTTAAATTTTGAGCAATGATTAGTAACCAAAGCAAAGTTTTAATTTTTTTAGATGATGAATTAAAGCCTTACGGCGAATACCTGGCGCCGATTAATTTTGAACTGGATACAAAAAAATTGGTAGATGGTGACCATGTTTTGAAAATTGTGAGCAAAGACCCGCTTGGCAAAGAAGGTATCAGAAAAATACCTTTTGTTGTGCGCAATGGTCCATCTGTAGCGGTGGAAGGTTTGAACGAACACGATATTGTTGACGGCGTAATACCCATCATGATAAATGCGTATGGCAAGGGCGACCAAAAGGTATTTTTAATTGAAGGAAGTGAAACACCAAGATCAATACCTGCGTGGGTTTGGGCCATCGTTATCGGCTTTGTTGGATGGGCTATTTATTATGCGGTTATTTCTATGAATATGAGTTTGTAAAAAAGTATAAAATTATAACACACGTGAAACATACTACAGCACATTTACACCTGCTTTGCCAGGACTGGACAAGAACCCTTCAATTTTATAAAACTGAAATACCCTATTTTAAAAAAAGACTGGTAGAAATTTCAACGAAAAACACAGGTGAAGACATACGCAAAGAAATAGAGCATTTTGAAAACAAATTTATTGTCCTCAATGAAGACTTAGATCAGTTGCAACACAATGTAAATCTTCAGCAGGATGCCGCTATGAAATCTGCGTCAGAAAAGCCGTTGTTTATAAACGTAAGAATGGCAAAAGTAGACGATAACCTTGGCGAGTTGATCGAATCGTTTGAAAAGGAATTTGCAAAAAATAAAACGGCGTTCTATCGCTTTTTATCAAACACTATGTAGTATCTAAATTAAGGATGGCTTGAGTTTTACTATTTTCTTCATTCAAAGCAAAAAATACAATGATCATACAAGATGTTTTAGATGAACTAGAAATAAAAAACCGCCCTGTAGCAAAAGCGTTGTATAAAAAAGAAGATTTTAAAGTGCTTGTGCTTGCTTTTAAACAGGATATGCTGCTAAAAGAACACAAGGCGCATGTGCCAACCAAACTAGTTGTAATAAAAGGCAAAGTGATCTATAAAAGTGAAACAACAGAACAATTGTTATCCTGCTACGATGAGTTTGAAATACCGGTGAACGAACAACATGCTGTACTTGCGAAAGAAGATTCACTTTGCATGCTCATACAAGGATAACAAAATTGGCAATTTATTTAAAAAGTGCTTTTTACGGAAGGCATTTTTTATGGTAATTTTTTTAATATTCCATATGCCCCCTATACACTAGAAATATTAATGACAAATCTCATTTTTTCTACTGACTAAAATCATTGATATGGCTTTTGTTATACAATATATTCGTATTGTAAATTTATTATTAATCAAAAAAAGAGGAGGACAAAATGGGAACACAAGCTTTAGCAAAAACAAACGGAAATGGTCATAAATTATCCGTATTTGACAACTTTTTTAAACCATGGAACGAGTGGTTTGAAGACGATGGATTACTAGGCAGTGCTATGAATGTACCCGCGGTTAACATAACGGAAAGCAAAGATAAATATGCCGTATCTCTTGCTGCACCTGGATTAAAAAAGGAAGATTTTAATATTGCCATTGATGGAAATATGCTAACCATTAGCAGCGAAAAAGAAGAGAATAAAGAACAAACAGATAAAAGATTTACCAGAAACGAGTACAGCTATTCTTCTTTTAGCCGCAGTTTTACCCTACCCGAAGAAATAAATATTGAAAATATTGAAGCGAAATATGAAGATGGTGTATTGAATATTTCATTACCCAGAAAACAGGAAGCTAAAACACATACAGCTAGATTAGTAGCTGTAAAATAAGCCGGCTTTGGCTTGGCTTTACATAGCCCTGTTGCGAAATGTAACGGGGCATTTTTATTCTCATATATGCTTATCAAATAAAACTTTTATTGAAATATTAGAAAAGATGTAAGCTGATTTTGATAGCCCGAAATGCAGTTCTTACATTTCAGAAGTAATTTTCGCATGATGTTTTTTCGCCCTTTGAAAATAGAAAATTCAGCACATTTTGATTTGCATTTAAATAGCCCAAAATATTTTTTTTATATTTCTACAAAATATTTTTTATGCTGACGAAAATCACTTGTAAGGCTAATGAGTATTCTTACTTATCCCATATTACCAAAATATCTTGCACATAAAAAAATGTATCCTCCTATAGAAACGAATATTAGAAGCAAATTAAACATGGATGGTGTGCCAGGGCTTAAATTAAAGCAATTACAATATGAAACTGATACCTGGAAACGCCTTTTATGTTTTATGCTGGAAGAAAACATACATTTAAAAAACCGGCTCTCTGAAGTTTTAAAAGATAGGTTTAACAACCAGTTATTAGACGAGTTGGAAAATTTTCAAAACGGCTTTATAAAGGAAGATGAACTTATAAGTTTTTTGCGAAATGAAGTAGCGGAAATTGACGGAGAATTGGTAAAAGAAATATTTTTAGATGGAAAATTGAATAAAGAAATGGATAAAAGGATACATCATTTGCGTAACATTTTATCTAATGCAGAAAAAAGATTTGGGAAAATCAAAATGTCGTTTAATAATTATTTATCAGAAAATATGTAGTGCATGAAAAAAGGCATCTCAATAAAGATGATAATTGTACTATTTATTTGCCATTTTTCACAAATCGGGTTTACACAAATCACACCGGAAAGACTAGCTCAATATATTTTGGACCAAAAATGGTTCACTTCGATTAACGCAAAACGTGTTACAGAAATAACATCATTTTACGAACAGCTAAAATTTCAAACAGCGTGGATTGATACCAGGAACAAAGAGGAACTTTCTGTATTATTAAAAGATATAAAGCTATCACCAGGTCTTGGGCTAAATGAAAAGGAGTATCAACATAGTTTTATTG